>NZ_SLTL01000019.1:0-107046 GCF_014858585.1 Paenibacillus sp. 23TSA30-6 | reverse complement strand
AATCAGTATGAACGGTTGTACCGAAAACCCGCTTGAAATTCTCGACTTTGGGTGTCCATTCTATTGACAGTAGTCCATAATTTCAAAAACGAAGTCTCGATGAGCAAGAGAGAGTTAGTGTCCAAACTTAGGGGGTTAATCCGGTTTTTGTTCTATAAAATTGGGATTATTATGGTTATCTCACTGCTGATTTTGAGCATACAAAAAGCTTATTCCTACTCATTGAATCAAGTTGAAATAAGCTTTTGAAAATCTATCAAGTTGTTAGTGCTTGATTTGTTGGTTGTATTGCTCAATTTTATTATTGAGTAGCAAGAGGTTGCACAAAATATTTTAAAGACCTATTTTTCATATTTCATGAAATGTTTTCTCATTTTTTTAGTCTCTAAATCAGCTTGTCTTACGGGTATAGGTAATCTACTTTCGTTATTAATTAATGCTAATGTAATATCAGTGACAGTGTCTATATCGATCCAATTACCACAAGAGATAAATATGGGTTTGACATGTTTGTGTGTTCTCAGTACTCGTCCATATATTGTGCCGTTTATCACAATATCCGTGAATGCCCCTTCTTTATCACTAGGCATAACAAAATCAACTGCCCCAATTTTTAAGTAGCTTTTTGCAATACCTATGGTTGGCTTATTTAAATGGAAAGAGGCATGTGTTGCAATTCCCATATTTCTAGGGTGCAAGTAACCATTTCCATCAAACATCACAATTTCAGGGTCAAAGGATAAAGTTTTGAACGTATTAATAATGAGAGGTAACTCTCTAAAAGATAAATATCCCGGTATATACGGGACTTTAATTTCATCTTTTAAAAACTTTGTCTCAATTATAGCTTTCGTCAAAAAATCCACGACGCATATGCAGCAAACTGCAATTGTCTTTTCATCTTCTTCCCAATATGCTAAATCAACCCCTGCAATCAACTGTATATTGTCTTGGCTAAAACTATTTTCTAATTTTATATTTTGAGATAAGTCATATTGAATTTTATCAAAGTTTTCTGTTATTTTATTCTCCATTTTCTTTAGCCCAAGCATCATATTTGTCAATCATACTTTTTTCGAATTCACTAGGCTCTAGTTTTTCGGTTATTAACTCCCCATTTATATCCCACTCTTTGTAAGTTAGCTTAAAACCATATTTACATTCTGCAATAGATTTTATTGCTCCATTCTCAAACCAAGAAGTGGATTTTCCCAATAACACACCCTTATTCATATTTTGAAAACTTTCTAACTTACCATTATTGTAAAATTTTACGTATTCTCCCTCTGAAATCCCATTTTCATAATATGAGTAGTAGGCTAAATTTCCATTTTTATATCTCTCAAATACAAGACCCGATATTGGCTTTCCGCCATCTTCTATGGGTTTATCAAAAACTTCTTGTCCGTTTTTTCCTGAAAAACAAACATCTTCAGTAAATTCAATGCCTTCCTGCAATACTTCTTCCATCGATAAAATGTTTAATAACTCCATTATTTTATTGCCCCTTTGTTCCTTCACTTTTTATTACTGTCGGATATAATATTAAATCCTTTTAGAATATAATTACAATGCGGACATGTCGGGAACGGTACATTAGTTACAGGCTTTGTTGCACTTCCGGGTTTTATAACATATATTATTAGATTGTCAATACTAGCATTTGGATTAGCTAACAAAGCCTTGTTCGCAGCATATACTTCTGCATGGGATCCAGCACCATGTGTAAACTGACTATATGATTCATAAACATCCTTAGGCATATTTTTAATTCTCGCTTCAATAATTGGATGTAACTCTTTTGGCACAAACCCATCTACATCATTAATTGCTGTATAAAACTTACCGGTGGTATTATCGTAGGCACCGGCTACGGCTGGACCTAATTGCTTATTTGTAAGTCCACTGTCTTTTAGCATTTGAGCTTCATCTATAACATGTTTTTGGAGATTTGAAATTTCTTCCGATGTAAAATTAGCTTTAGCTTGAGTAGGTTTTTGCGTCCCCTCTAACGCCTGTCGTTTCTTAATAGCATCAAGAGTAAGCTTTTCTTTTTTTACATATTCCCCAAACTTGGATGCTTCCCTTGCAGCCTTGCTCTGAGCGATATTTTGTAATACTCGCTGTTTTATTTGCTCAGACGGATTTACTTTACTTATTCCTGTTCCCGGAGTTTTAACGGTAGACTTTGGAACTTTAATTGATTTAGAAGGTATCTTTATATTCCTGCCAAATTTAGCACCGTATAAACTTCCAACCATCTGAAATTCAGAAAATACACTACTAATAATAATCGCATTTGCCTGCCATTTTGGTATTTCTTCTCCTGTCCAATAGTTCTTTCCTTCTCTTGCTGCTTTAATTTGTTCTACGAAAATATCCACATTTTCTGGTTCGTGATGTAATTTGATTTCTCCATTTTTGATAGCTTCGTTATAGGCAAGAGAAGCTTGTGCAGCTTTCTGATCGGTAACTCCATTTTTACTGAGGACCCACATAGTACCCATAAATTTTTTATCATACTCATCAAAATTATAGGATACTTTTGCTTTTTCAGCTGCCATGTAGCTATCGTGCTTGGCCCTCCAACGTTGTCTCAGATCTACAGGAATCTGCTGATACGCATGTACCATAGCATTTGACTCTTTCAGCAGGTTTTGAACCAGTTCCAGTGGGCCACCGGAATGCGCTATATGACGCGCACTTGTATATGCTTTTCCTAAAATCCACTTGCTATAATAGGCTTGTCTCGCTTGCTCATGCTCGTATTGACTAATCAGTCCTTGAAGGGCTAAACCAGCCAAGTATTTTAACGGATGAACTCCGCTCCCCTTGCTGTTTCCTCCAGTCGTAGGTGTTCCTTTGCTCCGAACTGGGATCGATGCAGTTGCTTGCAAAACAGTTGCTGCTACTTTACCTGCGGGTCCACCAACTGTATTTAACATTACACTAGCCACTTTCCCCATCACCGGAATGGAACCTAATAGCTTGGATACTGTCCCCATCAAAGCATTAGCCTTCTGAAGCTCTGCTGGACTGGTGACTTTTGCTTTAGGGGGAGAGGCTTGGCTGCTAGATGAATCCTTGGCTGCTGACTGAGCTGCTTCATACGCTTTGATGCTCATCAATGGCGGCTCAGGCACAGGAGAGAGGTCGGCTACGAAAACAGGTGCCTTCACCGTACCTTCCTGATAAATCACTGGAGCTTTGGTATCCGTCTCACCATCCAGTACCATACTGCTGGCTCCGCCTTTTAGATACAGCGCCGTTCCAGCCTTGAGCGAAAGTTCCTCACCTGCATCGAGCTTCACGTGACCACCCTGAACCTGTACATCCCCCGGACTGTTGATGGTGATGCCCGTATCCTCGTGCAGTGTAATAGAAAATCCATCCGAGGTGGACAGGGTCAATTCTTGCTCAGACATTTCTACGCCGCTACCTTGCACATGCTGCCATACCTTCACATTCGGCTGTCCATTTGCGTGACGTTGTTGTCGGAGCGAATCCGTCACATAGGCATCCTGTTCGCGATTTGTAGGCAAATACAGTTCCACTTGTTCCCCGATTTCAGGCATATCGTACCAGCCAGTATGTTCTTCCGCAACATAACGGGCGGCTACGGGAAACCAGCAGGCTTTGACAGGATCTTGCTTCGGATCGATGTCGAGTTGAAGCTGGACGAAATCCTGCTGTACCTTCAGCACCGTTCCTGTCAGCGAAATCCCGGTGGCCTGATCGTTTTCATACCGGGCATAGCGAATATTCTGTTCCGCTTGGAGATCGTAACGGGTACGCAGTAAGCCATCCTCTAACCGTGTCACTGCCCGAACGACGACCAACTCTTTGCCTTGTCCAATGGATAACGTGATAAGGTCACCTAGAGCGTAGTATTGCAGACTTTCAATCATATAGGTGACATACGAGTCAGCACGTTGTTCTCCGGGCTTTTCCGCATCCAGCTCATGGAACGTTTTCCGTACCCGATAAAATACATCTCGTTCCACTTTATGCTGCTTGCCTTCTGGCATCCCGAAGAAAACTTTGGGTGAGGCTGCGGTCACTTCTGGCACAAAGATATTTATAAAATATTGAGGTTTAATGAAAGATGAGGGTTCATGTTATGCCAAAAAACGATAATATGCTGGAAATTCTATGGATGCTGAATTCGGGCGTAAAAATGACTGCAAAACAAATATCCGAAAAGTTAGAAATAAATATAAGGACAGTTTATCGGTATATTGATGCACTATGTGCCAGTGGAGTGCCTATAATATCCGACACAGGTCATAATGGCGGGTATAGCTTGCTGAATAACTTTATCAGAGCACCTCTGCTATTTGATATTGAGGAAAAAAAGGCGCTCCTTCATGCTGCTGTTTTTGCAAAAGAAGCTGGATACCCTTTGAGTGAGGCATTAGGCAATGCGACATCAAAATTGAAAATGTATTCGAATCAGGAGCAGGAAAGTATACTTAGCCGTCATTTAGCCGGATTTGAAGTTATTAACCGCATGGGAGACCCTTCTCTTCAGCCGGTATTGGCAGAATTGGAGCAGGCTGTAGCAAACGAATTTTCTGTAGAAATGGATTATCGCTCAAGCCATGAAGAACAACCCAAGAATAGGGTGATAGATCCCTATGGAATGGTCTACTGGAACAATAAATGGTATACTGTTGCATTTTGCCACCTAAGAAATGAGATCCGTAGCTTTCGGGCAGATCGGATTTTACAGACCAAGCGTACTCAAATCATATTTAAGCGTCCCGAGGCTTTTTCGGCTCGTGAATTTTTTATGCAAAATCTGTTACCTGATTTAGTGGGCAAGGACGGTTTAATTTCTTTAATTATCGAAGGCAGGACAGAGGCATTGGATGACTTATGCCTGCATTGGTTTTTGGGGCATCATCTGAAAGAGCGGACATCCAATCAAGCAATCTTTTTACTTGAGGAAAAATCAATTCATATATATGTCCCTTATTTTCTCCTATCCTACGGGAAATCCATTCAAGTCATCGAACCACAGAGTTTGAAGGAAAAACTTGTTGCTGTTGCGTCGGAGTTAATGGAATATTATCAACTTTAATAGCTTCACTGACAGCAGATGTCAGTGAAGCTATTTTATAATGATGATAATCATTGATTACCGATGGATGGTTGGTATCACTTGATGAATTGTAAAATAAGGAGAACTTGCAAATGAATAATACGGTATATCTTTATGTGTTTGACACAATGGCAGACTGGGAGATAGGTTACTTAACTGCCGAATTGAACTCGGGAAGATATTATAAAAAGGGGCTGTCCCCATCAAAAATAGTTACCGTGGGAATTGAAAAGATTCCTGTAACTACAATGGGCGGATTGAAAATACTGCCTGACATCAAGCTAGATGAGTGCAGCCTTGAAAGCACGGATGCATTGATTTTACCCGGTGGAGATACATGGACAGAAACAATTCACCAACCCATCTTAAAAATCGTTGAGAGGTGTTTAAAGGAAGGTATATTGGTTGCAGCGATTTGTGGTGCCACAATGGGACTTGCCCAGACAGGATTGCTGAATTCACGTGGGCATACAAGCAATGATCTGGAATACCTTAAAATGATCTGTCCCACTTACACGGGCGAAAAGTATTACAAAATGGAGTCTGTTGTAACGGATGGAAAACTGATCACTGCATCTGGAACAGCTCCGTTGGAATTTTCCGTACACGTCTTGAAAGCTTTGGGTGTATTTTCTTCAAAAACATTAGATGCCTGGTACAGTCTTAATAAGACTCGGGATTCCAAATATTTCTATGAGTTGATGAATTCAATCCAATGAAGATATAAGCATAAAATTGATATGTTATGATCATTTAAAGGAGGAGTAACAATGACTGAAACAGTGAAGAATCCTTCTGAGGCAATAGAGTTCTATAAAACTGTTTTCAATGCAAGGGCTAAGGATATTACTGAATATCCTGATGAAATGGCAATAAAATAATTGTTCATGTGGAATTAGATTTTGGAAATGGTTTTTTGCAGCTGGGAGCAGCGAATCCGGCATATAAATTGGCCTTGCCGCCAGATGAGGACAATTGGATCCTTTTGGAGGCCAAAAGCTTTAGTAGAGAATAAATGCAATAACTTTTTTTTGATAATAAGTGTTAAAAGTGACTATCTGCTTAAATGACGTAATAGAAATGCTGGTGCCAAATAGTTGGCGAAAATAGAAACTTCAAAATTTTAGGATTGAAAAAGCAACCCTTCGAAAAATACCGTGTCGTCAAGGGACTACCAGCTTCATACGGCATCATGATCACCGCCACAAGGCATGTGGAGAGCATCGCTCGCTTGGTATAAGAGTGTAGCCGATCCAGTAGAGGGGTTCGTTGGGGACGAAATTCAATCTCAATATGTTATTGTCCTTACATTTAAACAATTCCCTTGTTGCCTCGCCGGGTCTAGAATAGCCGGAATCAAAGCCACATCGTCCACGTACTGCTTGTTCTTTGGTATGAGAATTCATGATGTATTGCATTAACGCTGTTCTGAATTTGCGAAAGAATGGACTCAAACTTTTCCATTACAGATTGATCTGCTGAACGTAGAGCAATAAAAGTCAAGTGAAAAATGGGGGTATGAGTATTTTGTAGTTTCGAATGGCGGTTTTTCCATACTCGAAGGCCAGTCAAATTACGCACGGAAATATACGCTAAACCCTTGTTTTTAAATATAAGAAAAGTCCATAATCTGTTGACACAGAAGCGTAACCCATTTGTCGTAACATGGCTGAGATATTACCACGGTGATATGTTCCATGATTCACAATGTGAGGGACAATTTCGGATACCCTTGTTTTCATGAGGTCGGCAGAAGGATTCTCAATGACAAGAGGCTTGTCTATATTTCCTTTTTGGTTCAGGAACGATTTGAATCGCTCGGATAACTCCAAAAACATGATCTCCATTTCCTCTAATCCTTTTGACTCTGTTTGTTCTTTTAGTTGTTCAGCTAACGTCAATGCATGGTTCATACTTTTACCAGAAAAAACTTCTATCCACCCCAGATCGGAAAGATAAACATGGGCCAATACATTCGATAACGATGAAAACACACTTTGAACTTCTTGACGATAAGCATCCTTGGGCAGCTCTTTTAATCGCTTGAAAATTTGTTCATTTGCCCATGCGTTAAAATCATAAAACTGTAATGAAAAATCTGTCATATGAATCTCCTCTTTTCATGTGGAATATATTTTCCAACCCATTCATTGTATACGAACATAAGTTTTTATTAAAGCTAGTACTACTCTAACTAAAAGCAAGAGAGCCGGAGCATCAAAAGCTCAATTTAACTTTCCATGTAAGTTCGTAAATAAAGAAGATGGTTCGAGATATGAAGAAGACCTGCAAGTATGTTATATTTAACAAACGGCAATCATGATGAACAGCAAATGTAGTGATTTTTTTAGTAAAGCCACAGGGTCGAAGAACAGGTGAACAAAGTGTTCTAATGGTGGAACCGCTACAGGATCGAATATAGATTGACTCAGTTATAGAAAAGGATGAGATTATTTTGGAAAACAACGAAACTCAGCAGGAATTTGCAGAAGTATATGAGCAGCTTAAAGTAGCTGTAAACCGAACCTCCGATTGGAAAGCGCGTCTAGCTGCGGTAAATGATCTGGGTGCATGGAAGAACCAGCAGACGATTGACGTGCTGACACACCGATTGAATAATGATACGGTATACGCCGTTCAGGAAGCCGCTTACCGCAAGCTTCAGGAATGGGGCGAGAATGTACAGCCGCCTGTGCGCAAAGAGGGTGAGCTTGTTAAGGGCCTGACGAAGATCCTGGTACGGATTAAAAAAAGCCTGCCAGCCGACCATACCTATAACGATTTTCGCGAGAAGCTGCACAAGATGAGAGTCGACATCTACGACGTCTATGAAGGTGACAAGGGTGCTGAGTTTGATCAGTGGCTGGAGCAAAAATGGGCTTCGTTATCCACAAGATAATGTCAGGACCGTTACAGTTTAAGACAAGACCTTAACAAAGACAAGATCTTAACAGGGATAAGGAGTTATCTTTGCTAAGGTCTTTTTTTGGTGGTTATGGTGCAAATAAAATATAACTGATGACCTGTTCGACAAGCTACTGAGCAAGAATATTCAGCGTATGATTACTCGCATATATGAAACTTCTTTACATCTGACGAATGCCTGCGGAGGCTGGGAAACGAACAGTTGATATTGGAGTTAATAATGTCAATGTATGCTTTGGCGAAAAAATCAGGGATACGTCCCAATACGATAAGTCAGTGGGTGTCTGACGGTGGGGCTGACGTTAAATCCATTACATTGGATACACTTGACCGTATTTGTGCTGCGCTGGATTGCCAGCCTGGAGAATTGCTCAAGTATGTGAAAGATACAAACCAATAAAATTTCTTTTCTATAACGTTAAAGGAATACTTTTTGAGCAAGCTATGAAATACATATCAGGAATGCAAAGAAAGCAACTAAGAATTATTTGTAGATAAATTGTAGGAAAATGATCATTTTTGATGGGGCAATAGTGAAGTTTGTCGTTGATAAACACGTTTCCGTGAAATATATTAGCTCTAAGCGTGGTCATAGTGAATAAGCTGTCGCAACGACAAATTTGGTCCTCTATTTTTTACCATTATTCTTTAACCATTGGTTAATTAACAAGTGTTGATTTTCCGTTTTTTTTGTCATACAATTCTTTCATTGCTACAGGGTCGGACTCAGGAACAGCAAGGCTTGATTCATATTTGGACGTGATTTCCTTGTACGCACTCGGATAATGAAGTAGCTCTGTATTGGCAAAATCAGCATCACGGCAGACCGATATCTCGATATCCTTTTTGGGATAGGGACTGTTTTCCATATCTTTCAGTTTGATGATGAACATATACGAAGGGGAGCGTTTTTTTGGAATCGAAACAATTAACGAGAGGGCTAAAGCCACGGCATGTTGAGCTCATTGCGCTTGGAGGCACCATTGGCGTTGGCTTGTTTATGGGGTCAGCAAGTACGATAAAATGGGCGGGGCCTTCTGTGCTGTTGGCCTATCTCTTAGCCGGGATTATTATGTTTTTTGTCATGCGGATGATGGGAGAAATGCTGATTCTCGAACCGGTGACAGGTTCATTCGCTACTTTTGCACATAAATATATTAGCCCTTTGGCCGGTTTTTTGACCGCTTGGAGCTATTGGTTTTTATGGGTTACTGTAGGGATGGCGGAGGTTACTGCCATTGGGGTGTACGTGGGCTATTGGTTCCCTGACATTCCGCAATGGCTACCAGCCTTGGCAGGTGTCATCATTATTGCGTTAGCCAATTTGGCGGCTGTGAAATTTTATGGAGAATTCGAATTTTGGTTTGCCATGATTAAGATTGTCGCCATTATCTTTATGCTGATTATTGGCACGGGTATGATCTTCTTTGGCCTGGGGAACGGCGGGCAACCGATTGGTCTCTCCAATCTGTACAGCCATGGCGGTTTTTTTGCAGGTGGTTTAAAAGGTTTTCTATTTGCGCTCTGTATTGTAACGGCCGCTTATCAAGGTATAGAGATGGTGGGCATTACGGCGGGTGAAGCAGAAAATCCGAAAATGACGCTGCGAAAGGCCATTAAGAATATTATCTGGCGTATTCTGATTTTTTACGTGGGTGCGATCTTTGTTATTGTTACAATCTATCCATGGAATCAAATTGGCGAGATCGGCAGTCCTTTCGTTCTGACCTTTGCCAAAGTAGGGATTGTTGCCGCTGCGGGCATCATTAATTTCGTTGTTCTCACAGCCGCGATGTCAGGCTGCAACAGCGGGATTTACAGTGCGGGAAGAATGTTATATACATTGTCTAAAAACGGACAAGCCCCCAAGTTCTTTGGGAAAGTTTCCGAAAGCGGGGTTCCCAGAAATAGTATTATTGCGACCATTTCCTTGCTGCTAGTGGGAGTGCTGTTTAATTACTTAATCCCTGATTCCAAGCTGTTCCTGTATATTTATAGCGCCAGTGTTCTTCCAGGCATGGTACCGTGGTTTGCAATGGCGATCAGCCAATTTAAATTCAGAAAAAAGTGGAAGAATGAAATGGAAGATCATCCCTTCAAGTCTCGTTTTTTCCCGATCAGCAACTACATCACCATTATCTTCTTGTCCCTGGTGATCGTTGGAATGTGGTTCAATCCAGACACGCGCACGTCATTGATTGTCGGAGCATCATTCATGGTGATCGTCATTGTCGGCTATTTTGTCTTTGGCATAGGAAAGCGGCAGAGAATTGAAGAATTAGATAAGAAATAGACGGCTGCTAAAATGCAGAGATCATGACCGAGCGAGATTCAGGTTACGTACTGAGTTCGCTCGGTTTTTCTTTTGCCAAGGTAAAAGCAGCTTACTTCGGAAACGGAAAAACGGCTCAAGCTTTAACCCTATACCAATACGTATAAACTTCCGAGTATCCTAGTTTGGCATAAAGCCGTTGTGCAGGTTTATTATCGGCTACAACGGCTAAATAGCTGTATCTGGCCCCGTGTTCTTGTCCCCATTGGAGCAAATGTAATATCATTTCTTCCCCGAAGCCCTGATTTCTGTAATTCAAATCGGTCACAATATCGTATAAACCTAGATACTCTCTTTCTATAATTCCAAGACCGCAAGCAATAACTTGATTGTTGTCATAAAGCGAGATAAACCCTTTCTTCGTTATGATATTAGATAACATGCGTTCCATGATGCCCTTATGATGATCTTTCACATGATTGAGTCTGCAAAAATGCGCTAACCATTCTTCATTCATATGTTCATCTATTTTCACCGAATTTAGTTGGGGGCTGCTTAGGTTATCCAGCTTCAAGGTTTGAACACTTGTTGGGTCAATGAGGGAATAGCCCTTTTCCTCTAAAATGCGATCTAAATGCTCGGGATGGATAAAGGGAGTGATTTTATAGGTTGCGGGCAAGTTACGATCTGAAAATAAGTTCTCACACTCTCCAATTTTATGATCGAGGTCAAAGGTTGAATAATGAATCGGGTTAATCGAGTTGGCACGTTTGGTATAACCATCTGCAAAGCGCAAAATCCATCCATCGTAAAGCAAAGTGGACAGGGGCTGCCAGTTGTTCAAGGATAGCTCTTCAATCATTTTAAGGTTCATAGGTATCCTCCATATAAATGAATAATAATACATACTAATGAATAATAAACCAAAGAGAAATAGAAAGAAAGTACTAATTTTGTTTAGGTCTAGCCAATTTACAAAGGACATAAATTATCTATAGTTTCTTCTAAATTTTAACTGTTAATAGAATTTTAGAGAAGCTATAATTTTATTAAATAATTGGAGTGCAAATGGAGAGGGGTTAAGGGGAAGATGTTGAAAAAATGGTCATTGCTCTTGATGTTAGCCTTGCTAGTAGTAGCATCATTGGGCTGGAACGGCGGGGTATCTTACGCAGCTACCACAGAATATACTTGGGACAAGTACAAGGGTACTGAGGTGAAGACATATAGATTGACTGCAGTACCTGGAAGAGTAGAATATATGGATCAGGAAAGGTTTTTTGCCGCTTTAAGCCAAACCCCAAATGTGTATGGAGATTTCAGCGGCTATAAAACGGGGAAAACAACTGGAGTTGTAACCGAAAGCATAACGGATGCGGTTTACAAATTTACAGTTACTGATTTTCTTCGCGATCAGGAGCCTGAGGTTGTAGAGTATATCAATCCCAGAGGTGGAATTCCTCATAGATGGAATGGAACTAGTGATATTCGAATTTTTATGAGAGGGTCAGAAGCTACTTCTTTGTCTGAGCTGTTTTATGAGGGGACGCCAAGTGAAGGACGCTTTCAATTTAATCCTGACGATATATATTTAGTTACATTCTGGTCCAGTACAGTAAGACCTATCAGTGGTATGTCTGCTGAAGCGCTAATAGAGGAAGGATCTCACACGTTTATAAATCGGGAGCTTGTAGGTCAAGTAACAAGCGAAGATCCTGCAGCTTATCCGCAAGATGGGATTTCAGAGGGTTACTATTATGTTTATCAAGGTGCTGCTACAAAAGAATAGCCCAGATGATATAGAATGGCTAATACGTGATCCAAATAACGAGCAAATAAGTAAGTGAGAGTGATCTGCAATAGTAGAGATAACATAGTGTATACCCATCTGGGATTATATACATTGTTATCTTTTTTATTTCTACGCTGGCAATGAGAACATACAGTGATGGAAGAAAAGGGATGAAAATTTGATTTCCAATGAAAACCATTTTAAATGATCGGGATATATGGCTTTGAAATAATGACGATTTAAAGGATAATTCAGCATACCTAAAGCGACTTTTTTTACAGTCTTTATTCAAACCTAGGGAGATTATTCCGATAATTCAAGTATATACAGTTTGGTGTCAATTGTTATGAAAATTCGTTTGAAAACAAAAGAGAAAATTTTCACAAATGAACAGGAGTACATGGGGAAGTGATCTGGTATTACATCATAAAGGAGGGGAAATGCTCTAGAATCTTATGAAATGTAAAAAGGAGTTACAACAAATTAGGCTGTACATGGCTGGTTTACTAGCTGTTTGGTTGTTCTGCGTACATACTGTACCTGTTTTTGCAGACAGGGCCTTTAACGATATTGAGCATTCCTACGCTGCTGATGCGATTGAAGCCATGGCTGCTCAAGGGGTTGTTACTGGTTATCACGATGGCAGCTTCCGGCCCATAGATTTTATTTCGCGGCAGGAGTGGGCGAGTATCTTTGCTAAAACCGTAAAACGAACGTCGAACACCAGAAGTGTTGTTCCTTTTACAGATGTGTCGCCGTGGGCTCTATCTTATGTGCAGACCCTGCAGGAAGAGAACATTACCAAAGGAATTAGTGATCAGTTATTCGGTGCAAAGCACAATATGACTCGTCAGGATATGGCAGTTTGGTATGCCAGGTATTTCGGCGTTTCTGAAGATACCCGCGCTTCCAGTATATCCAGTTTTGTGGATCAGTCTGATATATCAGACTATGCACAAACGAGCATATGGCTGATGGAACGGTTGGAACTGATGGAAGGGGATACAAATCACTATTTCCACCCCAAAGAGTCTGTGAGACGGCAAGATGCTACACTGGTTGCTTATCGGATATGGCTAGGCGGTGACGATCTGAGAGAACGTGCCAAGCGTTTGCTGGAGTCATTAGGAAGTGGAGCAGCAACGACAAATCAGCCGATCAGCCTACCAGAATCGAAGAAGGTAGTGGTAGACTTGGCGCCTGAAATTAGCCATCAGCGGGCGAATCCGGAAATCGAAGAGCCCAGAAGCCATAGTCCAAGGCCGGATCCACCGGACTCGCCGATAACACCAACAGAGCCGAAGCCGGAACCGCCAGTTAGACCATCAGATCCTAGTCCTAGACCACCAGTAATACCGCCAGTAACGCCGCCACCAGGACCGAAACCGAAACCACCGGTGATTCCACCGGATCATTCTTCGGATTTTGTAGTGGATGAGGTTGTAATCAAGGCGCCGGAGTTGGTAAATCAACCGGAAACGTATCCTGCATATCAGCTGTCCTTTCAGCTATACAATGAAGGACGCTTGGTAAGCATTCCCGATGTCAGCGTCACAAGTGTCACTTACACATTTAGTGATACATTAGGTGTTTTTGATGAACAAGGGAAAATCGCGCGTTCCGAAAATATTCCTGCTGCTGATGGTTACATTCCTGTAGAGATAGAAGTCACAATTGCCAAACCCCATCAGGTGCTTAAAGCACAGACCAAGCTGATCGTGAAAGGGAAGACTCCTCCAGTAGAGGACCCGAGTGTAATCAGGTCCGTATACTTGGCGACGTACACCATTTCACAGGCCACTACTCTAGACCCTGTAGCCTGGAGTATGCCCTATGTATTTCACAATGCAAAGGGAGAGGTCATACCGCCAGGTTTGTTGCCGTCAGACTTGAAGCTTCGGATAGAGGATTCTAGGGGGATATTTGACAAGGATGGGCATATTGCCAGTCTGCATCTGATTCCAGCAGTGAACTCTGTCATTCCATTCAAGATCGAGGTTGAATCACCATCTCAGGGAATTCACTTCATATCCGATGCCGAGTTAACTGTAGTACCGGGAGAGCGCAAAAAGCAATATTTTGCTGTCTCGATGATGCTACAGGGACAAGATGCGGGCAGTACGACCACGGTAGAGCAAATTGAGCAGGCTCGTCAATTGCTGATGGATCACTTTGGCCCCAACTTAAAAGTGACCTGGGCCATGGAAAATAGATTTGTTTTTGTAGAAACGAATCGCCCGCAGCTTAAAAAGGTTTTGGAATATGTGGATCAGTATGGTGATGAAGTTGGGATTTTGGACGGGTATCCGAATAATCTGTACGAACTCCCTGAATGGGAAGCACGGATGAACGAGTGGTTGTATATGTATCGTTATAATGCACTCAATGAGCTGCACCAATCCGGTTCGTTGGGATCACCTTCGGTGTTTGAAAGCATGGATACAGACCAATACCGGAAGTATCTGCCTAAATCACTGACCAGTTTTACGGTGAACCCTGAGCAGGCCCAATGGCTTAAAAATCATTTTAAGATCACTTCAGCGATGGGGTGGTCGGCTACACAGTATAATGTGAACAGCATGTATGGTGAAGGCTCACCTTTGATGCCTTACTGGTCCAATAAGGATAATCCGATTGTTCCAGCACAGGGGCTTACAAATAATAGCGGTATCGTGTTTATGAACTCGATTACGATTGATCCCATTGGATCACGCTATACAAAGGATTCCTCACGCTGGACTCTCCATCCAGGTGACCCATATGTGACTGAAACGGATGCGGCACCACAACTGTATATAGCACAGCAATATTTAGATAACCCGTATCAACGTTTAAATACGGTAAACTACATGTCTATTATTTTGGACATCAACTGGCTTGCCAAAAACCATAACATGTCTCAAATATGGGAGAACTTTGTGAACCACTTCCCTGCTGACCGTGAGGTCGAGATTGTGGGAGTGGATGGGCTGAAACAGATTTATGAATCGTTAGCTGGATCGAATAATGATCATACGGAATTTTCGCTCATGTTTAGGGGTTCCGGCATTAAGGCAGTTATGGACTCCAATAATTCACCGGCCAATCTGCGTTACTTGTGGACTGAAAATGCTTCACAGCGGATCATTTTATCCAAGGAGGATGGAGATATGGCATGGTCCATTATTGATTTTACCGACTATACCCGAAATCCGGTTCCAAAAACACCATTCAACCTGGATAGGAACACGGATGTAAGCTATGTCACCGGAAGAAACTTCAAGCTAAAGCCTACGGCTCCGTTAACAGCAGAGGAAATTCAGCGCGTTAAGGATCGTTTGAAGGAGATTTACTTCGCAGAAGAAGTGAACTATCAGTAAGAACAAGAACCGAAGAACCGAAGAACCGAGAGCATATCGCTTTCGGTTCTTTTTGGTCTTCTCGTCCTTTAGTTATACCCATTCAATAACTTGATCCGCAGGTCGCCGAGTTTTTCCACGCGGCTCATTCAGACGGTATCCAAAAGCCGCCATGCAGGAAATGCCGAAATGCTCGGCATCCATGATGCCTTCTTCGGAAAGAATTTGTTCAATTTTGTTTTTATTAAAACCTTCGATCGGACAGGAGTCAATTCCGATTTGAGCTGCCGCTGTCATCATATTGCCCAGTGCGATGTAGGTTTGTCGGCAACCCCACTCGAACATCGCTCTTTCATTTTCCTCCAGCCCAAAATCCGATTTCAGGAAGGCGTCATATACCTTTGCTTTGCCTTGAGCCACTTCAGCAGGCAATTGCTGTACGTTTTCCATTACACCCTTGATATAGTCGGATGAGGCCAACATGTCTTTAGGCAGTCTGGAGAGAATGAGTACAAAATGGCTCGCTGTAGGTAGCTGTTTTTTGGCTCCCCAAGAGTACGGGAGCAGCTTCTCACGCATGGCGTTACTTTGGACGACAACGAACCTCCAGGGTTCAAAGCCGAACGAGCTGGGGGATAAACGACCTGTTTCGAGAATAAAATCGAAGTCCGAATCGCTGATTTTCTTATGGCTGTCAAATTCTTTGGTAGCATGTCTGAACTCATATGCAGATAAGATTTGATTTTTAGTTGTTGTTACGGTGTCCATAGTTTACTCACTCCTTGTGAATTTTTATTGAATTTGACGCTTACCAAGTGGCATGCTTAATATTAGAATATACAGGACTGTTTTAGAAGTACGCACATTAATGTGCTGTAGTATACAAAATGATACCAAGGGGGAAAAATACCTATGCGAAATCGGAAAGGCGGCTTTGGAGAATGTCCCGATGGAAAGGATCAGGCCTGCCCGGTGGAGTACACACTGGATGTGATTGGAGGCAAATGGAAAGGGATACTCTTATATCATCTAATGTATGGAACCAAGCGGTTTAGTGAGTTTCGGCGAATCTGTCCGGGGATCACTCAGCGCATGCTGACGCTCCAGTTACGCGAGTTGGAAGAGGATGGTGTAGTTCACCGTGAAGTCTATCAGCAGGTTCCTCCCAAAGTCGAATATTCTCTAACCGAATTTGGAAGAACTCTGACTCCGATTATTAACTTAATGAAGGATTGGGGAGAAGAATATAAAACCAAGCATCGTTCATCAGAAAGCTGCATGGAGCCATCCAAGCCCAGCTTGTAGAGGATGTTCATCTTTCAATACAGGTACGCACAAAAGGCACTTACGATAGTATGCTAGAGCATATACCGTAGGGCCTTTTGCGGTTTATCTATAAGAGTATTTTGCATAAATCCAGTGAGAGACTGGAATCAAATGATTCATAAGGATGAACCACTCATCGGATGATTTGGTCAGGTATTCTCCAGTTCCCCTCTTTTTTGAAACTTCGATTTTAAGTTGACAGCAGGGAGGCTGCCTGATATATTTCTTACGATATTGATAATCATTATCATGCAATTGAAAAGATCATTTTTACAATACATAGGGGGCTAATATGTTGAAGAAAAAATCGTTTTTTATTTTGGCTGCTATGATGCTCGTATTGTCTGTATTCATTAGCGCTTGCGGCGGAAACAGCAATGGTAATCATTCCGCTTCATCTTCAGGAGATAAGCAAGAGCCAGCTTCCACTGGAGAGAAAAACGCTGATACGGCAGACGGTCAGATGCGAAGCTTTAAAACGGTCAAAGGGGAGATTCAAATTCCGGCCAAACCGCAGCGTATTGTGACGGACTTTTACGGCGGAGAATTACTGTCCGTAGGGGCTAATGTGGTGGGTGTGGAGCCGACGGCCTTTCAAAATCCTTTCATAACTGATTTGCTCAAGGAAAAGGGGACCAAAGAAGTGGGTGACCCGACCAATTTGGAGAAGACGCTGGAACTCAAACCCGATCTGATTGTGGTGATGAAGGATACAAACTATGAGGCTTTATCTAAGATCGCCCCGACCTTGTATATTCCGTATGGCACTACGACTAACATTTATGATACGGTCAAGCTGTTTGGTGATATTACCGGAGAAAAAGAGAAGGCCGCACAATTTATTGCCGCATTTGATAAAAAGGCTGCGGAAGGCCGCGCACGACTTAAAGGAGTTATTGACGAAAAGGCTACCTTTGGTTTGTATGAGCTAACGGACAAGAACGCCCTTTGGATATTTGGAGACAATGCAGGCCGGGGCGGACAAGCCGTATACAATGCACTTAAGCTGAACATGCCGAAGAAAACGGTAAACTCCAAGGAACAAACTGTACAGCTTTCGATGGAAGTATTGCCACAGTATGACGCAGACTATATGTTCCTGACAACCTATGACCCGGAGAAAAAGGGAGACGCGCTTAAGCAGCTGAAATCGTCCGCTGTGTGGGGGAACCTGCCTGCCGTGAAGAACAATAGAGTGTTCTTTAACGATTTTGATACGTACTATCGCTATGATCCGATCGCCATTAACGGACAGATTGATATGATCGTGGATATGCTGATTGAAAGAGAAACAGAGAATACAGCGAAAAAATAAGTATATGATCCACGTTCATTCGTAAGCACCTCACTACATGGGCAGTATCGCCGTGTGAGGTGCTTTTTCTGTGATTCTTACCCTTCATATTGGCAGTGTATAAGCAGCTGATAAGGAGATAATAGATGTCAGAATCAAGCGAAGGGAAAAAGTTTGACGAGTTTAAATTGCTACCCGCTTGCTGATTTGGCTAATGGCAGACTGGAGATGCTGTGGGCCTTCGGAATTGACGCCATGAATGACTTTACTCGCGAATATAAAACTGTGATGCCGGCGGTAGATTTCACAAACCTGCCTTATTGGGACTTTTACGCTGCATTACGCCCGGCTTCGTTACTTCGGCTTTTGAAAAAATATCCGCTCTATAAAGCCGCTTATCCTACAGTGGATAACCCATAAAAAAACCAGTCCAACACGAGTCGTGTTTGGACTGGTTTTTGATTTACGATTTCGTCGTAATGACGATAGTATCTTCTTTTTGAATCCAATCTACTTTGGCCCCTAGCGTCTCGCTGATCAGCCGGAGCGGAAGATAGCCAATGCCGTTTACAGTGAAGGGAGGATTTGTGAGTTTCACAACGTTACCGTTCATCGTTGTCTGCCCGTTTTTAAGATTAATTTGCAGAGAGACGGGATTGGCTCCTGTCTTAGACTGATTAATTTCCGCTATTTTACTGTTAAAATCATAAGTGACCTCGGCCCCCAGCTTGTCAAAAACAGAACGAAGGGGAATAAACGCCTGCCCGTTGCGGGTAATGACACCGTTACTTAGGGGGACAGGTGTATCATTGAGACGGACGAGAATCGGCTTTTGTACCGGAACCGGCGTACTGTAGAGAAATTCATAATCCCCTATGCCAAGCTGCGCATGTTTGTTGACCCCCCAGCCCCATAGGGTGCCGTCTGTTTTTTGCATGATCACATGCCGTAATCCGGCCTGGATGCTTTGAATATTTTTGGCGAGTAATTTAAAAGGGACAGTGGACGATAACTTCTCACCTTCCAAGGACGCTTCATATACATTCCCGCCTGTCGTCAGTGCAAGGATAGAGCGTTCAACGATAAAGACGTCTTTGACATCCTTTATACCTGTTAACAATACAGGGTTATTTTCGTTGTGATAGGTTGTACTATCCGAGTAACCTGTGACCGTTTCACCCCAGAACCATAACCGTCCTTGTCGATCAATCGCGAGATTGGAACTCCCAATGGTCTTAATTGTTTTGATGTCCGATAAGGCTTGAATCTGCGATGCAGATAAAGCTTCGGATGGGGTAGCATTTTTTTCAAATACCTTGGGCCATGTCCATACAGTACCGTCTTTCTTTAAGGCTATGTTTTTGGAGATAGCAGTAATATCCTTTAATGATGGAACAGGCTCAAAGCCCTGCAAGGACCTTGTATTTTTCCATACACTTCCATCCTTTTTCAAGAAGATCCAGCGTTCCTCATATTGCGGTCTTTCTTCATAGTAACTATCCAATTCTGTAACATTTTCGATGCCGGATAAGGTTTGAAAAGGAGCAAAGTTGCCACCATTTTCGATTCGATCAGCGGATAATACGGTTCCTTCGGCGTTTAGGGCGAGCACATGATCATTCATAATACGCACGTTTATGATGTTTTGTAGTCCTTCCAGCGGAATGAATTTCACGGATTCAGAAATGTTGTTTCTTGGCACATACCAGGCGGAATGATCTTGTAAGGTAAATATCAGATCGCCTTCCTGGATTATATTCGAAAATGTTCTTACAACGTTTGGCTTATCCTCTACACGAGTCGGTACGGATTGATTATAGCCCCATAACCACAAGCTCCCATCGGATTGAATCAGACTCCCGGAATCATAGGAGCGAATACGGGACGTCAACTCATCTTCGGCCGCCCATGCACTGGAACTGAACAATAACAACGCGATCATACTGATTAACAGAGTACGTCTTTTCATGTGTTTTTCCTCATTTCTTCATCAATGTATATAAGGTGAAAATAATGCCTTGGGGAATATCTCCTTATCAATAGACGAAGAATATATAGAAAAGTTTTCCAAAACACATCTATTCGAATAAAATAACCTCCAGAAACCCACGCTTAGAGTGGATTTGGAGGTTGTTTTTTAGCCTGTTATTCGGCTGCGCACGATCAATAAGGTTTGAGCTTTGATTTGTCCAATTTCATGGATGAGTGCAGCCGTTTTCGCTTCATAGGCGTGTTTGGCATCCAAATCTTTCAGTGAAGCAAGGTTAATTTCAACGGTGAGCAGGGCGGATTGGGCGGCAGCCTCGAACAGGATCGCGCCTATGCCGAGATCAGAAATGACATTTTTGTTGGACAGTTCCACAATACTGTAGGCACGCTGCATTCCGTCCCGGCATACTTCCAGCAAACGCATCGGCACCTCAATGGCGGCGATCACCGCGGTCTGTAGGGAATGGGTGCGATAGCGTTTTTCTTCGTCTGTTTCTTTGGGTAAGCGCAATGCGGTCATGTATTGTTCAAAGGATTGAATATCTGCGGTCATCAGTTCCTCACAGCGCGCAGACAGATTTTCCATGCTATGAATCACTTCAGTGATTTGACCATGAACATGCGCGTATTTTTCTCCTTGGGAAAGGTTGGCGGTCATGGAGGTCATAGCCACGCCCAGTGCCGCTGCCAGTGCGGATACACTTCCTCCGCCGGGGGTAGGCGCTGCGCTTCCAGCTTCTTTCAGAAAATGTCGAATGGAATCATTCCACGACAGTTCACTCATGAATAAACCACCTCTCGGGAGTATTGTTGCAGATCAATCGCTTTGAGCAGATTTTTGTACAAGATGGCAGTCGTTAATGTGCCGACACCGCCGGGAACCGGAGAAATCGCATGTACCTTTTCCCCAACGTCCGAAGCGGCATCCCCCACTATTTTTCCCCCCAGCGTCTCGTTAATTCCTGCATCCACCAGAATCAGGCCGGGATGGACCATATCCTGCGTAATCACATCAGGGCAACCGACTGCCACGAAAGCAATGTCCGCATGACTCAAATGCTCTGCAATATCACGGGTGCCTGCATGACAGGCGGTAACGGTGGCATTTTCTCTTTGCAGCATGTGAAAAAGGGGGAGTCCCACCGTCTGTCCTATGCCGACAAGGGTGACATTTTTGCCTGCCAACGTGTGACCGTAATGCTTGAGCAGCTCAATACAGGCTTGAGGCGTAGCGGGATACAATCCGCTTTCACCTGTAACGGTAGCCAGCTTGTTGCCTGGGGTAATTCCATCAATATCCTTGTACGGGGCGATGGATTGTTTAATGACGGAGGCGGATAGATGCTGGGGAAGAGGCAATTCCAGCATAATACCATGTATATGGGAGGCTTCATTCAGGCTGCCAATCAGGTGAAGGAGTTCGGCTTCGCTTACATGGCGGTCAAAGGTATGAAGATGAAAGGAGATGCCCAGCTTCTCCGCTATTTTCTGCTTGGTCCGGGCGTAGTAGGCAGAGGCAGGATCGCCTTCTACCAACAGTGTTGCCAAATGAGGGCGATGCCCTTGCTGTTTCATTTGTTCTACCTTGGTACGGATCGTTGCATACACTTGCTCAGCTGCTTCTTTGGATTTCATAATGATAGCCATAGTTCGAACCTCCTCTAAATTTATCGCATGATGGAATCAACAGGGTGTTATAGTCTTGTAAAACGAAAAAAAGTATTTGCACAAGGTCGTCACGACAGACGAATCCTCTGCAAATACTTCTCCCAGGCGAACGGCACGCTTTCATTGTATGCTCCCTCGTGGTTGATTCCACTGACTTCGCCAGTCACATACAGCGTTATATATCTTATATTTTAGCAAATAATCTTCCGAAAAGAAAGCCGTGAACATTTGGCAAAGAGGTCATGTTATTTGTCTATATGACAAATGTCATATTCCCGAAATGACGTTTATGACTACAGCGAACACAGGTATCCCCTTATACTGAGGTTAGATCAACATGTACGCCTGACGAGATCAAGATACGGGCGTCATTTTAAAGGAGGATCAACATTAAGTATGACACAACTCCCATTAGCCCAATTGAAAAAAAACATGGCTCCCTATGAGAAAATAAACATGAAATCCAGCGTTCTGCAACTCATTAATACCCTGGGTCCACTGATCCTGCTATGGTATGCCGCTTATCTTAGTCTGTCGGTATCGTATTGGCTGACTCTTCCGATTACTATTATTACTTCCGGATTTGTTATACGAGCATTTATCATTTTTCATGATTGCGGTCATCAATCGTTCTTCAAAAGTCGCAAACTGAATGACATTGTGGGCACGATTACAGGTATTATAACACTTTGCCCGTATGAACAATGGAAAAATAGCCACGCGATTCACCATGCAACCAGCAGTAATCTGGACAAACGGGGCACAGGTGATATGTGGGTGCTTACGGTGGAAGAGTATGTAGAAGCTTCCGCATGGACACGACTGGCTTATCGTGTATACCGAAGTCCAGGGGGTATGTTCGGACTCGGTCCGATCTACACTTTTTTGATTTCCTATCGCTTTAACACAAAGAAGGCAAAACGCAAGGAAAAAATGAACACCTATTTGACGAATGTATCCCTCGTCGTTTTGTACGCTCTGTTGTGCTGGGCCATCGGATGGCAGAATTTTGTTTTGATACAGGCACCTATTTTTTTTGTATCAGGTGTGCTGGGAATCTGGTTGTTCTATGTACAGCATCAGTTTGAGGATTCGTATTTTGAGCATGATGAAGAGTGGAGCTATATTAACGCAGCCGTAGAAGGCAGCTCTTATTATAAGCTTCCTAAGGTGTTGCAATGGATTACAGGTAATATCGGCTTCCATCACGTTCATCATTTGAGTCCGAAAGTACCGAATTACAATTTGGAGAAGGCGCATGATGCCACCCCGCAGCTTCAAAAAGCGACGACTATCACGGTGAGCACAAGTCTGCAATCTCTGAAGTTCCGGCTTTGGGATGAAAGCACGAAAACCTTTTTGACCTTTAAACAAGTGAAGCCGTTGCTCAGCAAACGTGCTGCCGTTACGAAACCCGTCCCTACACCTGTTATGAGCACGGAAAGAAAATAGCTTTGTACGAAACACGGTATGATAAGATAAGGGATATAAGCTGAATTAGTGAAATGATAAAGGGTGGGCAGGATGCAAAAATGGTATCAGATTTTTCAAAGAAATACGGGACTTAACCCTTATGTATGGGTTGTCTTTTATATCCTGCCCTTCTATTATTTTAGCTCCTCATCTACAGGCCATATTGTGCTGGGTACCGCCATTATTTTAGTGTTTTTTGCTTGTTATGTACTGGCTTTTGTCTCTCAAGGCTGGCTGATCTACTTCTGGACCAGTGTACAGATTGCGATATCCATAACCATGACGCTGTTATTCAGCTATATGTATTTCTCGATATTTATCGCTTTTCTGATTGGTAATATCAAAAACAAGGCCGCATTCACTACACTGTATATTGTTCTGATGGTCTGTACCATTGGATTGATCAATTACGGCTTCGTAGCTCAAGATCCTGTTTTTATTAAGCAGCTTCCTTTTATTCTGCTGAATCTGCTTGGTGTAATCTTGATTCCGATAACCACTTTTAACCGAAATAAAAGTGATCGGCTTCAAGTGCAATTGGAGGATGCCAATAAGAAAATATCGGAATTGATTAAGCTGGAGGAGCGGCAAAGAATTGCGCGCGACCTGCATGATACTCTCGGTCAAAAGCTGTCACTCATCGGACTGAAAAGTGATTTGGCTGGCAAGCTGATGGATCAGTACCCGGAGCGGGCTCACGCTGAAATTAACGATGTTCGTCTTACGGCGAGAAGTGCGTTAAAAGAAGTGCGGGAAATGGTCACTCAGATGCGAGGTATGCGATTAGAGGATGAATTACTGCGTATTCGGCAGATTTTAAAGGCTGCTCACATTGAATTCACCTTGGAGGGCGACCCAAAGCTGGAGCATACGTCTTTGATGAACGAGAATGTGCTTAGTATGTGCATGAAAGAGGCGGTGACCAATGTAGTGAAGCACAGTGGCGCTACAGCCTGCTCCATTACCATTGAGCCGTCTCGTAAGGAGCTGACCCTTCGGATTCAGGACAATGGAGTCGGCGTTACGGGAGAAAGTGCAGCCTTTCGGGGGAATGGTCTGCAAGGGATGAAGGAACGGCTCGAATTTGTAAACGGGTGTATGGAACTGCGTTCAGATCAGGGAACGGCCCTGATCATAAAAGTGCCGAATATCACTGAAAAGCCAAATGAGGAGGTGGGGCCATGATTCGAATCGTCATTGCGGAAGACCAGCGTATGCTGCTGGGTGCTTTGGCCTCCCTGCTGGACTTGGAAGAGGACATGAAAGTAGTCGGAAAAGCAAGCAACGGGGAAGAGGCTTTAGAGCTGGTCAAGCTGCATCAGCCGGATATATGCATCATGGATATCGAAATGCCAATCAAGAGCGGATTGGATGCGGCTGAGGAACTTAAGGGCTTGAATTGCAAGGTGCTGATTCTGACCACGTTTGCCCGTCCCGGATATTTTGAACGGGCCATCAAGGCAGGCACGCACGGTTATCTGCTCAAGGACAGTCCCAGTGAAGAACTGGCTTCTTCGATTCGAAGTATTATGGCAGGCCGTCGCATTTATGCTCCAGAGCTGGTCGATGATGCTTATGCCGAAGTTAACCCGCTGACCGAGCGTGAGAAGACCGTCTTGGCGCTCATTGCTGACGGGAAGAACACCAAAGAGATTGCCGGTGAGCTGTACCTGACGACAGGGACGGTGCGCAATTACATTTCAGTCATTCTGGATAAGCTGGGTGTCAGCAATCGAATTGAGGCGATTACGCGTTTTAATGAAAAAG
This sequence comes from Paenibacillus sp. 23TSA30-6, assembly GCF_014858585.1. Taxonomy (NCBI): domain Bacteria; kingdom Bacillati; phylum Bacillota; class Bacilli; order Caryophanales; family Paenibacillaceae; genus Paenibacillus; species Paenibacillus sp. 23TSA30-6. The sequence continues at coordinate 82,098 of NZ_SLTL01000019.1, read as the reverse complement.
GCTGGTTTAAATAAGCGTAAGGCAGAAATGTTCAAGGAGAAACAGGGTAGCTATGAAGGAAGACATAGCTCCCCTGTTTTGTTGTTTTATCGGAGGATACATAAGAGAAAGTATATGCCTTTAGCCTACTTCCTTGTGATACAATAGGATAGCTATCCATGGGATGGACCGAAGTACAAGGAGGAACGGAACTACATGAAACAAGCCCCATTTATAGCTGTTGAAGGGCCGATCGGAGCAGGGAAAACGACGTTGGCTTCCATGCTTTCAACGGAGCTGCATATGCCGATTATTAAAGAGATTGTCGAGGAGAACCCGTTTCTCGATAAATTTTATCAAAATATAGATGAGTGGAGCTTCCAACTGGAAATGTTCTTTCTCTGCAATCGGTACAAGCAACTGGAGGATACCGGCCTGCAATATATCGAGAAGGCACAGCCTGTTATTTCCGACTATCATATTTATAAAAACCTCATTTTTGCTGAGCGGACCCTAAAGGGTGTGAAACTTGAAAAATATCGCCAAATCTATCATCTGCTCACCGACGATATGCCTAAGCCGGACGTGATCATATACATTAAAGCCGATCTGGATACGTTGCTGGGCAGAATTCGCAAACGGGCGCGCTCCTTTGAACAGGAGATGGACCCGGCCTATCTGGAGCAACTTATTATCGATTATGATAAAGGCATGCAATTTCTCGCCAAACAGGCTCCTTTTCCCAAGATATTGACCGTTAACGGGAATGAGATTGATTTTGTAGAAAACCGAGCACAATTTGAACTGATTGTTTCCGATGTAAAGGAGCTTATACAATGAATAATTACAACATCCCCGCGAATGCCCTGATTACGGTAGCGGGTACGGTAGGTGTGGGTAAATCCACGCTGACGGGGGCTCTGGCTGAACGCCTTGGCTTTAAAACCTCCCTGGAGAAGGTAGATCATAATCCATATCTGGAGAAGTTTTATCATGATTTCGAAAGATGGAGCTTTCATCTGCAAATTTATTTTCTGGCCGAGCGCTTCAAGGAGCAAAAAAACATCTTCTTGTCCGGTGGAGGCTTTGTGCAAGACCGTTCGATTTATGAGGACACAGGAATTTTTGCGAAAATGCATGCCGATCAGGGGACGATGAACCCTACGGATTATGAAACGTATACCAGTCTGTTTGAGGCGATGGTGATGACGCCATTTTTCCCGCACCCGGATGTACTGGTCTATCTGGAAGGCAGCTTGCCATCCATACTGAGTCGGATCGAGGAGCGCGGTCGTGAAATGGAGATCCAGACAGAGCGATCTTATTGGGAGCAAATGTATCGCAGGTATTCCAATTGGATCAATGAGTTCGATGCCTGTCCTGTGCTGCGTCTGAACATTGATGAATATGACGTGCATGACCCAGCTTCCATGGATGCCATTTTGGTAGAGGTAGGCAAGGTGATTTCTAAAAAATAGAGGTATAAAACCCAATAAACATACAAGGACTGTGGTACAATCAGAATGAATTTGGCTGATGACCGCAGTCTTTTTTTGTCGAATAGATTATCTCCAAGGACGAAGTATGCTCAACTGTATAGTGGACAAGCTTAGGCTAGAATGCGAGAATGGATACATATTTTAAATGTAAATTACTCACGGGGAAGGATGGGATACTGTGATACGTTTTGGTATTGTTGGAACCAACTGGATAACGGAGAGGTTTATTCAAGCTGCGGTAGAGACGGACGAATTTGCCCTGACGGCGGTATACTCACGAACAGAGGATAAAGGCAAAGCTTTTGCTGCCAAGAACAACAGCCATCCGGAGGTATTTACAGACTTGGCGCAAATGGCTGCAAGTGATCAGGTGGATGCCGTATACATTGCCAGTCCCAACTCCTTGCATGCGGAGCAGGCGATTGTGTGTATGAATCACGGAAAGCACGTACTGTGTGAGAAGCCGTTTGCCTCCAATGCAACGGAGGTGCAGAGCATGATTGAGGCTGCGCGCATCAATGATGTTTTGCTAATGGAGGCCATTAAATCTACGCTTATGCCAAACTTTAAAATTGTTAAAGACCATATGTATAAAATAGGCCGTGTTAGGCGTTATTTTGCAAGTTATTGTCAATATTCATCACGTTTTGATGCTTTTAAGCAAGGAAAAGTGTTGAATGCCTTTAATCCGGCTTTTTCGAATGGCTCATTGATGGACCTTGGGGTTTATTGCCTGTATCCTATGGTGGCATTGTTCGGCAAACCGGAGGAAGTTCGCGCGGTTGGTGTGCTCCTGTCCTCTGGTGTAGATGGGGAAGGCAGCATCGCTATGCGATATCCGGATATGGATGCCGTCGTGATGCATTCCAAAATTACCGATTCATATTTACCTGCCGAAATTCAGGGTGAAAATGGAACGATGGTGATTGATAAAATTAGCCAACCGTATGAGGTGAAAATTCATTATCGGGACGGCACAATTGAGGATTTGACGAAAGCACAGACGCGCGAACCGATGTATTATGAAATTCAGGAGTTTATTGATCTGATTAAAAGCGGAGAACGCAATAGCTCCATTAACTCACTGGAATGTTCACTCGCAGTCGCCGAAGTGATGGAGGATGCAAGACAGCAGATCGGCCTTCGCTTTGAAGCGGATTTGAAAGATACGACTGCACGTTAGTTGGTTAGTGATTTAACGATACTCTTAAACAGTGAACAGGGCTGCCGGTTTTGCAAACTTTGCAAACATCCGGTCGGCCTTATTTGGTTTTGTATGCCCAAAAGTGTAAGCGGCTGTGATCACAGGAGGATGAAGGATGTATTCATTTTTATTGACAGATTCTCCTTCTTGTCTTAAGGTGTTAACCATACGGTATATAGTTAAATAATCCCACCTCCGGTATAAACGGAGCCAAGGGAGCTTTTTTTAGGCTATAATTCCGATTATTTCAACCGGATTACTAAAAAAGTGGGAACGCAGAGGTGCAAATGTAAGGAGGTAAGCAGGTTTGATTAAGTTTGAACAGGTCAGCAAAATATTTTCTTTGCCCAATCGAAAGGTAAGTGCTTTGGAAAACGTTACGTTATCCGTTGGAAAAGGAGAGATTTTCGGCGTCATTGGCTTCAGTGGAGCAGGTAAAAGCACGTTGTTACGGCTTGTGAATTTGCTGGAGCGTCCCTCAGAGGGGCGAATTGTCGTGAATGATCAGGATATTACCCGGATACGCCCCAAGGAGCTAAGGGATTTAAGAAGGCGGATCGGGATGGTGTTCCAGACTTTTAATTTATTCAATTCGCGTACCGTGTATGGGAATTTGGCTTATCCACTAAAGCTGGCTAAACTGCCAAAGGTGCAGATTGATTCTCGTGTTAAGGAACTATTGCAATTTGTAGGGCTGGAGGATAAGGCAGATTCGTATCCAGAGCAGCTATCTGGCGGTCAAAAGCAACGGGTTGGCATTGCCAGAGCGCTGGCAAATTCGCCGGATATTCTGATATGTGATGAAGCGACCTCGGCGCTCGACCCAGAGACGACAGAAGATATATTAAAGCTGCTGAAAAAAGTCAATGAGGAGTATCAGATTACGATCTTACTCATTACCCATGAAATGAACGTGATCCGTAGTATCTGTGACCGTGTCGCGGTGATGGAGAATGGCAGGGTGATAGAACAGGGCAATGTGTTCGATGTATTCGCCAATCCACAGACGAAAACGACGAGAAATTTTATTCGCTCAGTGCTGAATGATCAGCTTTCACCCAAGCTGCTGAGGAAGATTCGGGAGCACCACGCCGGACGACTGTACAGACTTATTTTTCGGGATGGGGCGACAAGTGAACCCGTGCTATCGAGGGCTACACGCAAATACAATCTGGATTACAACATCGTATACGGCAGCATTAATGAGCTACAGGGAGCACTGTTCGGCAGCCTCATTGTGGAGTTGATCGGGGCCGAAGACGAGGTTGATAAGGTCGTGGAAGAACTGCGAACGACGGTGGAAGTCAGGGAGGTCGTCGATCATGAGAGTTAATTGGGATACATTTTGGCTGAAGGTGGTGGAGGCTACAGGAGAAACGCTTCTGATGGTTGTCGTCACGCTGGTTTTCGCCAGTATTTTGGGGCTTGCCATTGGTTTGTTATTGTATGTGACACGCAAAGGGAGCCTGTTTGAAAACAAATTTGTATTTATGCTTTTGAATTTGCTGATTAATATCATCCGGCCGATTCCGTTTATTATTTTCTTGGTCGCGATTAGCCCGTTTACGCGCTTAGTCATGGGGACCACCATTGGAACCTCGGCGGCTATTTTCCCCATGACCATTGTAGCGGCCTTTGCTGTAGCGAGGATTGTGGAAAATAATCTGGTTTCCATCGATCCGGGGATGATTGAAGCAGCCAAGGCGTTGGGGGCGACTCCTTATCAGATCATCACGGGTGTGCTGATTCGGGAAGCGTTGGGACCTTTAATTCTCGGGCTGACGTTTATTACAGTGGCATTGATTGACTTCTCTGCCATGGCGGGCACCGTGGGCGGGGGAGGTCTGGGGAATCTGGCGATGACCTATGGTTATCAACGGTTCGATACCTCGGTAATGATTGTCACGATTGTTTTGCTGATCATTTTTGTACAGGTTGCCCAGTATGCGGGGAACTACCTGTCACGTAAATTTTTACGACGCTGATTTGAAAACATGTATCATACATAACGATTAAAGGGGAAATGGATATGAAAAAAATAATTCGCTTGGGTTTGCTCGCTATCCTTAGTGTATCTCTTCTTTCTGCGTGCTCGGCTAACGGTGCAGGCTCAGGTGCAAATGACAAGGTGCATGTTAAAATCGGGGTTTCCGGGTCGGAAGACACATATTGGGATGTGTTTAAGAAGAAAGCAGAGGCTAAAAATATTGAAATCGAGCTAATCAGCTTTTCGGATTACACGTTGCCCAACAAGGCGCTTGCCAATAAAGAGGTGGATTTGAACTCCTTTCAGCACTTGGCTTTCCTCAGTCAGTTCAACGTGGAAAATGATCTGAACATTGTTCCCATTGGTGCAACGGTCATTGCTCCGATGGCGCTGTACTCCGAAAAATTCAAAAATGTATCGGAACTTCCTGACGGCTCCAAAATTGCTATACCGGATGATCCCTCCAATCAGGGACGTGCTTTGAAACTGCTCCAGTCTGCCGGGCTGATTGAATTGAAGAAGGGTGCAGGCTTGTATCCAACCACGGATGAGATTGAAGGCAATCCGAAAAAGCTGGAGATCGTTCCTGTCGTCGCCCAACAGACGCCGCGTGTGTTGTCTGATGTAGCAGCTTCGGCTGTGAATAGCGGTGTCGCTACAGATGCCGGGCTCAAGCTGGACGCGTCCATTTACAAGGATGATGCAAGTAGCGAGGAAGCGAAGCCTTATGTTAACGTATTTGCCGCCCGTGCAGAGGATAAGGACAATGCAACCTACCAAACGATTGTGGATTTGTACCATGATCCGGAGGTCGCGGAAGCTGTAAAACAGGATTCCAAAGGAGCCAACGTAGTGGTAGACCAGTCTGCCGAGGAGCTACAGGCTACATTGGATAAGCTGGTGGCGGATGTCAAAGCGCAAAAGAAGTAAGGGCGTTTGAAAAGTAGGATTGAAAGCATATTATTCTAAAAAAGAGGAGAGATTGCGATGAGTGCAACGAATACGGTGGATACACACAAGCAGCGGATTATAGAACAAATCGAGGGTTCCCGGACGCTCTATACGGAGACAAGTCGGTTTATTCATGCTAACCCTGAAATCGGCAATCAGGAATTTCAAGCTTCCAAGGTACTGACGGATATTTTGCAGCAGGCGGGTTTTGAGATAACTCGTAACGTAGCGGGTCACGAAACGGGATTTGTTGCTCGTAAGGCTTCGACCCGACAAGGTCCTAAAATCGGATACCTGGCGGAATATGATGCGTTGCCTGGCCTGGGCCATGCTTGCGGTCATAACATTATCGGGACGGCGAGTACGGCTGCCGCCATCGCTTTGGCGCAGGTGATTGACGAGACGGGAGGCGAGGTGTATGTATTCGGCACTCCGGCAGAGGAAGGTGGGCCTAATGGCAGTGCGAAGGGAAGCTTTGTAAAGCATGGGCTGTTCGAAGGGATTGACGCTGCGCTGATGGTTCATCCGTCTGGTGTAACCCGGCTGACTTCGCCAAGCCTGGCGGTTGACCCGCTGGACTTTCATTTTTACGGCAAAGCGGCTCATGCAGCCGGATCACCGGAGGAGGGGATTAATGCGCTGGATGCGGTTCTTCAATTGTTCAGCGGCATCAATGCCTTGCGTCAGCAGCTTCCCACCGATGTACGGATTCACGGCATTATTACGCATGGGGGAGACGCGCCCAATATTATCCCGGATTACGCATCGGCGCGCTTTTTCATTCGGGCAAGCACTTGGCAGCGCACGGAGGAGATTTCCACGAAGGTTCGCAATATCGCAGAAGCTGCTGCATTGGCAACAGGGGCTACTGTGAAGATTGAACGTTTTCAAAATGAAGTGCGTGATTTCATTCTAAACGATACGCTGGATGAAGTTGTAGGCCGGGAGCTGGAAGCGCTAGGGGAACAATTGGATCGTGGACCCCGTGGCGGAATCGGCTCGACGGATGCGGGTAATGTGAGCCATGTCATTCCGACTGCGCATGCCTACATTAAAATCGGACCGGATGATCTGATCGCACATACGGTGGAATTTCGGGAAGCGGCTGGCTCTGCCAAGGGAGAGGAAGCCTTAGTGACTGGCGCGAAGGCGTTAGCCTTATCGGGGTTGCAGCTCCTGGTAGATGAAGCGCTGCTGGCCGCGGTAAAAGAAGATTTTAAACGTACGCATTCAGCGGCACAATAAGCATCATCGATGATGTTAAGCAGAGCGATCTATATGAATAGTATAAAAGGATATCCTACAGTCTTGTTGGCTGCTTGGATATCCTTTTTCATTTTTTTATGGGACGTCTGCTGCTGTGCTTGTAATACTTACGCCCTGTTCGGAAGGTGGTAAAACGTACATAATGCTATTGACAGGTTCAACGTTTAAAAGTATATGTTGCAATAGTAAAGGTAATGTGATTCAAGCGCTGCTGATGGCGGATCATCATAAAGGCTACAGTCAGCCGATTGGTGGCGTGATGGTATATGACGGACAAATTTCACCTTCGGGTGTCGGGTATGATATCGGATGCGGAAACAAGGCGGTTAGGACCAAGCTGTCCGCAGCAGATATTTTGCCACGTATGTCATCCATTATGGATGAGATTGCACGTCATATTTCCTTTGGCGTAGGCCGTGTAAATGCGGTTCAGGTAGACCATGAGCTGTTCGATGACCCGGATTGGGCGGTATATGCTGCGATTGGGAAACAGGAGCATGACAAGCTGAAATCCTTGGCGAGAGACCAGTTGGGTACGGTGGGAAGTGGTAATCATTTTGTTGACGTATTCGTGGAGGAAGCGACAGGTCAGGTCTGGATTGCGAATCATTTTGGCAGCCGGGGCTTTGGGCACAAAACAGCAAGCGGATTTCTAAATTTGGCGGCAGGACGGGAGTTTCTCGGAAAAGCGCCGGGAGAGCATATGGATCAACCGCCAGTGCTGCTGGACATGAATAGTGAGTTGGGGGATATGTACTACCGTGCGATGCGGCTTGCCGGACGTTATGCTTATGCGGGACGGGATTATGTAATAGATCAGGTGCTTGGTATAATGGGCACCGAAGCGGACTTTGCCGTGCATAATCACCATAATTACGCTTGGAAAGAGCAGCATGATGGACGTGACACGATTGTAGTCCGCAAAGGTGCTACTCCCTCGGCTCCTGGTCAAACAGGTTTTATTGGCGGAAGCATGGGCGATATTTCGGTGATTGTACGTGGGAAGGATACGGTAGAAAATCGCGATTCCTACTATAGTACAGTTCATGGTGCAGGACGCATTATGAGCCGTACGCAGGCAGCCGGTAAAATAAACTGGAAAACCCGTACGCGCAGCGGCGGGCAGATTACGGACTTGCAGATGAAGGAGGCCGTACAGGACTATGGTGTCGAGCTGCGCGGAGCGGGTACGGATGAAAGCCCGTTCGTTTACCGCAAGCTGCGCGAGGTGCTGGACGCTCATGCTGAGACGGTGGAGGTTCTGCATGAGCTCAAGCCTATTGGGGTATGCATGGCTGGGGCCAATGAATTTGACCCTTATAAGGATTAATAAAAAGACTATGCATGGCAGAAGTGTTCATTCGCCGAGCATAGTCTTTTGAGTACATAAATGAGTATATAATAGAAGGAATTCATTGCTTGATGCGTTTGTTAGTAGCTCTATGTTTACAGCTTGTCAGCAAAAAGCTGTTCTTTAATATAAGAGACCGGCATTTCCTGGCCTGTCCACAGCTCGAAGGCAAGTGCGCCCTGCCACAGCATCATGCCCAGACCGTTAATGGCTGTTGCACCTACGGATTCGGCTTGTTCCATCAGCTTGGATTTAGCCGGGCTGTATACTACATCGGTCACGATCAGGTCGGAACGAAGCATGGACACATCTTCAAGCACGCTTTTTCCTTCCAGTGGTTTCATGCCGACACCTGTACCGTTAGCGAAAATATGACTTGTGCGGATCTCTTCACGCAGTTGTTCTTGATCTTCCAGAGGATATATATTCGCTTTGACTTGGGTGTGTTTCATATCTTCATTAATAATACGGACATTTTCTTCTGCACGGGCAAAGAACTGATCGTTGCGGGCAAAAATTGAAATTTCAGCCAGACCTGCTTGAGCCGCTTCAATAGCAATGGGTGTAGCTGCACCGCCAGAGCCGACGAGTGTCATTTTTTTGCCTTTCAGATCAATACCGTGTTCACGCAAGTTACGAACATAACCAGATCCGTCTGTGCTGTAGCCTTTCAGCTTACCCTCCGTGTTCACGACGGTGTTGACGGCACCTGTAAATTTAGCGCTGTCGTCCAGTTCGTCAAGGTACTGCACAATGGCTGTTTTGTTTGGCATGGACACGTTATAACCGCGTATGTTCAAAGCACGCATCCCCCTTACCACTTCTTCCAGTTGTTCATTTCCTACTTCAAAGGCCATATACGCGTTGTTCAGGCCCAGCTTTTCAAACGCAAGATTATGCATAGCCGGGGACAAAGAATGTCCGATCGGTGTAGCAAGCAATCCGATTAATTGTGTTCTTCCGTCAATACGCCCAGCATTTTTCATGATATAAGCCTCCAAGTTATCTGTGTAGTTTAATGAAACACTTTTTTATATCGATAAGCAACAAACACGGCCAGCAAAATACTGACTACGGCAATCGCAATATCCAGAATGAACACGGAAGTAATTCCGAGGCTCTTGGACATGCCCCCGGTAGCTAACGGCATCAGGATGAACGAAAGACTGGCTGCAATGTTCACGAGAGAAGTCGTAGTTCCTTTGTTTTTGCGGAAAAATTCCGTCATAACGGTGAGAGCAATTTGGAATATACCTGCGGTAGACAATCCGATTAAGAACGAACTGATTATCGTAGCGACAGGATTGTGCCATGTAATTAAAGCCAGCAAGGAAAGCAGTGCAATAAACGGATACACAATCATGACGGTAATCGGTTTAATGAATCTGCCAAGCACCACGGCTAACAGAATAACGGAAACCAGCGAACCTATACTATAGTAGCTTAGCAGTTTAATGGCACTGGCTTTCTCCATGCCCAGGGCCTCTTGACCAAAGGTAGGTAGCCATAGCTGTACAATCATGAACAATACAGTGGAAGTAAAGCCGATAATGATCAGAGACAGACCCTCTTGCCAAAACTTAGGTTCGGTGCGGAATGTATCTACTGATTGAGCAGCCTCGATTGTAGCTTTTTGTTCCTCAGCTTTGTGATTGGGGAAGGCTGTCATCGACAAGAAGATACCGCTTAGCAGATAAATACCTGCCGGAATAAAGAAGGAGTAGCCATAGAACATATTGTGATCGATAAAGAATGCAATCATGAACGGAATAACAATGGCACCGATAGAAATGGATGCTTTGACCAAGACGGTTGCAGAGCCGGCTTTTTTTCCGAAACCTTCAATTAATGCGGGATACGTTCCCGAATCCATCATGGAGTTACAAAGTCCTGCGATAATGGCAAATACGAATGCCAACGTATAATTGGGTGCAAGGGGAATACCGATCAGGAAAATTAAATAAGCAAATGATGCAATCACAACGAGCGGCTTTCTTCCGTATTTGTCTGACATTTTCCCGGCTACCCCGAGAGCCAGCAGCTTACCGATCCCGATCGCTGACACCAGATAGCCGATGGCTGCTTTATCCGTGTTCAATTGCACGGTCAGGAAGCTCATATTCGAGGAGAGGATAACATTGATCATACCCAGAAGAAAATAGTTGATGTAAAGCCCTGTTGCCATTCTGATATAAGGATTTTTCATGAGTATAGCTCCCAACTTAAGTTTTAGATCCATGGTCTAATAGTGAAATTATTCACATTGTTTCTGCGTCTTTATTATATAAGGAGTGCTATTATAAATCCAATGCATATTTCTATCGTTTTTCATAGTTTAGGTCTATAATTTAAAATATAAATTAAAGGAGGGAACTACATAATTATGAACCTGAAGCACTTACAATATTTTCGTGTACTTGCAGAGATGGAGCATTTTACCCAAGCAGCTTTACGACTATGTATTACTCAACCCAGTTTAAGCCATGCGATTTCAGAATTAGAAAAGGATCTGGGGGTTCGTTTGTTTGAAAAGCAGGGGAGGAATATTCGGCTGAACAAATACGGACGATTTTTCCTGAAATATGTGGAGCATGCGATGGATGAATTGGAGAAGGGAGAGCACAACTTGCGGGAATTGGTTAGTCCAAGCCATGGGAATGTGGATCTGGCGTTCATTTACACGTTAGGCTCGCACTTCATTCCAGCGATTATTCAGGCCTTCTCCGCCTCGGATGCCCGTAAAGATATATCCTTTTCTTTTCACCAAGGAAACACGAACGATATTATCCAGGGCTTGAAGCAGGAGCATTACGATGTGGCGTTCTGTTCTCACATGGAAAATGAACCGGACGTTGAATTCATTCCGCTGGCTCAGCAGGAGCTGGTCGTTATTGTTTCACCAGATCATCCGCTGGCTTCGCTGGACCAAATCGATCTCAAGGATACGGCGGCTTATCCTTTTATCTTTTTTAACAAGAAAAGCGGTATACGTCCCATTATTGAAAATCTATTCGCCAGAGTAGGAGTTACTCCGGAGATTATTTGCGAGATTGAAGAGGACACGGCGATGGCAGGGCTGGTATCTGTGAATTATGGAATTGCGGTCATGCCCCGAATTTCATCGTTGGATTATTTTAACGTCAAAATATTGCCTATTGTTAATCCCGAATATGAGCGTTTTATCTATCTGGCGAGCATCAAAAACAGGTATTTATCCCCGGCTGTAGTGGACTTTCGGAACTTTGCGCTAAGCTACGGTGAGGAATTTTATTTGAAAACGCATCAGCGTGTCTAAATGTGTGTCTCGCAATATTTAAACTTGATAAATTTAAAAATGTGTTCTATACTTCATCATCGACACAGATGATGTGAAATGATTCACATTAGTGACACCACAAGACTTACTCACAAAAGCAGGTGAATTCACGATGAAACGTTCTTCTTTTCCAGTGGCGACCGGCCTTTATGTAAACTATCTTCTGTTCGGTATGTTTAATATAATGCTAGCGTCACACATGTCCTTTTTAACCGAGCATTTGCATACAGATCAGGCGGGAATCAGTCTTCTGGTATCCGCAATGGGATTTGGCAGGCTGTTTACGCTGTACATATCCGGGGTACTTTCCGACCGTTATGGTCGCAAGCCGTTTATTATAGCCGCAGGGCTACTAATGGCCGTTTTTTTGGTTGGTATACCGCTAAGCCCCAGCTTTGAAATTGCGATGATGCTGGCTGTGCTGGCAGGCGTAGCGAATTCTTTTCTCGATTCAGGCACCTATCCAGCTCTGATCGAAGCTTTTCCTCAATCCTCCGGTTCGGCTACCGTGTTGGTGAGAGGTTTTATATCCATCGGAGCGGCATTTTTACCGTTAATGATTATCTTTTTTATGAATCACGATATTTTTTACGGATTCTCATTCTTTTTACCGGCACTCATATTTGCTCTGAATGCGATTTACCTGTTCAAAATGAAATTTCCAGACATGCGGGTTCAGGCGCCCAAGGAGCCAGTTCACGATACTACCGTGTCTGACGTGGAACAAACGGTAGAGCTAAAAGCAAATGACCGGAGCAAGCCGCGCTTCTGGCAGGAAGGGCTTTGCCTTATTATTCTCGGCTTTACCGGGCCTACCTTGCTGTATATTGTTCAGTTGTGGCTGCCTACTTTTGGGCAGCAGTTTATCGGTATGACTGAATCAGAGTCCCTGAGATTATTAGTCTATTACAATGTCGGTTCTCTCGTCTCCGTATTTGTATTGGTGATTGTGTTAAGAAAGTGGATCAAACCGGTTCACATTATTCTCATTTATCCATGCATTTCTTTGTTGGCTTTTGGAGCATTGCTCCTTTTCAAATCACAGGCAGCGGCCATTATTAGCTCATGTGTCATCGGATTTTCCATTTCGGGTGTGCTTCAGCTGACATTGACCGTGATGAGTGAATTTTTCAGTCAACGTAAAGGACAGATTACGGGATTTATTTACACGGCAACTTCTCTGTCATACACGGTCATTCCTGTGTTTACAGGCTTTCTTTTGAAGCATTCTCAAATATCCAGTGTTTTTATGCTGGCTCTGATTGTGAATGTGGCTGGTATTGTGCTGGCCGTGTTTGTTAATTTCCGGTACAGTACCATTTTTCCATCAAGTCGCAAATTGTCCCCTAAAATCGCGCTTGATCCGGAGTAAGCCAACAAACCGGGCCTAATCATCAGCAGGCTTATTCAGAATGCGTTATACTATGAAATATTGTAAATGTTCGACTTAAAACTGTTATTTAGGAGTGAGTTAGATATGGCAAAAATCGTTAAGGTAAAAGATGTTCTGATCGGTGAAGGAGCGCCTAAAATCTGCGTCCCGATGGTGGGAGAAACGTTGGAGCAACTGAAGGAAGAAGCTGCCCATTTGCGTACCCTCGACCTGGATATCGTGGAGTGGAGAGTCGATTTTTTCGAGCATGTAGAGGATTTGGAGAAGGTTAAGGCTGCCTTGATTGAAATCCGGTCCATCTTGGCGAATATTCCGCTCGTCTTTACGTTCCGCAGCGCCCGGGAAGGTGGGGAAAAGGAAATCAATACAGCGAGTTATGTGGAGTTGAACCGCACGGCAGCCGAAACGGGACAGGTAGATATCATTGATGTGGAGCTTTTTAATGACGAAGCCGATGTGAAGACGCTGGTGGAAGCTGCGCATAAGCATAACGTATCCGTGATTATATCCAACCACGATTTCCAGAAGACACCGCCGAAGGAGGAAATCGTATCTCGGTTGCGTAAGGCGCAGGAGCTGGGAGGCGATCTGCCTAAAATAGCGGTCATGCCGACAAGTACAGCCGATGTGCTGACCTTGCTGGATGCCACCCGTACCATGGCAGAGGAATATGCAGATCGGCCTATTATTACGATGTCAATGGCGGGGAAAGGTGTCGTGAGCCGTCTGACCGGAGAGCTGTTTGGTTCGGCTTTAACCTTTGGTGCCGCTAAGAAAGCTTCCGCGCCGGGGCAGATTCCTGTCACTGAACTGAGAGAGATATTGACGGTACTGCATAGTCATTCTTAAAAGACGCATGGCATTACTGCCAGCAAGTAAGGTACCCGCAGTGAACAAAAAAGGAAGGCCCCCATGTGATAAGCATGCTGGAGCCCTCCTTTTTGTAACTCTAATTCAATCCACGGGTAGGTTCATACAACTCCCAACCCAGATTTAGAGTTTGGATAATATAGTCTGCGACTTCTTCCGCATCCAACTGATCCGTATCGATTTTGGAGTGATTCACCGCGTAAATGTCCTGTCTGGAACGGAAAAGAGCTTCGATTTCCTCCAAATTCTTGTTTTGCAGATTGGGACGGGTATCGATGAGCATCTTGAGTCGATCCTTCCAGGATTCCCAATTTAAATCTAAAAAGAAGACGATAGATGAAGCCAGACAAGCCTGTTTAACCTCTTCTTGTAAAAAAGCACCGCCGCCAACCGAAATGACTTTCAATCGAGTATTGCTGCATAGTTTGAGAATATGGTCTTTTTCAATCTCGCGGAAACCTTTTTCTCCATATGTTTTGAAAATTTCTGTTGTCGGCATGTTGTACTCTTGTTCAATCTCCTGATCAATATCCACAAAGTCCCGATACAGCTTGCGCGCGAGATGGGAACCGATCGTTGTTTTGCCTACACCCATAAAGCCAATGAGCACAATATTCTGTTCTCTTAATGGAATCTCTCTTTTGTTTTGCACCATAACCACTCTTTTCTCACCAGTAATGTTGAGATGTAACGCTTCAAAGCGCTAAATACATAAATACATTATACGTTTATCAAACGTGTCATTCAATAGCATAGATCACTTTAGGAGAAAGGTACAAGATAAAATGGTGTTCATCACCATATGGATGATATTGAACGTGTAAGACGGACGGATTAGTTCATAAAGTAATTTCATGCGTAATTTCTCGAAAAAACAAACTTGTACAAGCATAAAAAAGGCAATATTGTGTACTTAATTGAAAAAAAGGACATATTTTGCCGAAAAATATATTGAAATTACTGGAAGCTGGATTATAATAGAGTTATGCAAATTGTAAATGTAATCGCTGTATTTACAATTTGTGTTTAATTGAATTTGTGTGATTTGACAACTTTGAGCCTAATACCAAGTATACATATGTAAATAATAATATATATTTCACAGACGTGTATTGGTCAATGGGTTCATTGTACGAAGGTGGTGATACGGTCTACGCGCTCTAGTCAACGAAGAATTGTGAGACAGGAATAAAAAAATATCTTCGAGAGGGATGAATTGAAATGAACACAAGCACAGCTAAAGTATTGAAAAAAGGAATGGGTATCTTTTTATCAGGTATGTTGGTCGCTTTATTCGTCGGTAATTATTCTGCTCATGCAGCTCCAGAAGTCGTTAGTAAAACCATTCTTGTAAAAGCCGGAGAAGTATACGATGGTAAGGGGAAGACGGTAGCCGCTGATCCAAAAACCTTGGGTGACGGAAGTCAGGTTGAGGCCCAAAAGCCTATTTTCAAGCTTGAAAATGGTGCAACTTTGAAAAATGTGATCATTGCTGCGCCTGCTGCGGATGGTGTGCATGTGTATGGCAACGGAACCATTTCCAACGTAACGTGGGAGGATGTAGGTGAAGATGCATTGACGCTTAAAGAAAAAGGTACGGTAAACATTACGGGCGGTGGAGCGTTCCATGCATATGACAAGGTGTTCCAAATCAATGCCGAAGGTACGATTAACATTAAAAACTTTAGAGCCGATGATATCGGAAAACTGGTTCGCCAGCTAGGCGGCTCTACTTTTAGAGTGAATATGACTTTGGATAACTCGGATATTTCCAATGTAAAGGATTCGATCCTGAGATCGGACGGTCCTAACAGCACAGCTAAAATTACGAACACTCGTTATCACAATGTGCCACAATTGTTCAAAGGCTTTAAATCCGGCAATACGAGTGAGTCCGGCAATACTAAATATTAATCGGAACAGGATAGGAGCGGGGATGGAAATCGATAGATTTTGATTCTATCCTTGTATAGATTGAAAATAGGGGCTGTCCCACAGATCGTCTGGATCTGATGGGACAAGCCCCTATTTAGCTTTTATTTGTTTTTCACGCCGCGGGAGGATACCGTTGGAACGCTCAAAAGACAAGCCGGGCTTCGTTCAGAACGAGTACTGTGATATGATCTTGCTATTACATTTTATACAAAAAAGTTGGGAAGTTATGAATCTATTTCATCCATATGTGAATGTTGATGGTACTTTGAATGATACGCAGGTGTGGAGTCGGGAAGTTTTATATACAGGTACAAATGGTCGGCATGTTGAACGTTTTTACGTGTCACCTTCTGAGAGCTATGTGTTCAAGCCGTTAACCAATGATGAGCAAGCAGGCCGAGAAAGATGGGTATATGAGCATATACTTCCTTCACTACCGACGGTTTATCCCCGATTGCTTGCCTGGTCTGATTCGGGGGAAGATGGCAGTGGGGAGTGGATGATTTTTGAGGACCTTGGTCCATTAGATCATCTGCATGATGAAGAAGTCATGTTGCAAGCGGTTGGACTTGTAGCAGGGTGGCATGCTTTGCCGCCGGATGGTTTTGTTGGAATGCCACTGCGCGGCCCGAAGCCGCTTATTCAAGACTTGGTTGCTGAGCTGTACATGCGCCAGCTTGATGTGTTGAAGCTTTGCAACTCGTTAGGGGTTCCTAAACAACAGGCTCAGCGTATGTATGCACAGTTGGATCAGTTCGTTTTTTCACCGCAGCTAGTGCTGTCTCATGGTGACCTTCATCCGGGAAACTATGCGCTAAGCGGGGATCGGCTCGTGGTGCTGGATTGGGAGCATACCCATTTGAACACACCGCTTTGGGATGTGTATCATCTGATCGACATGTCCCATCCGTTGTTTCCCCGGCGTATGACGCCCGACTTGCGAATTTGCTTGCTGGACAGGTATTTGGAGCAGATGGAGCTGCTGGGAGCAGGACTGGAGCGGGGCACATTTATGCAAGAATACAGCATGTTTGCCGTGGTATTTTCACTGTGGATGCTGTTGTTAATTGAAAGTGATTTGCGAAAGATCGGAACGAAATTGCATATAAACGGTGATAAATGGTCAAAAGAGCAATTAGAAGCCCAACGGGGCGAGGCGTTAGCCTGTTTGAACCAATGCGCAGCGATGCTGGAATGGGGACAAGTCAGAAGGTGTGAATAAAGAGTTTGAGCTACAGCGTGTGTACAGATCGTAAACAAAGGTGGGAACATATATGAAAAAAGTCGGTTTGGTCATGAGAAAAATACAGTTTGCCGAAGCGCAGGGCCCGCGTATTTTTGCGGAACGTCTGAAGCAGATCGGGCTGGAGTTGGGCGTGGACATCGTATATGTGTCACCGGAGCGCCATGTTAGCAGCCATGACTGGCTTCCCGGTTATGAGCATGAAAAGGGTGATCTTGTTAATTATGACGTGGTACTCGACCAGCTTCATGAGCAGCAGATTGAGGATGTTATTTATACGGTATCCGGCTTTACATATTTGAAAATGTTTTTTAAAAACAGCGTGCTTTTTCCGCACAGTTTTCCTGATCCGGCGCTTACAGGCTATGAGATGATGAAGCCTTTTTATCAGATCGTGGACAAGGCTATTGTGCAGACTGATTTTCTCAAGCAGGAGATGGCATCCAAATTTGGTGTAACCGATGTGACAGTCATCCCGATTGGATTTAATGAGCGGCTGGTGGAAAAGCATTTTGACCCTTCGCAGGTCGTGGAGAATCGGGTGATGTGGATCGGAAGGGATGAAGAGAATCGGCGTCCTGATCTGGTATTGGAGTATGCACGGCATAATCCCGACAAGGAAGTTTACATGGTGTTTGGCGGAGAACGCTATAAGGAAAGCATGAAGAAGTACGGTATCCCTGACAATGTGAAGCTTCAATTTGCGTTGACGCAGGATGAGGTATTCGCGCTGATGAATACGGCCAAAGTATACTGGAGCTGCTCCAAATTCGACACGTTTGCGATGCCGCTGACCGAAGCGCTCGCTATGGGTAAAATCGTCGTGAAGCCTGAGCATCCTTGCTACGGACATATCAGCTCCACGCACTCTTTTTCGGGCAATGAGAAAAACTGGTTCGAGCTGGTCAATATGGCTACCGCCTCACCCCGTCGGGTTTCCACGGAAAATCAGGCGTATGCCATGGAGAAGTTTTCGAGCAGGGTGATGAAGCAGGGGTATCGGGACTTTTTCGAGAATTGGTTAAGCTGAGCAGGTAACGTCGCAGTATTTAAAAGCCATCGTTTGAATAAGTAAAAGGAAGAGGGGGTTACCCTCTCCTTTTTGAATTCTAAATATGTGGTTTGTTGGGGATAATATGAAATAAAAATATACCTTCTACTATGGCAAATAAGCTAGTAAATGAATGGTTAGCAAAGCGGGTTTGGTTCGTTAACTTTGAGTACTCAGGCGGATGAATGTGGTAGGGCTCTGTTGTAGTTTGATAATCCTCATCTTGATGTGGTTCACAGTGGAATTTAGCTAGAACCTGTTTATCGTCTTTGCTAATCCAATCGTAGTAATAGTGTGTAATCACACCGTGTCGTATATGTTCAGTTATGTATAACTTGGAGTCATCTACAAAAACAAGGGTCGCTCGCTGGGCGTAGGCGGTGCTTGTCTTGCCAGTGCTATCTGTATCTCGAACAAGCGAAATGGCATCCCCGAAGGTTCTTTTCAATAACTCCAAGTTTGAAGCAGGATTTCCTATCAATTAGGGCTGATTTCTTGAAGAAAAGCTCGCCACTCTTTACCTTCTCTTGACCATTTAAAATCATTAGACATACTTGGTTCTCCTTTCTCTTTAAGCACATGTTCGAACGAATTACCATATCGTTCTTCATAAAAATTGATCATATCTACAGAATAACGAATGTGATTTATTTGAGATTCGGTCTTATCCATGTTTAACTTGGTTTGGTTTTCTTTGTATAATGTAGCTACTTCCTTCAAGGAAATGTGTTCTCCTGTAGGGGAAATCCACAAGGTTCGAGCGTTAATTCGGGCCTGTTTATTTTTTTCCTCTCTGACGAATCCTACAAATCGCTTTGCGGCAATCCAGTTGTTAATAGTTGATATACTAACTCCAAACATTTTAGCTAACTGCCCTGTCGAATATGAAGGTGATATTTCTTCCTCCGCCAGAGTAAGTATACTAGCGCTTACGTCCTTTAAACCTTTTGTAAGGATATCTAAGTTCTCATCGCCTACACGTCCGAACTGAATGATTTCAGTAATTTCTGATTCCAAGTTTGTAGGTAACGCATTAAATCTCACAGCGATGTTATGAAAAACCTTCAAAATAACTTCTGCTTTCTCCGGGGATCGTGAAGATTCAGTTATGAAGTTTTCAAATATTATTTTATCCTCTGTTGATAATGCCACCATATTCACCTCTTTATGCCTCCATTCTAAATGAACTGCAATCAAACTGCAAGTTAAACTGCAAATAAACTACAACTTCCTATATTTCCATTGTATCTGTCCCCTTTATTTGTATACCTAAAAGATTTGAAAAAAATTAATATCGAAAGTGCGATAAGGTTAGTTTTTATTGGTTTAAAAATCAAAAGAGATCCCTGTGTGACTTATCACAAGAATCTCTTCGATGTTTTGCAGTGCTGATATCAAATGGGTCCAAACTCAATATCTGTAGCCAAGGTTTCTCTAACGAGTTAATCCAATTTAGGATTGTATCCCCGCTACGGCTTCAGAT
The DNA here is from genome assembly GCF_014858585.1 of Paenibacillus sp. 23TSA30-6. Lineage (NCBI taxonomy): Bacteria > Bacillati > Bacillota > Bacilli > Caryophanales > Paenibacillaceae > Paenibacillus > Paenibacillus sp. 23TSA30-6. The sequence goes on along the minus strand of NZ_SLTL01000019.1, from coordinate 62,570 downwards.
TGAGCAGTTCTGCGGTCGATGACGTAGCTGACCAGCATGAGAAGCAGGCCACCGACAGTGATAAGAGATGCGACCCATGGGATGGCGGCGAGTCCCATTTGATTAATGACGACCCCGCCGATAAAAGCGCCTCCTGCATTGCCCAGATTCAATGCGGAATGGCTGGAGGTAGAAGCGAGCAAAGGAGCCTCATAGGCCAGATTCATGATGCGAACCTGAATGCCGGGCATAATGCCGAACGCGGCAATGCCCCAGATAAAGACAGTGATGACGGCCAGCACCGGGCTTTGTAGCGTGAACGTCAGGATGGCCAAAATAACTGCCAATACGGCATAGTTTGCGATCAGCGACGGCAGCAGTTTCCAATCTGCGAGCTTGCCGCCGACGATGTTGCCGATGGTTACGCCGAGGCCAAACAGGACGAGAATCCACGTAATGCTATGCTCGGCAAAGCCGCTAATGTCGGTCAGTAAAGGCGTGATGTACGTAAAGACGGTGAACAGGCTACCACAACCGACAGCACCTGTGAGCAGCATCAGCAGTACCTTCGGATTAAACAGGCTTCGGACTTCTTGTTTGAGACTGGAAGGCTTGTCCTGATGCATGACCGGAATGTACCGGATGATGCCAAAGAGAGAAATCAGGCCGATCACAACGATGGCTCCAAAGGAAGCACGCCAGCCGAGCTGCTGTCCGATAAAGGTGCCAAAGGGCACGCCGATAATGTTGGCTACGGTCAGTCCGGTCAGCACCATGGAGATGGCACCAGCCCGCTTATCAGGACGGACCAGCCGCGCCGCGATCAGGGAACCCACTCCCAAAAAGGTTCCGTGCGATAACGCGGTAGCCATACGGGCTACAATCAGAAGCTCGTAGTTGGGAGCAATGACGGAAAAAAGATTGCCTAAAATGAATATAATCATCAGCAGGCATAACAGCTTTTTTTGCGGTACCTTGTGAGTCAATACAGTGAGCACAGGTGCGCCAATGGCTACACCAAGCGCGTAACTGGTGATTAGCTGTCCGGCTTGCGGGATGGTAACATGAAGATCCTGGGCTACATTAGGCAGAAGCCCCATAATGACGAATTCGGTCATGCCGATGGCGAAGGCACCGAGTGTCAACCATAGCAAGGAGGGTGGAAAGCGATGGGCTGTCAAATTTTCTTGAGTACTCATAAATGTCTTGTATCCTCCTGAAAAATAGTAATGCGAGTATATCATTAGAAGCCACATCTGGCGACCCATTTGCAAGAATTTTACATACTAAGCAGATAAGATTTATGTATTTTACAAAAGCGACAGGTATGAGCGGGTTAAATATGTTATTTTTATAATATGGACTCATCCAAGGAGGAAACAATGATGACGCTTAAAGTGGTACATAGTATTACAGATTTAATTGGGGATACGCCTTGTGTGCGGCTTCAACGGTTAACCGGACCGCAGGATGCGGAAGTGTATGTGAAGCTGGAATACTTTAATCCCAGCGGCAGTGTTAAGGATCGGGCGGCGGGTAATTTGATTGACGAGGCGGAAAAGGCTGGACACTTAAAGCCGGGTGGAACCATTATTGAGCCGACCAGTGGCAACACGGGGATCGGTTTGGCGATGAATGCGGCTGCCCGGGGCTACCGTGCGATTTTGGTGATGCCGTCGAATATGACGAGGGAACGAATCAATATTTTAAAAGCGTATGGGGCTGAGGTTGTGCTGACACCAGCGGAAGAACGGATGTCAGGAGCGATTCGCAAGGCGCTGGAGCTGGGGGCTGAGATTGAAGGGAGCTTTATCCCGCATCAATTTGAAAACGAGGCCAACCCGGATATCCACCGTACAACGACTGCACTTGAAATTTTGGAGCAGACAGAAGGCAAGCTGGACGTGTTCGTCGCTTCTTCGGGAACAGGTGGTACGATTACAGGAACGGGTGAGGTACTGCGCCAGCATTTGCCGGATCTGCGGGTTGTCGTTGTGGAGCCGAAGGGTTCGCCAGTGCTGTCAGGGGGCAAGCCTGGTCCGCATAAGCTGGTCGGTACTAGCCCGGGATTCGTTCCTGCCGTACTGAATACGGATATTTATGACGAAATCATACAGGTTTCGGATGAGGATGCGATTGCGATGACACGGGCCATTGCTGCTCAGGAAGGAATTCTTGTCGGACCTTCCAGCGGAGCTACAATATGGACGGCAATTCAGGAAGCTCGGCGCTTGGGAGCGGGCAAACGGGTGCTTTGTATTGCCCCGGATACAGGAGAGCGTTATTTGAGCATGGGGATTTTCGGATAAAAAGAGTGAAGGAGGAACAATATGAAGATTATGCCTTTACAGAAACGTGGAATCTCTGATAGTCGTCTGGTTCTGGGCTGTATGCCTTTTGGCGGAGAATGGAGCCAGGCGCCATTTACGCAGGAGCATATTGTTGAAGCAGAAAGAGCGGTGGAAGCCGCACGTTCCATCGGCATTACGATGTTTGATCATGCAGACATCTATCGTATGGGGAAAGCGGAAGAAATTTTCGGTCGGATTTTGAAGGGACAGCCTGGTTTGCGCGAGCAGATCGTTATCCAGTCCAAATGCGGCATTTTCCTGCCAGATGGTACGCTCCCAGGGCGATTTGATTTTTCATATGCTCATATTATGGAGTCTGTGGATGGTATTCTGAAGCGTTTGGGCACCGAATATTTGGACATCCTGCTGCTGCACCGTCCCGATCCACTGGTAGAGCCGGAAGAAGTGGCGGAGGCGTTCAGCAAGCTCAAGGCATCCGGTAAAGTACGGCATTTTGGCGTTTCCAATATGAATGTAAGCCAAATTCGGTTTTTGGAACGCAGTTTAGCCGGTCCGCTGGTGGCTAATCAATTGGAGATGAGCCTGGCGCATTTGCATTTTGTAGATCAGACGGTGCATGTGAATCAGCAGGCAGGGACGAATGTCCATTTTGGCGAAGGCTTGCTGGAATACTGCCAAACGGAGGATATTCAGCTTCAAGCGTGGGGTCCGCTGGCACAGGGACGTTTTAGCGGTGGTTCTTTGGACGGGGAGCCGGAGCATATACGTCAAACAGCAGAGCTGGTGCAAAAGCTGGCTGTTGAAAAGGAAACGACACGTGAGTCCATCGTGCTTGGCTGGCTCATGAAGCATCCGGCACGGATTCAGCCCGTGATTGGCAGCGCCAATCCTGAACGGATTAAGGCGTGTCAGGACGCAGAGCGCCAGAGTGAGCTGATGACCCGTGAGGAATGGTATGAGCTGTATGTGAGCGCACGAGGACAAGCTTTGCCGTAACTTTGGAATGCTTCTCAGCTTGTTATAGCAGGCACATTTTCATGAAAGAGTATGACTTGGTAATACAAACCGTAATTGAATAGGCCCGCCCTTTGTCTTATGGACAGAGTGCGGGCTTTTTTTATTGAACGTATTCATATTTTTTCAGCGGCTAATCCTCTTCGTATCTTGCAAGTGCCCTGGCGGTTGTTTCCTTCATTCGGGAAATGAGCCGGGAGCCTTGGACGACCTTGACGCGTTTGCCGAGGAAACGGATTTTGGACAGTACATATTCATCTTCGTCTGCCTGAAAAGTGAGCGTAATACGATAGGTATCCACATCCTGAACATACTCCACCTCTTTCTCAAAGCAGGAAAAGGCATATAAAATACGGGACATTTCCCCGTTGTAGACAGGAATAATTTCGATAATACCCTGTTCCTTGCGTGACTCCAGAATACCGAGTATACGTTGGGTGAATTTCTCGGTCTCTTCAGGTGAAATTTCCTCTTCGGTGATGGTTACGATGTTAGGCAGCTTGGTGGACATCAGCGCACGGTGTCTGCGATTGTACCAAAGCAGGCTCCATTCCTTTTTGACCATGGAAAATTCCAGTTTATACGGAAAGCCGGACATACGCTCATGAACACGCCCGTTGCGCATTCTGTAGCTCATACAGATACCTGAGCGTGACCGCAGGATGGGACGCAGTATACGCAGGAGCGGATGATAAACCGGGGAGGCAGGGATGCCTGCTTTTTCCCTTAAGCTGCCGTCGACTTCCAGCGGCTCGTCATCTGCGAGCATCAGCCGAAGCTTATCGAGCGTAGACGGGGTAAAAGCCTCTGCCGCCGCCGGATCTGCCAGCATGGACTGGAGCCAGATTCTTTCCTGCGATGTAGTAGCAAAAGCGCCCGATTCATCCAGCCGCGAGACGATTTGGTAGTTAAATATTTTCTCGAATAGGCTCATAATAGGCTTGAAGCTCCTTCCATTCCTGCTTGAATTCCTGACGCAGCCGCTTGGGTTCCAATACCTCACAGCTTGATCCAAAGCTGCGTAGCCATGGTTTAATCTCGGTGATTCCATTCACTGTAATTTCATAGATAAAGGATTCACTTTCTTCCTCCGTGATCGTTCCCCATTGTCCCTGCAACAGCACACGCTCCCGAATAAAGTTGCGTTTGGCACCTTCGGGATTGAAAAAACGTACCCGCACCTTCACGGTGCGCCCGGTATCCACAAGCCAGCTATACCGCATTCTTTCTTCCAACACGGCCAGCAGGTCGGCAAAACGCTTCTCCGACACGGGTTCGCCCTCCACCAATTGTGTCATGCCCTCCATGCGGAACTTCATGATTCCTTTGCCCCCCACCTGACCCAGCACATACCAACGCCCGTATTGATGATCATAGATGACTTGCAAGGGAAGAATGGTGTGTTCACGGCCTTCGGTTTCTTTTTCAAACAGCGGATTTGTGTTCTGTGACCCGTACATGCTTCGTTTGGCCGCCGAAAAGTACAAAAAAGTCACACAGCGATGTTGCCGAATGGCATGAAGAAGCGGATGAACATGCGCCTCATCCAGAATACGCGAGTGATAGTGGTATTTGTATAAAAAAGGTTCCACCATCTCCTGATCCCCGGCTTGACGACGTATAGCTTTTTTTAAAAGATCGCGCAGCAGATATCCCTGTACAGAGGGGAGGTGCGTATTTGCCATAATGTCCACAAAGTCATACAGGTCCAGTAATTCCTCGTCCGTCAGTCCAGTGACCAGATCATTGCGAACAGCATAGCGGTAAGGTCTGCCGCCGGGCTCCTTGCGAACCACGCCGACTTCGACCAGATATTTCAGGTCCGAACGGATCGTTTTTTCATCCGGTAGCGTACTGTCGGGAGGCAGCCCGTCGCAGCAGGCATCCAGCAGTTCCATGGTGGTCAGCGGTTGTGACTGTAGCGCTGTCAACAGAAGGGCCAGGCGGACGCTTTCCGACTCCTTGAGCGATTTGGCCCGAAACAGGAATAGCATTAGTGGATCAGCGGATTCATAGTAGTTGAAGCGCAGCATTTCATTGAAGTCATGTCCCTGCTCCGCTGGTAACTGCTGCTGCACGGATTGAACGATTTCTTTGAGACGCCGGATCGTTTTATCAAAGGTATGTACGGAAATGCCCAGTCTGTCTGCAAATTGCTGCCGATTATAAGCGCCGCTCGTCAGTGTCAGCATGCGCAGAAATTGAATTTCTTTATCAAAGCTCTCTCTCGCCATGGCGGATTCCCCGTTTCTGTTGCCGTTCTGCGAAAATAATTATCCCTTTATTTTAACAGGGAAGAGATGAAGGAAAAAGGGAATTTATTCATCCTTGTAATACTTTCGCCATGTTCGTGGCAAGCAAAATAAAGGATGATATACATACCAAGTAGAATCCGTCAGCCAAGCCGGAGCGTAGAATGAATGCAGCATATTCAGGAAATATCAAAGTATACAATCGGTGGTTAGGGAGGGAATAGCATGACAGATATTAAACATGAGCGGGATTCAATTAAACCGGAAATGCGTGATACGATATTACAAGAGCTACGCGCTTTGGAGCAGGAGGAGCAGGTGCGTATTGTATATGCCTGTGAATCAGGCAGTCGGGCGTGGGGATTTCCTTCACAGGATAGTGACTACGATGTACGTTTTATTTATGTAAGGCCGGTGGAGTGGTATTTGTCCATTTTTGATAAACGGGATGTGATTGAGCGCCCGATCAGCGATTTGCTGGATATCAACGGCTGGGATTTGAAAAAGGCGCTCAGTCTGTTTCGCAAGTCCAATCCGCCTTTGCTGGAATGGTTGCAATCCCCGATTCCCTATCTGGAGCCATATTCAGTGGCAGAGCAAATTCGCGCTATATCGCCGTTAACTTTTTCGCCTAAGTCCTGTATGTATCACTATCTGAATATGGCGCGGGGAAACTATCGGGATTATTTGCAAGGAGAACAGGTGAAGATTAAAAAGTATTTTTACGTGCTACGCCCGTTGCTGGCCTGTGGCTGGATTGAACGCTATAACAGCATGCCTCCGATGGAATTCGAGGACTTGCTGGGGGAATTAATTCCGGCAGATACAGAGCTTTATCAGGTGATCGGACATTTGCTGCAACGTAAAAAAGCGGGCGAGGAACTGGATATTGAGCCACAGCTTTCTGTGGTCAATGATTATATCCAGCAGCAAATGGCTTATTTTGAACAAAAGGCACCTTTGCTCCAGCATATGGAGGGTGGACGTGATCAGCAACTGGATGATTTGTTCCGTGCTGCGGTGAAGGAAGTATGGCAAGCCGATCTGTAAAGACTGGTTCGTTGACTATGAATCGGGAGAAATAATGGTATGGGAACATGGTCCGAGATTATCGTTTTATAAAGGAGGAACTGAAATGGGCACGTCACTGATTGATATTGGTGTAAATCTGATGCATCGTTCGTTTCATGAGGATCGGGAGCAGGTGGTGGAGAGAGCGGCAGTCGAAGGGATTACACCGCTGATTATTACCGGGACAAGTGTCCGCAGCAGCCGGGAGGCTTCTCAGTATGCGGCACGTTATCCCGGCAAGCTATATGCGACGGCTGGTGTGCATCCCCATGATGCCAAAGACTGTACCCCGGATACGATTCAACAGCTCTGTAAGCTGGCGGGTCAGCCGCAGGTCGTAGCCATCGGGGAATGCGGACTGGATTATAACCGCGATTTCTCTCCGCGTGATGTGCAGCGTCAATGGTTTAGGGAACAGATGAAGCTGGCTGGCGAGCTGAAAATGCCGTTATTTTTGCATGAGCGGGATGCGCATGAGGATTTCGTGGCTATGCTACGGGAGCATCATGGGTTGGTAGATAAGGCGGTGGTGCATTGCTTTACCGGAACTGCACAGGAGCTGCACACGTATGTAGATATGGGATTGTACATCGGTATTACAGGCTGGATCTGCGATGAACGACGCGGGAAGCATTTGCGTGAACTGGTCAGGGATATTCCACTGGACCGTCTGATGATTGAAACGGATGCTCCATTTCTCACCCCGCGTAATTTACCTGTAAAGCCGAAGGAAGGGCGCAATGAGCCGATCTATCTCGCACATATTGCCGCTACGGTTGCAGAATGTACAGGTCGAAGCATCATGGAGATTGAAATCGCGACGACGGAGACGGCAAAACGTTTTTTCGGATTGTAGGATTGTCAAAGCAATAGATGTGGTGTACATTATAGTGAATTAAAAAGCATTGTCGGGAGCTTGAGAAAGTCAGGCTGAGAGGGTGGCCCTTGCCATCGACCGTGAAATCTGATCTGGGTAATGCCAGCGTAGAGAAACCTAGAACACTATACAGGAATGCCGCTTGTTTTGCGGTTGTCGATAGATTCAGTGGTTCGGTTCATATCTTATAATCAAGTTAGACGGCTGCGCTTGGGCTACTGGTTATATGAGGCATATCGACGAATGATGTTTTGTATGGTGATCCACCTTTTACTGCGCATAAAGCTTGCCTGGAGATTCAGCTCCGGACAAGCTTTTTTTCATGGCCACGAGGCCCATTTTAAGGGAAAAGGGGAGTACATCATAATGAATACTGCTGTAAAAGCGTCTAAAGGATTGAAGCTGACGGATATTTTGGTCACGATTGTGATCGCCGTCGTGTTCGGGTTGGTCTATAAAATATGGGGGCCTGCGTATGATCTGGTGAAACCGCTTGGGCTGAACGCCGAGCAATTGGTGTACGGCATGTGGTTTATGGCGGGCACATTCGCATACCTTATTATCCGCAAGCCGGGAGTTGCGATTTTGGCAGAGGTCGCAGCGGCAACGGTCAGTGCTTTTTTGGGAAGTGAATGGGGGATGTCCACCTTGTACTACGGCTTGCTGCAAGGATTGGGAGCAGAACTGTTCTTTGCGGTTTTTCTGTACCGGAACGCTAACCTGTGGGTCACTTCGTTGGCTGCGGCTGGATCGGCTATCGTCTCTCTGATTTTAGACTTCAGTTACGGGTATATTGATCAGCTTTCGACCTGGAACTATGTTTTGTATGTTGGATTCCGGATGATTGGCAGTATTGTGATTGCCGGGGTGTTCGCGTTCTATCTGGCTAAGGCGCTGGAAGTCACCGGAGTGACACGTACCTTAAGACCAGCAACGGAACAGGATTACAAGGGGCTGGACTGATGAGTTTGTTTGCCGAAGATGTGGTGGCGTCGGTCACTCGTCTTCGTTTGAAATTTCCCGGTGAGCAGGAGCTGCTTTTTCACAATATGTCTGTATCCGTCTGCAAGGGGGAAAAGCTGCTGCTGCTTGGACCGAGTGGATGTGGTAAATCAACGCTGCTCCAGGTGCTGAGCGGTCTGATTCCATGCACGATAGAAGTGCCGATGAAATGTGATGCTGCTGTCATTCCGGCGCGTGCGGGTGTTGTATTTCAAGATCCGGATACGCAGTTTTGTATGTCGTATGCGGACGAGGAACTGGCTTTTGTATTGGAAAATAATCAGGTTCCCCGGGAGCAAATGCCTTCTCGTATCCGCGAGCTGCTGACGCAGGTCGGTCTTTCGACGGATGAAATACATATGCCGATTGGCAGCATGTCTCAGGGCATGAAGCAACGGCTGGCGATTGCGTCTGTGCTGGCGATGGAGCCGGAGGTGCTTTTTCTGGATGAGCCGACGGCTTTGCTGGATGAAGAAGGCACCGCACAGGTGTGGGATACGATTCGCCACATTTCGGCAGATCAGACGCTAGTGATTGTGGAGCATAAAATTAATGAAATTGTCCATGATGTGGACCGGATTGTGGTGCTTTCTGCTCAAGGGGAAATCATGGCGGACGGGACTGCGGAGGAGGTATTTCATAAGCATCGGCAGGAGTTGTCTGATTATGGTGTCTGGTATCCGGGCGTATGGGATGAGGCATCTTCACCACGTTGGAGTGAACAAGGGGCACAGGAGCATGGAGTGGGGAATGACTGCGGGGCGTTCATCTTGGCAGCGGGTACTCCTATACTGGAGCTGAAGCATTTCAGCGGTCTTCGGGGTTCGAACTCAGTCATTTATGTAGAGCAAGCGCAGGTGAAGCCGGGGGACTGGATTGGTGTGGTCGGTGAAAATGGGGTTGGTAAAAGCTCGCTGCTGCTCTCCATGATGCGCTTAATCCGAACGCAGGGAAGTTACAGCGTGGACGGAATAGAGGCTGGCGGTACGGAACAGCTGGCAGAGCGTATCGCGTTCGTGTTTCAAAATCCGGAGCTGCAATTCGTAGCGCACACCGTTCGGAAGGAACTGGAGTATTCGCTGCCGGAGAGCTTGTTTATGGATGAACAGCGCCGGGAGCGAGTGGATCGAATGCTCGTACAGTTTGGGCTGGAACGGCTGGATGAACGTCATCCGTATCAGCTTTCGTTGGGGCAAAAAAAGTGGCTGAGCATTGCCACAGCCATTATCCGTGAGCCAGCGGTGCTGCTGCTGGATGAGCCGACCTTTGGGCAGGATGCGCGTAATACCTTTGTCATGCTGGACATGCTGGAACAGCTTAGAGCGGCAGGCACGGCGATTGTGATGGTCACGCATGACCCGGAAATTGTCCGTCGATATTGCACGGATATATGGCGGATACAGAAGGGGGAACTGCGGCATGAACCTGTTTTTTCCCCATCATGAAACATGGCTTCACCGGGTTAATCCGGGATTAAAGCTTGTTATGTTTTCCTTGTTGTTCGTGGTCGTCATTCTGATTCACAATCCGAACGTGATGTTCAATGTAGCGTGCGCTATGCTGCTGTTGCTCGTCTGGTCAGGCCATCCGTGGAAGCGACTGCTGCTGTATGGTTCTCCCTTTATACTGGTGTTTATTTCAACCTCCACAGGCATGATGATGTTCGGCAAAGGGGTGACGACCTGGTGGACATGGGGCCTGATCCATATTACGCAGGAAAGCTTTTATCGGGGAATGCATCTTGGATTTCGTGCACTGAGTATGGCGGCGGCAGGATTATTATTTGGTTTGACGACACGCCCGGTGAACCTGTTTTATTCGCTGATGCAGCAATGGAGGCTTCCTCCGAAATATGCGTACAGCTTTTTGGCGGCGATGCGGATGATGCCGATGATGCTGGAGGAATTCCAAACGTTGAGACATGCCCACCGCATTCGGGGTGTACATCAGCATGTGTCCAAATGGAATATGTATGCTACGCTCCGCAGATATGCGATTCCGCTGCTGGCTCAAAGCATCCGGCGCGCCCAGCGAATTGCTATTGCCATGGAGGCCAAGGGTTTTGCCAATGAGACCAAGCGCACGTATTATTATGAGATCCGTCATTCGGCTGTAGATATCGTGTTTATTTGTTATTTTGTGGTGATGATTGCACTGGCTTGGGGACTTGGTATCCAGTTTCCTTATGTGGGGACATGGGATGTACGCTAATTGTTGCCAAAAGGCTTTGCCGGGTTTCTGCCCTGTGGTATATTAATGCAATGGGAAATGACGGCTCGCATAAACCCGCCTGGTCTGGCGGGCTTTATTACGTATTCCCTGAGAAATGGATCATCAGGAGGCCAGGTTTCATGATTACGCTGCATCAGGCAAGCAAGCATTATACGACCTCAAGCGGCCCATTTCATGCGGTTCAATCCGTGTCCCTTCATGTGGAGGAAGGGGAAATTCACGGTATCATAGGTGCCAGCGGTGCCGGTAAGTCAACGTTGCTCCGGCTGATGAATGTATTGGAACAGCCGGATGAGGGAAATGTGGTTGTAAATGGAGACGAGCTGACCCGCATGCCGGAAAAACGTCTTCGTGAAGCGCGGCGATCCATCGGGATGATTTTTCAGCATTATCATCTCGTCCACAACCGTACGGTTAGTGGCAATGTGGCAATGCCGCTGGAGCTGGCAGGCGTACCGAAAAAAGAGAGAGCGGTACGCGTGCGCGAATGCCTGCAATTCGTCGGCCTGGCTGACAAGGCGGAGCAGTATCCAGCACAGTTGAGCGGAGGCCAGAAGCAACGTGTGGCGATTGCCAGAGCGCTGGCGAATCGACCTGCGGTGCTTCTTTGTGATGAGCCGACCTCGGCGCTTGATCCGCAGACAACGGCGGATATTCTAGGCGTGTTGCGGGAGATCAACCGTGAGTTGGGCGTTACGATTGTGATCGTGACGCACGATATGGACGTGGTGCGGAGTATTTGTAGCCGCGTTTCGGAGATGCGGGATGGGCGACTGCTTTCAACGCAGCCTGTAGGCGATCCATCGGACAGTTCAAAAGCGGGAGAAGGTGAAGCTCATGAATGAAACGCTGAGCATCATTGCACAGTATCAGTCCGAGATATGGAAGGCCATCGGAGAGACGTTTATCATGGTGGGTATTTCTATCGCAGCAGCTGTACTGTTAGGTCTTCCGGCAGGAACGATTTTATATTTGTGCGGTAAAGGGCAAAAATATGAAAATCGGCTGGTGTTCACCATACTGAACAGTTTGGTCAACGTCATTCGCTCGTTCCCGTTCTTGCTGCTGGTCGTGTTTATGATTCCATTTACACGTCTCGTGGTGGGTACGGCGCTGGGTACGATGGCAGCTACGGTTCCCATGTCAGTGGTAGCTATTGCCTACTATTCAAGGCTGGTGGAACAGTCTCTGCTGGATGTGCCCAAGGGTGTAATCGAAGCTGCCACTTCTATGGGGGCGTCTACCCTCCAGCTTATTTTTAAATTTTTGTACGTGGAAGCCCGTTCGGGGCTTGTACTTGGCTTGACCACGTCCACTATCAGCTTCATTTCCTACTCCACGGTGATGGGCATTGTGGGCGGCGGCGGCGTGGGTGATTTCGCCATCCGCTACGGTTATCAGCGTTTTGAAACCGGATTGATGGCGTTCACCATCGTCGTCATGATTATTTTCGTGCAAACGATCCAGTTCACCGGAAGCACCATATCCCGCCGGATCGACAAGCGATAGTATATTGTAGCTTGCTTGTAGGCACTACATCTGCACCACCCACCATGGGAAATGAGAATGACTTTACAGTGCCTCAAAAGCGTAGCGGGCAGAATTGTTCTAAAGAAGCGATAGCGTTCGCCTTTACCCCCGGATTTTTACCTTATAATGTTTTACTAAATGAAAAAAATCCGGGGGTAACAGCGATCGGAAGAACAATCTGCACGCGAAGCGGCTCCCCCTCTGTAACTCACTCTCCTCTTCCCAATCACAAATTTACTTGGAGGTTCCTCACCTAATGAGTCGGAAAAACAACCTGAAAACTAACCTGAAATTACTTACACTATTCGCTGTCGTCATGCTGCTGGTTGCCGGATGCGGCGGTCAAAAGCAGGCGGCACAAGAAACACAGCCTAAAGAAGCGACTTCTCAAAAAGAAGTGACTTTGAAAGTGGCAACGCTGATTCCCCCGATGACGGATGTATTGGATATCGTAAAACCATTGCTCAAACAGGACGGAGTTAATCTGGAAATCGTCGTGCTGTCGGACAATATTCAACCCAATAACGCACTGGCAGCCCATGAAGTGGATGCAAACTTCTTTCAGCATGCTCCTTTTATGCAACAATACAATGAAAGCAACAAGTCTGATCTGGTAGCAGTCAAACCGATTTACAACGCCATCTATGGAGCGTACTCTAAAAAATACAAGAACATTAAAGACCTGCCCGAAGGTGCGACGATTGCGATTGCCAACGACCCGGCAAATACCGGACGTTCTCTCGTAATGATGGAGCAAAACGGTCTGATCAAGCTTAAAGAAGGTGTAGGCTATAATGCCACACAGGCTGATATTATTGAAAACAAGAAAAAGTTTGTGTTCAAAGAAGTCGATCTGTTAATGCTGGCGCGGTCGCTGGATGATGTGGACATGGCTGCCATGTATCCCGCTTATGCCAAGCCGTTGGGCCTGACACCGAAGAAGGACGCGTTAATTACTGAAAAGGACGATACTCACTTTGCTATTAATCTGGTAGCGCGCAAGGATAATGCGGATTCGGATGCCATTCAAAAGCTGGCGAAGCGAATGACTGGTCCGGAGGTTCGTAAATTTTTCGAGGATAATTACAAGGACAGCGTTGTCCCAGCATTTTAAATAAATACGAGTGTTGAAACGTTGTTTTATGATTAGTTGCGGCCTGTATAAGGTAATGAAGTCTGTGATGAGCAGATGGAGTTCCTTGTACAGGTCTTTTTCTTTTCTATCCTTAATATGGATATTTTTTATCGAAAACAGGGTAAAAAGTCTTAGTTTTTAAGTTTACTGGGCGTGATATGGCTGTGATTTTTGGTCATATAGGGCGATGGAGTATTGCTTGGGAACATATTAAAATAAATATACGAACAAACATTCGTTTTCGATTTCGTTAACGGTGTCTTTGTATGGGTGGAAAATTCAACTGACAACGGGTCAGAAGCGGGAGCAAGAAGGAAGGGGAACGACATGAAGCTGGCTGTAACTGTAAAAAGTTTGGGAAAACGAAAGCCGGAACTCGCAAAACAGGAAATGGAGCTGAATCCTGCCCCTGAAACTTTGCGAGAGCTAATTGCTGCTACCGTCGCCCTGAATGTTCGCAGACTGCGTGAAAAGCAGGAGAGTGTCGCATTGATCCCGTTCCTCACAGGGCAGGAGGTTCAGGCGCAGGGCGAGACAGGCAAGGTAGGATTCGGCTCCATCTATAATGATGGTGTTCCTGATGTGGAGGATGCGGTAAACACGGCGATGCAGGCTTTTGAAGACGGCTTGTACAGGGTTTTTGTACGTGACGAGGAAGCTACTGTGCTGGATGCCCCTTTGTTGCTTGAGGATGGAGACGAGATTGTATTTATACGGTTCACAATGTTGGCCGGAAGCCTATGGTAGAGGGGGAAATGAAATATGCATCAGGAGAAAAATGAGCAGGAATATTTCACCGAACTGAAGGGGCGCGCGGCGCAACTGGATGGACAACAACAGGAATTGGCCCAACATGTTATGGAACTGGGTCGAATTCATTACATACGCGAGGATGAGGAGCCTTTTAACGAATGCCAGCGCATATTAAAAGTACAGGCAGAAGCAAGCGGGGAGCCGCTGTTCAAGCCACTGGCAGAGGTGCTACGTCAGTTGATTGGAACAACGGCCGGGGATGTGTTTGCATATATAACGGAGCATGTGACTGAATATCCTTACAGTACAGGGTATGAGCGTAAACCGTTCCGTACCTCGGATATCACATTCCATACTTCGCGGATTTATAAAAGAATGGTGCAGCTTATCCGAATGGACTGGATCGGCTTCTCGCTTATAGATTATTTAACGAAAAAGGATTATGAACATGGGAATGACTATCGGATTCAAGAGACGATTAGTGATTGGATAGCCTATGAGTTGGACAACGGTAATCCGCAGGTCTTGGAGGCGCTAAAGGGTATTATTTATGGCGATAACCAGACTGCGCTTCTTACGCGTGCCATGATTAAAGGAATGCTCTTGAGCCATCAAGAGGAGAATTACCATATGATCGGCGAGCTTTTGGCAGCTGCCAAGCTTCAGGAGGGATTGCGCCAAAGCATCGTGGAACAAATGGATGAAGGAACCCCGGAGGCTCTTGTATATCTGTTGAAGGTGATTATCGACCAGGGTTTCATTCGTTACAGCTCGGTGGTACGGGCGCTTGCGGTATGGACAGGCCTGGGCTTGGAGTCTGCTAATCAGCGGGTGGTTCGCCAACTGATCGAGCAGGCGTATGAAGCATTGACAAATAGCGGGCTGCGTCAGGAATGGCTGACTAGCGCGAATGCCAATGAGGTATATATGAGCTTGTGGGCTACCGCAGTACATGAGGAACATGATCTGTATGGACAGGTTCGACAAGTCATGGAGCAGGGAGCACCTTATCAGAAGATTGTAGCGCTTTATGTACTCTCTAACAGTGAAAACAAGGATGTGCGTCTGGGGATTGCCAGAGAATATCTGAATGAGACGAACCCGGAGCTTCAATATTGGGTATTGACGAACTACACAAGTAATTATTTTTACGAATGGGTAGAAGGCGGGACGGTCGCCGATCGGATCGTTAAAGTGGTGCGTACTCCATTACTGGAAAATAAAGAAGAGCGGCGTAAGGATTTTAAGCGACTTCATGCTCTGTTTGAACAGATGAAAAAAGGCGAGTCTACCGAGCCCTCCAAGGTACTGGATTTTGTAAACGTTTATCACCGTTCAGATGCACCGATTCAAAAAATGCTGTATCTCGCCAGTTATGATATGGACGCGACCTGGATCGGTGAAATCGTAGCTTTGAAGGATCAGATTAGCCCTGATCTGCGTGGCGAGCTGCTGAATCATTTTGTGCGGAATCCGGATGATACGGTGCAACGTGAATTTATTTTCTCAAGCCTGTCCGACAAAAGTATGAGCATTCGCGAGTTCGCTGTTGCCAAGGCACGCAAGCTGACGCTGGCGGAAGAAGAAATGCAGCAGATGGAGGGGCTCTTGAAGCTCAAGACGGGTTCCCTGCGGCAAAGTGTCATTGGTGTGCTGCTGGTACAGCCGGATAAGTCTCTGAATGGCTCGTTGGAACGGTTGCTTCGAGCAAAGGCGGAGCTGCAACGATTGGGCGGACTGGAAATATTGACGAAGATCTATGCAGACCCCGAGCGTGCCGAGCAGTATGAAACCCTCCAGCCTTTAGCAGATATTATCCAGCAGCCGACGGCTAAGGAAGAACAACTGCTGTCCAAGCTGGGGCAGGAGGATGCTTATACGGAGACAAACGGCTTTGGCTTGTACGAGCCCAATGCCAAGGAGGCTTGGTTAGAGCAACAGCCGGATCTGGGGGATTTCCGGTTGAGTGATGTTTTTGTGGGTTCACTGGAGAAGATGAAGCAATTCCTGAGCGGACTGAATGAGCTTGTCCACCAGCATCGTGATGTAGAATATACCGCTGAGTATTATTCGGGTTACAAAGAAACGCTGCTAATCGGCGCTAATTTTCGTACCGTGCGGTTGGCTCAGCCTAATGAGGAAGCAGTTTCCATGCTGTCTTTATATCCTCTTCACGAGGAATGGAGTCGTTATTTGCAGGAGAGCGACATGGAAGCCAGTGAACTGCTAGAGCTTGTTTTATATGACCGATTGGAGTCTATGGATCAAACACTTGACCGTTATTACCGTTATTTCTCTAATCATAACATGGACTATTCAGAACTGAGCAAGCACAAGCTGCTGGAAGGATGGCGTAAAGATTTCGCTGAACAAATGTATCCTTTAGATCGAATTAACGAGATGCAGCGATGGATAGCAGAGCTGACGTATAACGATCAGGTAAGCACGCTGATTAATGCTTATTTTCTGGACACTCCCGGTGATAAAACCTTTGATACCATTGATTTCTCGTTGAATACATTGATGCAAGCTATGCCGAAGGACAGACCTGCTGAGGACATGGGAATGCTGCACCTGCTGTCCAGCCCGTGGATCGGGTTGGAGAAAGGGCGTGTATATGATGATGAGTCCTTTAAACGTTTTTTCCATACTTTTGTAAACTATAATGAGCTGGCAGGCGTATTAAATCACTTTTATTCACCGCTGGAGCTGGAGGATTATTTTAAAGCGTATGAAAAAGGGCTGATCGATGTAGGAGAAGTGTATCGGGAACTGTTGGCTGGCAGTGACAGCAGAAGACATATGAGTTCCTTAACGAATGCCCGCAATACATGGATTGCCAGCAATCCGGAATTTTTGGAAATACGGCGTACGGTTATTGACCGACTGCTGGAGGTTGAATTGGTTCGAGGTGATTTGCCTACCGAGGCCACGCCAAAAGTGATGGGATTGAGCCGAATTGAAGGCATGGATTATTTCCTCCGTATTCTGGATGGACTCGACAAGGAAACGTTCGTGCGTGGTTATGTGTATGGCTACGGCGATCGTATCACCAAAAAAGAATCGTTCAGCCACTTGCTCAAGGCATGTTATCCGCGTGATGGCGAGGATTCTTTTTTGCTGAAGGAAAAGCTGAGTAACGCTAAAATTACGGATAAACGTCTGCTGGAGGCGGCAATGTATGCTCCACAGTGGATTGAAATTGTAGCAGGCTACCTCGGATGGGAAGGTCTTCGCAGTGCTGCATGGTACTTCCATGCGCATATAAATGAAGGTTTTTCCGCCGAGAAGGAAACGATTGTAGCTCATTATTCGCCGATTGCTCCGCAGGATTTTAATGATGGAGCCTTCGATATTCACTGGTTTCATGAGGCCTATGAGACGTTGGGCGAGGAACGTTTTGATCTGCTGTACGACTGTGCCAAATATATTTCGGCCGGAGCCAATCATCGCCGATCCCAGTTATTTGCGGATGCGACGCTGGGTAAGCTGAAACTGAGTGAAATGAAAAAGTCGGTGGAAGACAAACGGAACAAGGAACATTTGCTGACCTACAGTCTGATTCCTCTTGTCAAACCTCCTGAACCAGATGTACGGGAACGTTATGACTTCATCCAGAAGTTTCTGGAACAGAGCAAAAAATTCGGGGCACAGCGTAAGGCCAGTGAAGCTCTGGTTTCACGAATTGCGCTTGGGAATTTAGCACGTAATGCAGGTTACGATGATGTAACCCGGCTCGTGTGGGACATGGAAGCCCGTAAGCTGGAGGATCTTCGGTCTTATTTTGAGCCACATGCTTTGGAAGAGGCCACAACGATACAGTTGGTCATTGATGAAGAAGGAACGGCAGATATTGAGATTGTCAGCAAAGGGAAGACGCTGAAATCTATTCCGGCTCGCTTCAAGAAGGATGAGTATGTTGCTGCGTTGAAGGAGCTTAAAGGCGATCTGGTGGATCAGTACCGTAGAGCCCGCAAGGAATTGGAGCGCTCTATGGAGTCCGGCACGGCCTTTATGATGAAGGAATTAACGGGATTATTAGGCAACCCTGTGCTTGCTCCGTTGGTGCGAACGCTAGTTTTCAAGGCTGGAGATCGCTTGGGATATTTCAATGAAGATACATCAGGGTTGGCCGATCCTTCGGGTCAACAGTATCCCGTAGGTGAAGAGGACAAGCTGATCATTGCTCATCCGCTCCATTTGTACGAAAGTGGTCGTTGGAGCGACTTCCAGAAGGATTTATTTGACCGCCAGATTCGGCAGCCGTTTAAACAGGTGTTCCGTGAGCTGTATTTGCCTAATGCAGATGAACGTGCAAGTGCCACCGTTTCCCGTCGATATGCAGGACATCAGGTACAGCCGAATAAAACGGTAGCCCTGCTGAAAGGTCGCCAGTGGACGGTCAGCTATGAGGAAGGACTCCAGAAGGTGTATTATGCCGAAAACCTGATTGCTAACCTGTACGCGATGGCAGATTGGTTCTCACCAGCCGATACCGAGGCTCCTACACTGGAGATGGTGCAATTCTTTGATCGGACAACGTATAAGAGTGTGCCGTTGGAGGAAGTTCCTCCAGTGCTGTTCTCGGAAGTCATGCGGGATGTAGATTTGGTCGTCAGTGTCGCCCATGTGGGCGGTGTTGATCCGGAAGCCAGTCTTACGACCATTGAAATGCGCAGCGTTATTGTGCAGGAATCGCTGCGTTTGCTGAAAATCAGTAATGTACGTTTGGATGGGAATTATGCGCGTGTAGACGGCAGCCTTGGTGAATATGCGGTGCATTTAGGAAGCGGCGGTGTCTACAAGCAGGCGAAGGGAGCGCTGCATATCATTCCGGTGCATTCGCAGCATCGTGGGCGCATCTTCCTGCCGTTCCTGGATGAAGATCCAAGAACAGCCGAGATTTTATCCAAAATTGTACTGCTGGCTGAGGATCAGAAAATCAAAGATCCGCAAATTCTTACGCAGCTTCAGGCGTAAGATAGAAGCTGTGATATAGAGATTCATTTTGAAGTAGCGTGAAGCCCTGTCCATGCAGATCCGTGTGGCGGGGCTTCATCATTTATGCCAGATAATTCTTTTGTTCCTGACAGGCGTTTGCTAGAATAAAGGAGGTTGTGTAAGTCAACGTTGACCATATTGCAGGGAGGGACACGAGTATGAGCAAGAAGATCAAATGGGGAATTGTCGGCACGGGATGGATTGCAGATCAATTCGCCGCGGATTTGGTACATGTTACGAACGGGGAAGGGTACGCTGTTGGATCACGCACTATTGAAAGCGCTACCGAATTTGCAGCCAAGCACCAAATTGCACGCGCTTATGGAAGCTACGAGGAACTGACTCAAGATCCCGAGGTAGATGCTATATACATAGGCACTCCTCATCCTTTTCATAAAGAAAATGTTCTGACCGCTCTTCGGGCGGGGAAAGCCGTTCTGTGTGAGAAGCCTTTCACTGTGAATAGCGGGGAACTGGAGGAACTGATCGGCTTTGCGCGTGAACATAAGCTGTTCCTGATGGAAGCGATGTGGACACGCTTTTTGCCTACGATTCGCCAAGTGCGGGAGTGGATACATGCAGGACGAATTGGTGAGGTGAAGCTGGTTAAGGCGGAATTTGGTTTTCGCGTAGATTGGAATCCCGAGGGACGGCTACTGAACCCTGATTTGGGCGGAGGTGCTTTATTAGATACGGGGATTTATCCGGTTTCTTTTGCTTCGATGGTGTTTGGTCCTGAACCCAAGCATGTATGGAGTACCGCTCATATTGGGGAAACGGGCGTTGACGAGACGTTCTCCATCCTGCTGGATTACGGAAACGGGCGCACGGCTATGCTTAACGGGGCAGTTCGTCTCGGACTGACGAATGAGGCATACATCCATGGCACAAAGGGATATATCCACATTCCATCTTTCCTGAATAGCACGTCGGCTACTTTACATGTGGACGGCGAAGAGATACAAACCTTTCAGGATGACCGAGCTTCCACAGGGTATGCCTTTGAAGCAGAAGAAGTGGGGCGCTGCCTGAATGAAGGCTTATTCGAAAGTTCCACGATATCTTTGGATGAATCACTGGGCATTATGAAGCTGATGGATCAGATTCGCGCACAGTGGGAGCTTCGGTATCCTTTTGAGTAATTGAATTATGAATTGAATAAAAAATAAACCACTTAAAGTCCAGAGAGCTTTTGAAGCTCTTTGGACTTTTTTGTGTACATCGTTTGGAATTAATGCAATCCTCATAAATCGGCTCAATTCCAACTTTGGTCGCAGATTAAAGATGTTCATATGAGCACTGGAATGAGTGGGCCATACGAATCATTTTTTGTGATTTGAATTAGTTAAAAAATCGTCATATAAAAGTGACGAAAATGTAATAACATCGTCAGTTAACGGAATTGGTAACGCTCTCTTTCTATGAAAATAAATGATGGTCCTAGGGAGTGGTTTCCAGAATTTTTCAATGAAATTTTCAGAAATGTACGGTAGGGTGTTGTACATGTCACTTGAGTCAGTGCGGCTTTTGCTGACTTGCTTGCTTATCTCGTGGCTTTTGATTCTTGTCGGAGCTCGCAGGATCAAGAGCCTTTGCAAGCCTGTGAGAGCTGAATTGGCATTCATCTCATGATCTAACATCAAGGAGGAATTACAAACGTGAAAGTGAAATCAACATGGTTGTTTCGTATGATGATGATGACCGTCATTGCGGCTGTTGTGATCGGACCGATGAATATTGCAGGAGCGGCAGGAAGCCGGACAGACCGGCCCTGGATGAATACGTCCCTTTCGGCTGAAGAACGAACGACGCTGTTATTGAAGGAAATGACGCTGGAAGAAAAAATAGATTTGGTGACTGGCAAGGTCAACAATTATTATGGATTTTACAATGATCCGATTGAGCGTTTGGGTATTCCGGCGCTGACGATGGCAGATGGTCCTGGCGGGGTGCGCATCGCCAATCCGGACGTTCAGAACAAGCAATCTACTGCACTGCCAGCTCCAATTGCGTTAGCTGCAACATGGGATACCAAAGCTGCCAAACAGTACGGTGATCTGATCGGAGACGAGGCTTTTAATACGATTCATAATGTTGTACTCGGACCGGGGATGGATATTGCTCGCATTCCATGGGGATCGCGGAACTTTGAATCTATGGGTGAGGACCCGCTGCTGCAATCGCAAATGGCGACCGCTTATGTCAAAGGTGTACAAAGCCATCCTGTGTTGGCCACAGCCAAGCATTATCTTATGAATAATCAGGAGACGGAGCGCTTCACGACGAATGTCAAAGTCAGTGACCGTGCGCTGCATGAAATTTACATACGTCCCTTTCAGGAGGTTATTGCCAAGGCTGATTTGGGAGGGGCGATGTGCTCTTTTAACAAGGTCAACGGCGAGCCTGCTTGTGAGAACAAGACCCTCTTGACGGACCTCTTGAAGAAGGAGCTTCAATTCAAAGGTTTCATAATGAGCGATTACGGTGCGAACCTGAGTACAGTAGAGTCCGCTAATGCGGGCTTGGACCTTGAAACACCGGGTACACCTTTTGGTAAATGGGGAGATCAACTGCTGACTGCTGTCAAGAACGGCAAGGTAAGTGAGAAAACAGTTGATGATAAGGCTGAGCGTATTTTGGTGCAAATGTTCAGTAAAGGGTTGTTTGATCATCCGGTTAAAAATAAGCAGATTGATGCCCGTGACCATGGCAAGACAGCCCGCCAATTGGCTGAGGAGAGCATGGTGCTGCTGCAAAATAAAAATAATACTTTGCCAATTTCCAAGGATAAGCTCAAATCCATTGCTGTTATCGGTCCCGATGCAGATAATGGCACTGTAGCAGGTGGAGGCAGTTCGTTGGTGAACCCAACGTATACTGTAAGTCCGTTAGAGGGAATCCGCAATCGTGTCGGCAAAGGGGTTACCGTCCAATATGCACCGGGTACGGACCCGATTTCTGCGGGAGACATTATGCCGGGCCCATCGGCTGTACCATCCTCATTGCTGACCACATCCGACAAAAAAGAGGATATCAGCGTTGGGTATGCCACTTATGGAGATGACGAGCAGGGACTGCGGGGCGAATACTGGAAGAACAACAAAATGGAGGGTAGTCCGGTTCTTGTGCGTAATGATGGTCAGGTCAACATGAACCTTGGATTTTATAATTATCAGGGCTTTAATGCGAAGTCCCCTAAAGTTCCCAATACGCCAACGACACTTAACGGCTTGATATCGGCGCGCTGGACGGGAGCAATTGCAGCACCTAAGGATGGCGATTATGCATTATCTTTAACCAGTTTGGGATCAAGCAAGCTATATCTCGATGACAAGCTATTTGTGGATAATCAGGGCATGAAGCTGGGTACCACGAAGAAAAACATCTCGCTCAAAGCAGGTGAAAAGCACAAGGTGCGGATCGAATATCGTGCCGATTATCCGACAAATGGCCGTGATTCCGGTGGGATGGTTCGTTTGGGCTGGGAACCTCCGGCAGATACGTCAGACAAGCTGATTGACAATGCTGTGAAGCTGGCGAAAAAGTCGGATGTTGCGATTATCGTTACACGTACTTATGAGAGCGAAGGTTATGTTGAGCGTTCCGATATGGAACTGCCAAACAATCAGGATCGGCTGATCCGTGCGGTTGCCGCGGCGAACCCGAAAACCATTGTTGTGCAAATGAGCGGCAGAGCTGTACAAATGGACACTTGGCAGAATAAAGTTCCCGCCATCATACAAGCATGGTTTGCTGGTCAAGAGCAGGGGAATGCCATAGCACGCGTTCTGTTCGGGGATGTGAATCCTTCCGGCAAGCTGCCCGTAACCTTCCCGGTTAACGAGCAGTCCACGCCGGTATCCTCACCGGAAAAATTCCCGGGTGTGAACGGAATAGGTGACTATTCGGATGGCATTTTTGTAGGCTACCGGGGATATGAGAAATCGGGAATTCAACCCGCATTTTCCTTCGGATATGGCTTATCCTATACGATGTTTGGCTATAGCGATCTGAAAACAAAACAGCACGCAAGCGGAAAGAAATCCAATCGTAC
Source organism: Paenibacillus sp. 23TSA30-6 (assembly GCF_014858585.1). Classification (NCBI taxonomy): domain Bacteria; kingdom Bacillati; phylum Bacillota; class Bacilli; order Caryophanales; family Paenibacillaceae; genus Paenibacillus; species Paenibacillus sp. 23TSA30-6. The sequence continues at coordinate 39,358 of NZ_SLTL01000019.1, read as the reverse complement.
GAATTCCGTCGAGGTCTCGCTGAAATTGAAAAATACCGGAAAAGTAGCTGGAGCAGAGGTTGTACAGGTGTACAGCGGTAAGCTTCCGACGAATGTAGAAACTCCATCGCGGCAATTGGCAGGCTGGTCCAAGGTCGAGCTGAAGCCGGGCCAAGAGAAAAATATCCGCGTGGAGCTGGACCCGAAAGCCTTCTCCTACTGGGACGAGAAATCTAAAGCATGGGTTATGCCATCGGGTGAAGTACCCATTTATGCAGGTAGCTCCTCTCAGGATATCCGTCTGACAGGAAGTGTTACCATTCCGGCAGCATCTACAGGAAAGACAGCGAAGTAACCCTGTTACATTTGTTCTAAAATGGTTATATTCAAGAGAGCGCGGGCATATGCACCGGCTCTCTTTTTGCGCTAGGTATGCAAGGGGGATTCCAAGTGAAAGCTGAAATAGAAGGAAGGCTGAGGACGATGAATAAACCCCAAAAGCAACGACGTTCCAACATGTGGCTGCTCGTAGCTGCAACTGCGATTTTGGTCTGTGCTATTCTGGTCAGTATTGCTATACGGAATAACCCTGAGCCGAAAGCAGAAAGTGACGTCAGCATGTGGCTGACGTCACCGGACCCGGCGAATCGCTTGACCCAGCAAGCTCCGATACATTGGAGTAACGATAATGCTAAAGGCAACACAGCGAACTCGAACGTACTGACGGTTGAGGTAAAGCCGGATATTCGTTACCAGACGATGGAGGGGTTCGGCGCAGCGGTATCCGGCTCGTCCGCTTATCTGATGATTCACGGCATGTCTCCGGATCAGCGTGACCAGTTACTCAACGATTTGTTTACCGCGAGCGGTATTCAATTGAGCTATATTCGCCACACCATCGGGGCATCCGATTATTCCGTGGATGAACAGGGACAGCCCAGCAGCTATACCTATGACGATGTGGCATCAGGCAAGGACTATGATCTGAACCACTTTTCCATTGCCAAGGATCGAGACGTGACGGATGTGCTAAAGCAGATCGTACGAAGAAATTCTGACCTTCGGATTATGGGAACCCCGTGGACTGCGCCGCCTTGGATGAAATATGGGGAGCAGACCTACAATGGCTGGTATTTGGACTATAACGATCCGCGCGTCTATTCCGCGTATGCTGACTATTTTGTACGTTATATTCGGGCTTATGCGAACGAAGGCATTCCGATTCAGGCGATTTCCATTCAAAATGAGCCGGAGTTCACCACGTCCAAGTATCCCAGCATGAGTATGGGGGCAGCCGAGCAGGCAAATTTTATTAAGCAATATCTGGGTCCTGCCTTAAGTCGGAACAAATTGTCTACCCAGATTATTGCTTTTGACCATAACTGGGATACCGGGAGTGACTATGCCCGCATGGTGATGGGAGATGAGCAAGCCCGAAGCTATACGCATGGCACGGCCTTTCACTGCTACAAAGGAGAGCCCACAGCGATGACAGACGTGCATAATGCCTTTCCGAATAAGGCCGTTTACATGACAGAATGCAGCGGGGGGCAGTGGAGTCCGGATTTTGGAGATAATTTGAGCTGGGATATGTCCAAGCTGATCATCGGCGCACCTCGCAACTGGTCGCAAAATGTCCTCTTCTGGAACGTGGCGCTGGATCCATCCGGCGGCCCGACAAATGGTGGCTGTACCAACTGTCGCGGCGTGGTTACCATTGATCCGTTGAGCGGTGCCATTACGAAAAATGTGGAATACTATGCGATTGGACATGCCAGCAAATTTGTCCGCCCGGGTGCGGTACGTATTGATTCCACGCAGTACAGCGGAAGTATTGAAACGGTCGCCTACCGTAACCCCGACGGTACCCTTGTCCTGATTGCTGCTAATACGGGAGCGGACGAGCGGACTTTCAAGATTCGGCAAGGAAGCAAAGTCTTCACTTGCAAGCTTCCGGCCAAATCGGCAGCTACCTTTCAATGGAACTCTTCGGCTTCATAAAAAGGCCATTCTTCTGAATGCTTACAGTAGATTTAGAGCGCTTAGCCTATCCGGATGGGTGCTCTTTTTTGTGTGTTTCAAAGTTCAAGCCGCGAAAAGATAAAATTTTAGTATTGTTCTGAAATGGTTCGGCCGACCATCACTCCATCGTTCAAAAAGTGAGTGCAGTCACACAAGTACAATGATAAGCTTAACTATAATGTATATATACATCGTTTAAATTTCGCTCTTTTGGAATCACGGTTCCAAGTATTCATGCATAAAGGAGAAGAATAGCCTCATGGATATACAATTACAGTTGGACCCCTTGTCAGTTGAACGATTAGCAAGCGCGCTTTTAGCACGACCGGGAGTATTTAAGTTGTTTTATGACACAGAGGGCTGTGGATGTAACGGCGTAATTGTCATCTTGGTGGTCACTGCGCCCGATGCTACCGATATAGTCATTCAGTCCGAGCCCTATTCTTTTTTTGTAGACCGGCAGCAGGAGCAGCAATTCGACAGCAGAATGAGGCTTGAGGCAGACCCTAATTATCCGTCATTTAAATTGAGCAGCGATGCGGGCCTATTCAGCAGCAACATTAGAATTAAAGATGTGCGTGTAAAATCGTCTACTTGAAGAGTACTGGGTGGCTAGGGGAAGTATGTAATGTAAACGGAGACGACTATTGCGAGTATGAAATCCGTTTTTAATAAGTTAGTAATAATACCAAAATATGGAGTATTTTTAATGGAAAAGAATAATCTTGCCCAATTACAAAAATATCAGGAGAACAAATTTACCAAATGCATTATTCATAAAGAAGCATGAACACGAAACCAGTAGAGAATCCCAAAAGACGAACCTCATCCACCAAACATGGAGCGAAGTTCGTCTTTTTGGACGTATTTGCTTAGCTCTCCAAAGAACTAAGTTATGTAGTGGCCTCCTTGTAAGTGGTACAATAACCATTATGATCATTCGAGAAGGACGTTGAGATGATGAAAAACTTACTCGTTTCGGGCTACCGCGCTCATGAATTGAATATTTTCAACCAAAAGCACGAAGGCATTCCATATATCAAAAAGGCGATCACAGGCAGGCTCATTCCCCTGATTGAAGAAGGACTGGAGTGGATTATTACTCCTGGTCAGTACGGGGTGGATCTGTGGGCCTGTGAAGTGGCAATTTCACTGAAGCAGCAATATCCTCACTTGAAATGCTCCATTATGGTGGCTTATCAAAATATGGAGGAAAAATGGAAAGAGGACAAAAAGGAGTATTTTCAGCAGATCTGTAAGGGAGTTGACTATGTAGGAGTCGTCAGCCGCCAGCCTTATCAGGGAATATGGCAACTCAAGGCACGGGATGAACTGCTTTTCCGCAAAACCGATGGTTTATTGCTCGTTTATGACGAGGATGCCGGGGAGGGCAGCCCACGTTTTATGAAAGAACTGGCATTAAAAAAACAACAGGCAGAAGGCTATCAATATATCAGCATTAGCTCTGAGGATATCCAAAGCATAGCGGATGAAGAACGACTATTCATGGACCTCTGATTTTTAAAGCATTAGCTCGGATTTTTGAACAAAAAGGGCGTGTTCGTCCCTTTACTTTTATGTAAGCGCTATCATAAAATTTAAACAACAATAATTTATCAGTCAGATAAAATAAATTTATTGAAAAAAACAAATTATGAAAGGAGTTAAGGATTCAGATGAAAAAAAGATTTCGGTATACCGCGTTGCTCTGTCTCGGTGTCATTTTGTGTGGAACAGTCACCCCGATGGATAGCCAGATCTCTGCTGCCTCCACGAGGCAAATGGAAAAGCTGAACCGGGGAGCTGTCGCGGTCAAGGTGCCAGAGGGCGTATTGGTGAGCTGGCGCTTGCTGGGCACGGAAGCGGATTCGGTCAGCTTCAATCTGTATAGAGGGACAAGCAAGGTCAATGATGCGCCGATTACGTCGAAAACCAACTTTCTGGACAAGACAGGCACAACCTCATCTTCGTACACGGTTCGTGCCGTAGTGAATGGAGCAGAACAGGCTGCTTCTTCAGCGGTAAAGGTATGGAGCAACAACTATCTGGATGTTCCCATCCAGCAGCCTGCAGGCGGTACAACCCCGGATAATGTCAGTTACACGTACAACGCCAATGACGCCAGTGTAGGTGATCTAGATGGGGATGGCGAGTATGAGATTGTGTTAAAATGGGACCCTTCCAATGCCAAGGACAATTCACAATCCGGCTACACGGGAAATGTATTTTTGGACGGCTACAAGCTGGATGGAACACGCAAATGGCGAATCGACCTGGGCCGGAACATTCGGGCTGGAGCGCACTACACGCAATTTCTGGTCTATGATTTTGACGGAGACGGCAAAGCAGAAATCGTATGCAAAACAGCAGACGGCACTAAAGACGGCACAGGGGTGACCATTGGCAACGCCTCGGCGGATTACCGCAATGCCAGTGGCTATATTTTGGACGGGCCTGAATTTTTGACCGTGTTCTCGGGCGATACGGGCAAAGCACTTAGCACGATTGACTATGTGCCGCCACGGGGAACGGTATCCAACTGGGGAGATAATTATGGCAACCGGGTGGATCGTTTTCTCGCCGGGGTTGCTTATCTGGATGGCGTGCGGCCCAGCATTGTGATGGCACGGGGTTATTACACCCGGACGGTTCTGGTCGCGTACGATTGGCGTAATGGTAACTTGAATCGACGCTGGACTTTTGATAGCAATAGCTCCACCAATGCCGGAACCGCTGGACAGGGCAACCATAGCTTGAGTGTGGCGGATGTGGATGGAGACGATAAGGATGAAATTGTGTACGGTTCGCTGGTGGTGGACGATAACGGAGCGAAGCTGGCTAACACGGGCATGGGACACGGGGATGCACTTCATGTTGGAGATTTGGACCCGGACCGTTCAGGCTATGAAGTGTTTAAGGTAAACGAGGACAAAAACGCGACCTACGGCGCTGCCATGTATGACCCGCGTAATGGAAACATTTTATGGGGCGTAAATACAGGCAAGGATACCGGAAGAGGTATGTCGGCAGACATTGACCCTCGTACCAAGGGCAACGAACAATGGGCACCGGGCATCGGCGTACGTTCTGCCAAAGGAGAGCTTATCACGAATACGCTACCATCCTCCATTAATCTTGGAATCTGGTGGGATGGCGATTTGCTGCGTGAGCTGCTGGACCATACCTCGTCTAGTGCTGGCAAAATTGACAAGTGGAACTATACCAACTCAACCACTTCCAATTTGCTTACGGGGACGGGCACCAGCTCCAATAACGGAACGAAAGGAACTCCGTCCTTGCAGGCCGATCTGTTCGGAGACTGGCGCGAGGAAGTGATTTGGCGCAAAAGCGACAATTCGGCGCTGCGTATCTACACAACACCATATGAGTCAGAGTATCGTTTTTATACACTTATGCATGATCCGTTGTATCGCCTGAGTGTAGCGTGGCAGAACGTGGCCTATAACCAGCCGCCACACACTGGGTTTTATCTGGGAGAAGGGATGTCCAAGCCCGCGCAGCCGAATATATACACCCCTTGATTTGCAGGTCAATTTGCAGGTCGAAATGAAACGCGAATGAACAAAAACGGAAAGGGTTCCGGGTTGATCGGAGCTCTTTTTGTCATTCCAACAAAGAAGACAACGTATGATTTTCATAAAAATGGGAACATTAGTTCTTATCAGTGAAATCTACGTATGAAAAAGGAGGCGGGATATGTGACTTCTCTAACGACGGAAGGTATGATTGCGCTCGTAACCAATGTCGGATTCCCTGCTGCATTAAGTCTGATTCTGTTAAAATATATCCTTGTCACCCTTAGCCGCAGATTGGAGCAGCTTGACCAGTCTGTTAAGCAACTGTCACAATCCCTGGAAGAGGTGGAGGCAAAGCGAGTGAAGCAGTCAGAAGAAACGCACCCGGCAAATACGGACAAACTTCGTGCAGAATGAACAAATAAAGCCAAATAGAAACAATTTAGCAACCCAATTGTGGTGCGGAATTCTTATAATAGAAACGTGTGCAGTTTATGCAGGTATATGATTATGGAGGTGCATCGAATGATGAAAACAGGTATGAAAATAAATACGAAGCTATCCGCGCTGTGCATCGCAGCTACGCTTATGAGCGTAGCACAGGCCGCAGCCGCCGCGCCCGCCGTGACCGCTCCAGCGGAAGCGACGCAACCGGGCATTGCTAGTCCGGCAGCATCCGCCCCAGCCAAGGTGCCAGCACCAGCAGCATCTGCGTCTGTTACGACGCCAGCCCCCGCACAAGCGCCGTCGGTTCCAGCAGCATCGGCCCCGGCCACAGTTGCGGATTCCGCCAAAGCCGCTACACCAGCAGCTCCGTCTGCACCAGCACCGTGTCCATCCGCTTCGGTAGCGCCAGCGGCTGCTCCGTCCGCACCGTCGACTGCGAAGCCGTCCAAGCCACAGCCGCCGTCCACTTCGGGGCCAGCAGCCGCTGCTACCAGCGTGAAACCAACGCAGTTGGACAAGTTGAATCACGAGAGCGCCATTCCGCTCGTGCTGGAGGCGCAGTCGCGTTATCTGTACGCGATCAGCGGTGGTAGCACCGTGGGCGAATCGTTCCAGTGGAACGGCAAAAGCTACCGCTATCTGTCCGAGGACATCGGCACGAAGACCAAACTGATCAGCTATCTGATGCAGGCATACACCAAGCAGGCCAGTGAGCAATTTGTTGGGAAATTTTTCGTTGAAATTAACGGAAAACTGGCTCAGCTGGACGCAGATGGTGGTAACCTGCTAGAGTTCAACCGGGCTACAGCGAAAATGGTGACGATGACCCCGGTTAAGCGCAGCTATCTGCTGACCGTGCCTTATCCGGCAGGAACCAAGCAGGCGAACGAGAAAATCACCGTAAATTTTGAAAAGGTCGGCAGCTACTGGAAAATCAGCTCCGCACCGCATGTCATTTTCTAAATTAAGATTTTGCAACATGCTTCATATGGGGTAAAGTGAAGTTAAGACTTGTTTCGTAAGTCCCAATTCAAGGCAGGGGAGTGCTGCGCATGATGACACCCATCAAGGTAAAAGACGTTAAGGATATTGAAAAAATCAATCAAATCGTTTCGAATTATACCTATGACATTTGGATTCATGGCAAAAGCGGCATGGCAGATGCCAAATCCATTTTGGGCATGTATGTGCTAAAGCTGGATGAACCGCTGACTCTGGTAGTGCCCGACACCGTCAATCCCAAAAAACTGTTCAAGGAGCTGGAGGAATTTATTCATTTTCCTGCTCAAGAAGGATAACAGACAAGTAAACACCTGTAGACGCTGCATACTCTAAATTAAAAATGTTCTAATTCAAAATAATGCAAAGAAGCCGTGGAATACTTAAATCCCACGGCTTCTTTTTTTAATGCTCCTCCTCGTCCAAAAACGGGAGATTCACCGAATAGTACATGACTCCCATCAGCAGCACACCGCCAACCAGATTCCCGAGCGTAACCGGAACGAGATTATGGATCACACCAGCGACAGAGACTGTACCCGGATGGTCCAGCACGAGGGCAATGGCGAAAGTACACATATTAGCCACGCTATGCTCATATCCCGAAATGAAAAAGCAGAACACGAACAGCATCATGGCAAACATTTTCGCGCCATTTTCCTTCATAAACATGGGCACGAAGAAGGCAAGGCAGACCAGCCAGTTACATAAAATAGCCCGGAAGAACAGCTGCATTGCAGGCGCTTCCATTTTATGCTCCACCACGTTCAGTAGAAAGCTGTTCACGCTGGAGGAGTCAAACAGCCCGGTTAAGTAAATAAGGAGCGCGAATACCCCCGCACCCAGCAAATTACCGCCATAGCTGGCAGCCCACAGCCGAAGCACCTGTCCCCAGCGCAGCTTTTTACGGAGCGCAGCATAGGTGTAATAAAAGGTGTTGCCTGTAAACAAATCACCACCGCCGTAAGCGATCAGAATGATGGCCGCCCCGAACGTGAGTGCTGCCATAGGATAAGTGAATGGAGAATGCTCCATGTAAAAAAAGTTGCCCGTCTTGAAGGCCACAATAACGCCGAACCCGATGAACATACTCGCCAGCATGGAACGAGCCAAATACCGGAGCAGGCTTTGCTTGTAAATTTTGTACTTCTTCATGGCTAGCTGTTCGACATTGCGTAAGCCTTCCGTCTCCATATCCAACGACAACCTCCTATTTTCTCGAATGTAAGTCTTTAAACAGACCTTATTTTTCCCTAAACATTGCCCAGTCAGTCAGCAATCCTGTTAGCTTATAACAAACCAAGCTTTTGCAGTCCGTACAAAATGCCGTCTTCATCTGCGCGTTTTGTGACCATTTTAGCTGCGGCTTTGGCTTCATCACAACCGTTACCCATTGCGACACTATTATGTACAGCCGTCAGCATTTCCACATCGTTCAAACCGTCGCCAAAAGCGTATTGATTTTCATCGGCAATGCCCAGTCTGGACGTAATTTCGCGGATGCCCATTGCTTTGGAGCCAGCGTGAGGAACAACGTCCACAGAACTCGGATGCCAGCGTACAAAGTCAAAAGCTTTGAATACCGCTTCATAGAAGGGTTCTTCTTCTACCGTACACATCAATAGCGTCTGATAAATATCTCTTCCCTGGAAATAAAGCGGATCGTATCCAACCGAAAGTTTGGCCTTAAACGTTTGAACCGATTTTTCTACAAGCTCATCGTTAGGAATGTTAGCCTTCATATTGGCATGATCCATATATACGATCGCATGATTATGTGTGAGGGCCAGATCAGTCATCGCTTGCAAAGCTTCTCTGTTCAACGGATTGGTAGCAACCACTTCTCCCCGAAGCACGACATATTGCCCATTAAAGCTGACATAAGAATCAATTTCAAGCTGCTCACGGATTTCCTTGAACATAAAAGGTGCGCGTCCTGTGGCAATAGCTACCTCATGGCCCTGCTCTTTCAAAGCAAAGACGGCCTTTTCAGCCGTTAGCGGCATTTTTTTGTCATCGTCCAGTAATGTACCGTCGATATCGAAAAAGATAATTTTTTTGTCTGACATATTTTTACACCTGACTTTCAATAATGTATTGTCGAAATTAACTCATATGGATTCATTATATCAAAGGAACTGCTTCTGAATACACAAATACGTATAAATCCTCATGAATGTCTGACTTCTATAGCTTACAATATGAAATAAGGATTACTGTAAAATATAATGCCTATCTCCTATTTTCATAGACGGGATGTGATCAACATGACGAAAATCCAAGTCACACCGGAGCAGTTGGATAGCGTGGCCTCCCAATTTGCCAATGCCCACGGAACACTGTATAACCAGTTAAACGGCCTGGATAACACAATGAACAACCTTCACAGCCAGTGGGACGGTATGGAGAGAAATCGCTTTTATAACGACTATCGGACGGCTAAATATACGCTTTCTTCCGTGTTAAACAAGGTTCAATCCATTGAAATTGAGCTGAAAAGCATTGCTTCGAAGTTTAGAAGTACGGATGACAACCCGCGTGGCTTCTGGACTGCATTAGCGGCGGCTATGAGCGCTAGTGCAGCGTCGGCGGGCGGTGGAGAAGCCGGGAAACAAGCTGGAGATGCCTCCAAGCCTTCTAAAAACATAGATGACTGGGATCGGGCCGACGCCGATAAATACCATCAATATGAGAAATTACTGAAAGATGCCGAGGCGATTGGAGACAAGCAGGTCATGCAGAAAATCCACGACCAGATGAACGTCCTGCGGCTGCAATATGAGGATTCGGTTACCCGCACAGATTACAATTCAGGAGAAACGTCCAAGATCACAGCCGATTCTCTCGTCGCCGTCACCGAGCTGACAGGTAAGGATGGCACGAAAACGGATATTTCTATAGATAAAAAAGGAAATGTTGTCAGCTACGAGCAAAATACCGACAAATACGATTACTGGGCCCAAGAGCATACCCAATCGGCCGGAGAGCACGCTCTGGGTAAAACGGCCCAGACCGTCACCGGATATGGCATAGGTCTTATATTGTCGCGCGGAACTGGCGTTGGTGGAGCAGGTTCAGGTGCAGCCTCCGGCTGGGGAGAGCACGTCGTCGGCATCGGCGGTGGTATGATCAGTGACAAGGTACTTTTCTCCGTTCCCGATGAGGGCGAAACCCGCACCATGATCTACCGAACCAACAAAGAAACTGGACATATCGAAAACATGATCATCGTCACCAAGGGTGAGAATGAAATGGAGTACCGCTACTGGGAGGATTATAACTAGAAGCGGCTATGAGCTGAAAACGATCATACTCAATGCGAATAGGAGTATCTATAAAATCTACAGTCTTTTTTTTCCGGAACAGGTGAGTAGCGGTTGGAAACTGTAAAACTCGCTAGCTGGAGAAGTCTGTAGATTTTTTTGTTTACCAAAATTTTCTGGAAACCGATATATTAATAGATGAGTTACATATTTCACTTTCTTCCGAAAATATTTAAATGATTTATTTTGGTAAAAAGGCTATTTTTAAAGTTGAACTAAGTGAGATTGAGACTATCAGAGAGATCATGGCTTGGAGGAATTATTTGAAGATGATGGATGCGTTCATTAAGCATTATCGGGAAAAGGTTGCATTTAGTGCTTTATTATTTAGACATATGAAATTTCAGTATTTAGTTACACGTTGGGGTCTTGTCTTGTTTGTCTTTTCCTCAATATTGTTAGTTGGAGGCGCACTATTAAGTCTACTAGCCTTACAAATGACTATTGGAATAGTTAGTCTCGCCTTTTGGTTTGTGTGTGCGTGTATTATGTATACATTGGCTTATGTTTTCATTAAAAAAGCAAAAGTAATCATTAAGACACGTTACAGTATTCAACCTAAAAAAGGAGCTTGGCAAACGAAAGAATTTTATCAATATCAGTTCAAATGCTTCGAAAATCAACTTCATTTATTTAATCTATACGATGAGAAAAAGCTGGAATTTCTGATTAACTTGATCGAAAAGGAGATTGCCCGAGGAAAGCCCAAGGAATATCTCGCCTCAGGCGTATATCTCGCACTCTTTGTTCCCTTGTGGGTGCAATTTTTGACGGCCATATACAAAGCTGTACATGTAGAAGTTTTGAGTGTGGCACAAGAAGTGCTCATTTTTCTTGGAATTGGATTTGGTATTCTTATTGCAATACGAATCTGGGGGGGTACAAAAAGATGTTTGCAGAGACGGCTGAATTGTTTCAGAATAATGATTCACAGACGCTAAGCGAAATCATAAAATTGTCAGAAAGTGCTTTGCTTAAATTGAAGAGTGAAGAAAGAAAAGCATAATAAAAGTAGTTGAAGTGCGTTTTATACAAGCTTGAAAAAAGCTGTGGTGAACCGCGGATTATAGAAAAAAGCGCAGTGACTTCCGTTGAATTGGAAGGCTGCGCCTTTTCGTTGCTTTAATTAAATTTACTGAGCCTCCCCGTTCAAATAACGATAAAAGGGAGCATCCACCCAGAAGTGATAGCTTTCCACCTCTACACCTGGCTTGATCTTACGTAAGCCATCGGTAATGGAGGAAGCCTTGTCCGTCAGCGAAAAGGACTGGGCGTAATAGCGTCCTGCGCTGACCCGATTGTTCGCAATCTCTGTGTAGGCTGAGCCGGGGGAGGACAGGGAGTAATAGAGCGGCTGCCACCAGGACTGAGCGATCAGGCCGGCTTGGTCTTTACTGTTCTTTTTGGCGTATTGGTTGATGATAGTGTCAAAACGGTTCTTCTGCCCGATCGTCGCAAATTCGAGGGCAAGGTCATACTCCTTGGAGTAGGCGATATAGTTACCGTTGTTGATTTGTACGACTCTATAGTTTTCGGTCTGGACAGGCTGTCCCCATTCTTTCAAGTATACAAAAGCCGAAGTTTTTGGTTCCAACTGTACTTTGGCTTGAATACCCTCGCTGCGAAGCAGCCCAATCAGTTGGATCGCGTGCTTGAGATCGCTGTGTCCATAAGTAAGGGACAGCTTCGGATCAAAATGGGCATCATAGCGGCTGTCCTTGATATTGTAGCCTGTGAACAGATTTTGCTGAAGTCCTGCGTCGAACAGGGCTTGCAGCTCCGGGGATTGGACGAGTATCTGTGTATCGTAGGCCTGATGGATTTTAGCAAAAATATCGTCATCCTGTACTTGACCGACGGTATTTTTGTATTCGCCGTGGAATGCCAGCACACGGCTTAGCACCTCGGCGGTGAATGACGCATCGGCTTGTTCTTCCGGCTGGAAGGAGGACAGCTCGCTTTGCGGCAGCAGTCCTGTATCTACAGCGACTGCCAGATCCTGCGAGGCCGCCAGACGGGTCTCAGCAGTTCCAGTCAATGTACGAATCCCCGATTTAGTCAGCACAGCCTGCGCCTTATCCTCAGAGTATGTAGCAGCCAACTCAGTCAATCCGGCGGCTTTTGCAGCTATACGGATCGCGTCATTTTGTGACAGGGGAACGGACGGTTTTACGTCAGTGTTATCCAGTATACCTTCTGCATACAGTGCTGCCGCTTGGGCATACAACGGGTCATTTGAGTTTAAGCCTCTGAAGGCGGTGTTTTTGTCCGCAGAAGCTGTACTTGAGCTGTTCAGGTTCAGCACGGTGGCAAGTGCGACGATATATTCCCTTTTTGTCGGGGTTGAGGATAGTTGGATGTTAAAACGGTCCTTTAGATAGGTGAGCTGGTTGTCCGAATCGGTAACAGTGCTTGAAGCGGAGCTGTTTACTTGCTGGACGATCGGGGCCGCCGCGGGTGCGGCATAGGAATCAATAGGATTGGAAAAGGCAGCGATGAATAGGGCGGCGGATAGGGGAATCATTTTCCAAGAGGATAGTCTTAGGCTGGCAAAAGGTGCGGTCATGTGAAATTTCCTCCTAAATAGGCTATACTATTTTATATTATTCCTAGCGAAATACTTATAATTTGATAGAATGATAGCTTGTTCCTCTCAAACTGTCAATCCATCTTAAATGTATTTAGCCACATATCCATATGATCATACCCGCGAGGTATCTATGGACTTGCAATTAGGGTACCAAATGATAGATGATGGAAGAGGGCCTTTTAGCAGAAAATAGGGCTAAAGATAGAGAGGATACCGATAAAAAATAGATCGTATTTACCGTATTTTTGTATATTATTGTAGAAAAAGATCGTAATTCAGGTTATAGTAAAGGAAGAAATTAACTAGGATGCGTTTCACCCAAATACGATTTTGTGGAGGGCAACATGAGTACATTTAAAAATTGGCTGAATACAACTAAAAAGGGTCTTGGAGACCAGGTTAAGAAGTTTAAAAATAAAGATTTCATGGAAGCTGTTGTGGCGGGTTGTGCGCTGGTAGCCTTTGCTGACGGTACCATTGGTCCGGAAGAGAAAGCGAAAATGGCCGGATACATAAATCTCAGTGAGGAACTGAAAGTGTTTGATATGGGAGAGGTCATCAATCGCTTCAATCACTATGTAGCGAACTTTGAATTTTCGCCTGAAATCGGCAAACAGGAAGCACTCAAAGCGATTGGCAAATTGAAAGGCAAGCCTGAAGTGGGCCGACTCGTCGTTGGCGTATGTAGTGCCATTGGTGCTGCTGACGGTGACTTTGATGCAAATGAGCAGCGAATTGTCGCTGAAATTTGCGGTGCTTTGGGTTTGAATCCGTCTGAATTTAGTCTGTAAATTTTACGGAAGGGAGGTGTGTTAATCAGTGGCTGTAATTAATCTGGTTAAGGGCCAGAAAATTGATTTGACCAAAGGAAACGCAGGTCTAACCAAAGTTATTGCCGGATTGGGATGGGACCCGGTGCAGTCCAAAGGATTTTTTGGCATCAAGAAGCAACCGAATATTGATTGTGACGCTTCTGCCATTTTACTGGACGCAAACGGAAAACTGACTCAATCGGACAATGTAGTATGCTTCCATAATAAAAAAAGCCCATGCGGCTCAGTCGTACATTCCGGTGATAATTTGACTGGACAAGGTGACGGTGATGATGAACAAATTGTGATTGACCTGGCACGTATTCCTGCCAGTGTCCACAAAGTGCTTGTTGTTGTAAATATATATGATTGCGTAAACCGGAAACAGGATTTTGGCATGATCGAGAAAGCGTATATCCGCATTCTGGACGGTGCTAATTCCAAGGAACTGGTGACGTTTAATTTATCTGATAATTATGAAGGGCTGACTGCATTGGTTTGTGGAGAACTCTATCGTCATAACGACGAATGGAAGTTTGCTGCCATCGGTGAAGGTACGAATGCCGTACATATTGATGTGCTGGCTCAGCGCTATATGTAATTTATTTTACAAATACCAAACTTAATTATGGAAAAGGGGTTCTTATCATGGCAATTAACTTATCCAAAGGTCAAAAGATTGATTTGACGAAAACAAATCCAGGCTTGTCCAAAATCACGGTTGGTTTAGGTTGGGACACGAACAAATACGACGGCGGTAAGGATTTTGACTTGGACGTATCCATATTTTTGGCTAATGCAGAAGGTAAAGTAGAATCGGATAAGAACTTCGTCTTTTTCAATAACCCACAAAATGAGAACGGCTCTGTTGTTCATACCGGTGATAACCGTACGGGTGATGGTGACGGAGATGACGAGCAAATTAAAATTGATTTGGGCAGCGTGCCAGCTAACGTTGAAAAGATCGCTTTTACGATTACAATCTATGAAGCACAAGAACGCAGCCAAAACTTTGGACAAGTGTCCCGTGCTTATGCTCGTATCGTGAACGAAGCAAACAATGAAGAATTGATTCGCTTTGATCTGGGAGAAGATTTCTCGATCGAAACAGGCGTTGTTGTAGGCGAACTGTATCGTCATAGCGGTGAGTGGAAGTTCAATGCCATTGGCAGCGGCTACCAAGATGGTCTTGCAGGGTTGACTCGCGATTACGGTTTGGCGTAACTAAAATCTATACAAAGAAAGCAGGTATGCAGTATGACCATTAGTCTTTCCAAAGGACAACGTATTGATCTGACCAAAACCAATCCCGGCTTGACCCGTGTTGTCGTAGGTCTTGGATGGGATACGAACAAATACAGCGGTGGCGCGGACTTTGACCTGGATGCTTCGGCTTTCCTGCTTTATGAAGATGGCAAAGCGAAAGCTGCGGATGATTTTGTATTTTACAACAATCCAACAGGCGGAGCAGAATCTGTGATCCATACAGGCGATAACCGCACAGGTGAGGGCGATGGGGATGACGAGCAAATCATCGTTGATTTTTCGAAGATTCCTGCGAACATCCACCGTATCGGAATCACGGTTACCATTTATGATTACGAGGCACGCGCGCAAAACTTTGGTCAAGTGTCCAATGCTTTCGTACGTGTGGTAGACGCAGCGACGGATCGTGAAGTGCTGCGCTACGATTTGGGAGAGGATTTCTCCACCGAAACGGCCGTGGTATTCTGTGAATTTTACCGTCAGAATGCGGACTGGAAATTCCAGGCGATCGGCAGTGGCTTTGCTGGTGGATTGGGTGCGCTTGCTAAAAACTATGGCTTGGACGCTCAATAATATCCACTTGGGGTGGTGTCCATAGGGCGCTACCCTTTCTTTTTAAGCCATTGAATGGGCGTACGCTGACACATGACAAACGGACAGAAAGGTGACACAATCATGGCTGTTATCGTAGTAAAGGGACAGAAGGCGGATTTGACCAAAACGAATCCGGGTCTGACCCATGTCAACGTAGGGATTGGCTGGGAGTCCCCAGCGTCTCTGGAACTGGATACTTCGGCATTTTTGCTGGGTCCTGGAGGAAAAGTATCAGGCGATGAGGATTTAATTTTTTATAACAATCCGACCACGCCCTTTATCACATATTCAGACGGACAACAGTCCAGTGACAAAAAGCAATTTGCCCTTGATCTGACGCGAATTCCGGCAAACATCGAGAAGATTGCGTTTACGCTGACGATTTATGATGCGGATCAGAAACGGCAAAATTTTGGACAGGTTCAAGGTGGATTCATTCGTTTTGCTCATCCGGTTAGCGGAGAAGTTTTGCGGTTTAATTTGGACAGCGGATTTACAGTGGAAACGGCCATTGTCATTGGTGAACTGTATCGTCATAACGGGGATTGGAAATTCAACGCGATTGGCGCAGGTTTTTCGGGTGGATTGGATGCGTTGTGCGTTAATTTTGGGATTGAAGTGGAAAATAATCCGGCTCCTCCGGCGCCAGTGCCTGCACCACCTCCAACTCCTCAGCCAGCACCAACACCGCCGCCAGCACCTCCTGCTCCGAAGCCAGAGCCATCTGCAACACCGGTGAATCTGAATTTGCGCAAAATTGAGCTGAAGAAGAAGGGCGACACCATCAACCTGAAAAAAGGCTCGGGCGGATTGGGTGAAATCCTGATCAATCTGAACTGGAATCAGGTACAGCAGAGCAAGGGCTTTTTCAGTCGTGGCTCCAAGGGTGTCGATCTGGATCTGGGCTGCTTGTATGAGATGAAGGACGGGGATAAAGGTGTTGTTCAGGCGCTGGGTGAAGTTTTCGGCTCGCTGAATCGCTTCCCGTACATTGCTTTGGACGGCGACGACCGTACGGGATCTGTGAAAACAGGGGAAAAT
Source organism: Paenibacillus sp. 23TSA30-6 (assembly GCF_014858585.1). Classification (NCBI taxonomy): domain Bacteria; kingdom Bacillati; phylum Bacillota; class Bacilli; order Caryophanales; family Paenibacillaceae; genus Paenibacillus; species Paenibacillus sp. 23TSA30-6. The sequence goes on along the minus strand of NZ_SLTL01000019.1, from coordinate 22,749 downwards.
CTTCGCATCAACGGTGCTAAAATTTCTGAAATCAAGCGAATTTTGGTGTTTAGCTTCATTTATGAAGGCGTTACGAACTGGTCGCAGGCGGACGGGGTGGTCACGTTGTACCAGAAGGACGGACCGGATATTGTCGTTCACCTGAATGAACATGACAACCGCAAGGGGATGTGTGCGATTGCCATGCTCCAAAACGTGAACGATGAAACGTTCAGCATTGAAAGACTCGTGCAGTTCTATGGCGGCCATCGTGAGTTGGATCGTGCACATAACTGGGGCATGCGCTGGTCGCAGGGTAGTAAATAAACTGAATTATCGGAGGCACTCTTTTCATGTTGAATGATTTATTTAAAAATATCAGCGAGAACTACGGCCATTTCTTTTCATGGAGTGATGTTGTAGCTACGCTTTCTGACCCGGTGAGCTGGGGGATTATTGGAACTCTCATTTTGCTGGAAGGTCTTTTGTCGGCGGATAACGCCTTGGTTCTCGCGGTTATGGTTAAGCATTTACCGAAGGAGCAACAGAAGAGAGCCCTATTTTACGGGATTTTGGGTGCGTATATATTCAGGTTCCTCGCCATCGGCTTGGGTACGTTCCTGATTAAGTTCACGCTGATTAAGGTCCTGGGTGCGGCCTATCTTCTCTATATTGCTTATAAGGGCTTATTCAAGTCTGAAGGTGATGGAGAAGTGAAAAACAAACCTACTTCTTTCTGGAAAACGGTATTAATGGTCGAACTGATGGATATTGCCTTCAGTATTGACAGCGTCATTGCCGCTTTCGGTGTGAGCGAGAAAGTATGGGTTCTGTTCCTGGGTGGTATTCTCGGCGTTCTGATGATGCGCGGTGTTGCTCAAGTGTTCCTCAAGCTCATTGATAAATTTCCGGAACTGGAACAGACAGCCTTTATTATGATCGCCATTATCGGGGGTAAAATGTTGGCTGCTGCTTTTGGCTTTCATATGTCGCAGGTCTTGTTCTTCGGCATTTTGATTGCCGTCTTTGTAGGTACAATGGTGATTAGCTCGGCGAAAAGAAAGAAAAAGGCCGACGAAGAGGCTTAATGTACAAAGTATAGCGAAATCCCTCCTGAACCTAAGGGGGGATTTCTTTTATACCCGAGGCACAGGGCTTCAGTCAGGCAAGAAAGAGCAAGAGGAGGAGAAGGCCCTGAAATATTTTAATGATTTGACCTCTGAGGAAGTAGAAGCGATCTTTTATACTCCACCGTTGGAGTTTCATAACCGTTCTCCCAAAAGTATATTGGCTTATGCGATAGGAGCAGCTTTGTACATGCCTGCGACCCGTTCGGAAGTAGCGGAAGAGATCAAGAATGGAAAACATGAAGGATTGACGACGGTCATGCTGGATTTGGAGGATGCCATTGGGGATCAGCAGGTCGGGCAGGCGGAACAGTCGCTGGCACAGCAGTTGCTTCAACTATTGTCCTATGTACGGACGGGGATGATGAGTGAACAGCAATTACCTTTGTTATTTGTGCGTGTGCGCTCTGTGGAGCAGTTGGAACGACTGCTGAACGGTTTGGGAGAATCTTTGTCGCTGCTCACGGGCTTTGTCTTACCCAAGTTCTCTTCTGATAATGGACGAGCGTATTTTGCACTCATTGCTGAATATAACCGGAATATGCATACAGGGGCAGGAAACGAAAGCAACATGCCTGTGCTGTACGGATTACCGATTCTTGAAAGCTCCAAAATCATTTATCGGGAAACCCGCTGGAAAGAGCTGCTGTCGATTAAAGAAATTTTAGACGAGCATCAGGAATATGTGCTGAATGTACGAATTGGGGCAACCGATTTCTCCAGTCTATATGGCTTGAGACGCAGCCCGGATATTACGATTTATGAAATTGCCGTCATTCGGGATTGCATCGCAGATATTATTAACTTGTTTGGACGCGTGGGCTCAAATTATGTCATTTCCGGTCCTGTATGGGAATATTTCTCTCACCGAGAACGTGTCTTTAAACCTCAATTAAGAGTGTCTCCTTTCGAAGATGCACTTGGAAAGCCGGGACGACACTTGCGGATGGACTTCATCTCAGATGCCGTAGACGGACTGATTCGAGAAGTCATGATGGACAAAGAGAATGGGATTATCGGCAAAACGATTATCCATCCCTCCCATATTAAACCGGTACAGGCTATGTATGCGGTGACACATGAAGAGTATATGGATGCACTTGAAATTGTTGAGCGTAACGACGGTAGTCTGGGTGTATTCAAAAGTACCTATGCCAACAAAATGAATGAAATTAAGCCGCATTTGAATTGGGCTCATCGTATTATAAATAGATCAAAAGTATACGGGGTGTTACATGAACAACAACATTTTGTCAGTCTCTTACCCAACCACGAAAACACATCTGCTGCCAATCCTGGAGCAGTTCAGCGTTAAAATTACGGAGACACATAATCCATTCCGCCTTCCTGTGGACAAGTTGTTTGCGATGGCGGCACGGGTCAACAAAAAGCGTTCGTTTTTATTTGTCAGTAAGGTGCTGGGCAAGCATATTCCGGTAAACCCATACACTTCTCTGCTCAGTGGTGCGGCGCTGGCGATTCTACTATATAAGGAGCTTGTCCCACAGGCAGGACAACAGATGGATGAACTGATTGGAGAGGCCGTGAGAGGACTTCTTGACCCGGACTATGCGAAAGAGGCCTACCGAAAGCTGATGGATGAACGTTTAGCTTTTGCTTTTACGGAGCCGATCAAGTTTGTTGGTTTTGCCGAGACGGCTACAGCACTGGGACACAGTATGTATCGGTTGTTTGACGACGGAGCCTCGTATATTCATACGACGCGCGAGGATATTCCGGGCCTTCGGCCTATTATTCGGTTTGAAGAAGAGCATTCGCACGCTGTTGATCATCGTTGCTATGCACTGGATGAAGATGCTTTTGCGGGAGATGGCCCGATTGTGCTGGTAGATGATGAAATTACGACGGGAAAAACAACGCTTAATATCATACGGGATATTCAGGAGCATTTTCCGCGTAAACAGTATGTGATTGCTTCGTTATTAGATTGGCGGACAGACAGCGATGAGCAGGCTTTCACTGATCTGGAGGCAGAGCTAGGCATTACGATTACGCCTTTAAGCTTGCTCAAAGGAAAGATTGAGGTACAGGGAGTACCGATACTGGATCACGCAGAATATGCTGGACAGGCTGGGCACCCAGAACATGCAGCCACTAGCATGGCAGAGGTTAATAAATACGCTTCTGGAATAATTGACCACCGTTTTGAAAGGGATACTTCCGGTTTTGAGCGGGTAGTACACAGCTCCATGTCAACGGATGGGTACGCCAATACAGCTCCTTATCTAAAATATACAGGCCGTTTTGGTCTACAATCCGCTGACAATTCAGCGTTGGATGCAGAAATCACGCGTACAGCTGAACGACTGAACCAACTTCGTTCTGGGCAACGCACGCTGGTTATGGGCACGGGAGAATTCATGTACATTCCAATGCGGATTGCAGCAGAGTTAGGTCCGAATGTGTATTTTCAATCGACGACACGCAGCCCGGTGTATCCACACCGCGAAGAAGGGTATGGAGTCGCTTGTGGTGTGACATATCCATCGCCTGAGGACAGTACGATACGCAATTTTATTTATAATGTAGCCCCTGGTCAGTATGACGAGATCTTTGTTTTGATCGAAAGGGAGTCGGACCCAGAGCGGATGAACCCCATGCTGGAGGCTTTGACCCGTCTGGGCTGCGATAAAGTGCATGTCGTTTATTTTAACGGTTTAACTAGACAGGAGAGTAAAGGAGCGCGGATATGAAGCAAGCACTCATTGAGCAAATACAGCAGAAGAACATTCATCCGCCCGAACCGTTGGGCAGTTATCCTGCCTCGGATGTCACTTTTTTATTGAAGGATTTGAGCCGCGTTACGTTGGAAAAAGGGACGGAGGATCGTGAAGAGGCGATTCAGTCGGGAGTCCATTATTCAGAAATGCTGCCAGTGGAATACGAGCCGACAGCAGAATATATTGCATTGTTTCACGAAACGCTTGCCCAATCTGCCGAAAAGATCGCATTAGCGGCAGCTTCTGTGGCTGAGATGATTGTGAGAAAAAGGGGCCTGAACACGGCGATTGTTTCTCTTGCCAGAGCGGGAACGCCCATTGGTATCCTGATCAAGCGCTATATTGACTGGAAGTATGGCGTATCCTTGCCGCATTACAGCATTTCTATTATTCGTGGCAAAGGCATTGACCGGAATGCAATTTTATACATTTTACAGCAGCATGGGCTGGAAATTGAACTCCAGTTTGTCGATGGCTGGACGGGAAAAGGGGCGATTCGCCAGGTGTTGATCGAGGCCTGCCGTGAGATGAATGCGGATTACGGGTTGCGCCTAAATGATGATCTGGCGGTGCTGGCTGATCCGGGCAGCTGCTCGGAGACCTTTGGTACACGAGAAGATTATTTGATCCCAAGCGCTTGTCTGAATTCGACCGTATCTGGTTTGATGAGCCGGACGGTATTACGTGACGATCTGATAGGTCCGAACGATTTCCATGGGGCCAAATTTTATGAATCCTGGCGGTCGGTGGATCAGTCCAATACGTTTGTGGATACAGTGTCCGGGTACTTTCAAGATGTGGCTGAAACGGCCGTTGCATATGCTGAACAGATGACATTGAATCCGCCTACGGTGACATGGCAGGGCTTACGGGATATTGAGGCGATTCAGCAGGCATTTGGTATTCGGGATATTAATCTGGTCAAGCCCGGTGTGGGAGAGACGACCCGTGTACTGCTGCGCAGGGTGCCGTGGAAAATTCTGATTGACCGTGAGGATAATCCGAATCTTCAACATATTATGCTGCTGGCAAAGGATCGTGGAGTGCCTGTAGAGGTGTTTGAAGGATTGACTTATTCCTGCTGCGGGATTATCAAGCCGCTCAAGGGGGGACAAGAATGATCTACGCAAGTGACCTGGATCAGACACTGATTTACTCCAAACGTTCGCTTGGCATCCCGCTGGAGTCCCTTGGTCTGTTGCCTGCGGAACAGATGGACGGGGCGACGTCGGCGTTTATTTCTGCACAAGCCCTGCAATTGCTAAAGGCCCTGCCGGAAGATGTGATGTTTATGCCCGTGACGACTCGGACGATAGAACAGTATAGACGAATCACTGTGTTTCAGACGGAGTTGGCTCCCGCATATGCCGTGACGAGTAATGGCGGAAACATCATCGTTGGGGGCGAGGTAGATCGAGAGTGGAATCGACGTATTCACAAACAAGTACAGCGTGATGGTGCTCATGCGGAAGAAGCACGTCAGGTGTTCGGACAGGTGCTGCATGAAGACTGGGTCGTAAACGAACGCTTTTGCGACGAGTTATTTTATGCTTTCGTGATTGAACGGGATCGTATGCCGCTGGAACAGGTGCTGGAGAAGGCGCGGATTATGCGTGAAATGGGCTGGGAGGTATCCATTCAAGGTCGTAAGATATATCTGGTGCCTGCGGCCGTGAATAAACAGGCAGCCGTGGAGCATATCCGTAATCTCACGAATGGAGGGGCTGTGGTTGCGTCCGGTGACTCTTTGCTGGACCGTTGTCTGCTGGACTATGCCGATTATGCGATTGCTCCCCGTCATGGTGAATTGTATCGGGAACAGCTGCGGGATAAGCTGGAGGTCAATTACCGTTTTACTGAAGTGTCGGGGGTTTATGCAGCGGACGAAATCATGGCGTATGTTCATGAAATACACCGGAGTGTGTTCGCAGCTCAAACTTCATTTTCAGAATAGATAGGGGACGTGGCTCTGTGAAGAAGGTTAAGGTGTATTTTAACCGCTGGTTTTCAGTGGCGTATCATTATATGAATGCTATTCGTAACAATGAGGACGGTATTCCGTTCGAGATCTATGCGACACACTCAGATCCGCAGCACATGGCGCTACAGGCCAGTGATGTGGCTGAGGTGGAGCCGCGCACAAGTGGCGTGGAGTATGCACGTTATTGTGCGGATTTTTGCCAGCGTCACGGAATTGATGTATTTATTCCACGGTGGAATATGCTCGATATTAGCAAGAATCTTCATCTGTTCGACGAAATTGGGACGAAGGTCATCGTATGCCGGGATACCGAACTGTTGGAGCAGTTGATGGAAAAGGATCTGTTTTATGAATCCATTCGCCAAAAGGATATTGTCACGATTCCCGATTATGCCATTGCCAGCAATGCAGAGCAGTTTAAACAGGCTTATGAAACGTTAACGGCACGCGAGCATAAGTTATGCTTCAAGCCATGTAATGCAGAGGGCGGAATGGGTTTTCGCATCATCGACAACGAGCGTAATCCACTGGAGGAGCTGTTCGGACATGCGCTGAACCATATCTCGTTCGAGGAGGCATATCGTGTATTGTCATCCACAGAGTCGTTCCCCAATCTGATGGTGATGGAGCTGCTGGAGGGCTATGAATACAGTATTGATTGCCTGGCTGACCGAAACGGAAAGCTGCTGGCAGCAGTTCCGCGCAGGAAGGCGGGAGGGCGATTACGGTTGCTGGAGCACCATACCGAGCTGCTGGATGTGGCGCATAAGGTCGCTGAGGCGTATCACATTCCGTACAATTATAACATTCAGGTAAAATATAACGGCGAGCGTCCCAAACTGCTGGAAATCAATCCGCGGATGTCTGGTGGACTACATGTGTCATGCTTGTCCGGCATCAATTTTCCTTATTTGGCGGTTAAATCGGCTTTGGGTCACGAGGTGGGTCCGCTTTATCCGCAATACGACATTTTAGCCAGTCATATCGAGCAGCCAATCACCATACGTAAATCCTTACATTGACACATGTAGAGTATATTTTCTACAATATGGTAAGGGTTTACGTCAGGAGGTACAAGCTATGACGTCAAAAATGTGGGGAACCACGATTGCCGTGGGCAGCTATTTGATTGCGCTTTTGCTGAGTTTTTGGTTGCCATTTTTTGTGTGTTTGGCGATTCCGATCATTGGTTTAGGGGGATACAACGTCGTTATGGCTATCCGCCATCCCCGACCCAATCTGACGGGTTCTGTTATACCGGTAGAGCAGGCACAAGCTGTTGAGACACAAAAGATTGAAAAGGAATCCTCGGCACCAACAGAGCCTGTAACTGAGAAACCACGCTTATCGGAACAGGTGAGCAGCGAATTTGCTCAGGTCATGGAGTATCTGGAGGTATTGGAGGATATGGTAATCTCCGAGGGGCAAAAGGATGCGCTCGATAACGAGATCGTCGAGAAGGCATTGGCTCTGTTCGCACGTTTACAGCGGGTGATTCCGCTTTTGCATGAATTAAATAACAGCGAAGTAAACCACACCGTTCGGAGGCTGATTTTGAAGGACCTGAATGGACTGATTAATCCATTTCTCCGGCTCAGCGGTGATGCCAAGCGAACCAACCGGAGAACGTTATTAAACGGTTTGCGGGATGTGGATAGCAAAATATCGGTGATTGTATCCACGGTGGAGCACAAGGATCTGATGGAATTACAAAGCAAAGCCGAACTAATTCACCAGCGGTACAGCAGTTCCGAATTGTAGGCTATTTTTATGAAAATAAAAATCAGCAGCATAGCTGCTCTAAACAATAACTATTAGCCGTTGGATTTTAAAATTAAAAAAAGCAGCATAGCTGCCCTAAACAATAACTATTAGCCTTTGGATAACAGTTATTGTTTAGGATAGGAGGTAGCGTTATGGCGACCCCATGGGCTGAATTGAAAAAGGAAGACGAACAAAAGGTGACCGAGGAGGCTTCACAGCTGATTCAGAAGGTGTCACAGAGCGATGTCATGAGCCTGGACACCTTAATGGACGACATCGGGAAGTTGGGGGTTAAAACGCAGGAGCGTGCGGGACAGACTCTTAAAATGCTGGATCGCCCGGTGAACGATCTCATGTCCGGCGACCGGGCCGAGGTATCGAACATGATCTTAAAGCTGCGGGATGAATGCGAAACGCTCCAGCAGAGCAAAAATGTGAGCTTTTTCGGTAAGCTTCTGCGGAAAAGCCCGCTGAAGAACTACATTTACAAATATCAGTCGGTCAAAACAAACATTGAGCAAATCATTACAGCCTTGAGAGACGGTAAGGACAATCTGGAAGAAAACATCGTCGGTATGAGACAGTTGAAAAAGGCTTCCATTGAGGAAATCTACAATTTGCAAACGAAGATCGCCTTTGGCAATCGGTTGAAGGAGCTGTTCGAGACTGAGATTGCCAAGCCGGAGAATGAAACGCGGAAGCCTCATCTGGAACGGGGACTGCGCAAGGTGGTTACTCGCACGCAGTCGATGACCGAAATGATTTTGCTCTACAATCAAGCGATTGCAGCAACGGATATCATTAATGATAATAATGATAAACTGATTGATTCTGTAAATAATGCGATTGATAAAACATCGAATCTAATCACTGTATCGGCTATGATTGCGATGGCGCTGGCGGATCAGGACAAAATCATTTCAGCCGTGGATGCCACGAATCGTACGATTGAGAATCAATTCAAGGAAAATGCCAAGCTTCTCAAAACGACGACGGAGAGAACGACAGATTTACTTAGCAAGCCTTCTATGTCACTGGAGGCTGTGAATCAGGCGATTGGGGATTTGGTATCTGCTTTGGATTTGTCCGAAAAATCCAACCGTCAAATTATTGAAAGCTGCCATGATTATACGAGCAAAATGACGGCAATCAACGCCAACCTCAGCCAACGTCTGGGTATAGAGGGGAAGGAACAGCCCAAGAGTTTGAAGGATAAAGATTCTTCCGAAGGACTAAGCTCGTTTCTGAACTGATTTTACAAATGTGAAATAATGGACCTAACCTATTGAAAAGACGCCAGGGCGATCCTGAAAGGCGTCTTTTTTTGGTTTGGGGGCAGCTAATAAAGGACATGATAATCATACATAGCAATCTCGTGCATAAACTCTTAAAAAGTGAAATAAAAAAGGAGAGAACGAGCGTATGATGTCCTTTATTTTGGGGTGTGTGATTGTCTATCTGCTTGTAGCTGCCAGTAGTGAAAAAGCAGATTCTATCGTGGAATTAAATGAGACTGTGAAATAAAATTTTTTATTGAAAATCATGCATTTTCTGATAGGATAGAGTTAAATATTGGAATCCCAAAGGAGAATGCATGCTGGAATTTTCATTTGAAATCATCGACGAATCGAAAATCAACATTGTGTATCAGTATGGGAGCAGCAGCTTTAATTTCAATTTGTTTTTTAATTACGGTGTATGGACACTGCATCCTTTTGACGGAATTCTGTTGCAAAACAAGGAAATGTGCCGTCTGATCGTGGCGGATCTGTTTAAGAACAAGGACTTTCATGTCATGCTGGTACGGGAAAATATTTTGTTGTCAGCCTTGCGTACCTCTATTGATCTCAATCCCGAAACCCGGGGAGAGCGATATCAGGAACAGGAATTTGATGAGCTGTCTGAATTTGCTGAGAAACACAGCTTTGAAGATGTGCTGCAAATCGAGCAGGATTCCGTCCGCGAACGTATGGATTTTTTCCAAAACATTATTCAAAAAATGTATATGGAAGGATTCGGCCCGGAAGACAGCGACTTTAACAAGGTACAAGCTATGATCCGAATTTACAAAGATGCGCATGACCAACTCGGAGATTTGAGCGACTTTCCCCTGAGAGGCGACGAACGCCGCAGATGGTAGATTTATTGAGACAAAAAAGAGAGAGTCCCACGAATTAACTCCGCGGAACTCTCTCTTTTTTGTGTACCTGAGCTACAAAACAAGGTAGGCCAAGTTAAACCACTTGGCCTACCCCTCTCTCCACCTTACACACCACTAAAACGTATAGAAGCTCTACGGCGGCTGCACGCGCAGCGCCCACCAACCGCAAGAAAGCTTTCATACGCCCTAACTAACTTATTCCCATTAAAACCATCGAACAAAGCACAAGCCCCGTACCGCACCCCGAGGTGTACACCTTGAGGTGACGGAACACAGACGTTTTCCAGGCAGTTAGAGATTCATCCGAACGCAATCGTTCGTTTTCCTCCTGTAATGCCTTGGATTGTCGGATGAACAGATGCCTGATGTCGGCGAATCCCCGCAGGAAGAGGGTGAGAAACCCGCTTTGCAGGACGTGGAAGATTGCGCCGATCACCAAGCCCAGCAAGCCTAACAGAAATAGCAGATTCGCTGTTGCCACATTTTCATGACCATCCAACAGATGAGGTGAGGCATGCAGATAACCAAAGGTACCGACGATCAGGGCCGTTACCCCGAAACGTAAAAACATTATTTTTCGACCCGTTTGGCAAAACGAAGATCCGGGTTAGAACGGGCGTCAAATACGATGCCTTGAACTTTAGGGCTGATCAATGCCGTATCCGCAGAGAACTGGATCGGAATAATTGGCAGATCCTCCATCAATACGTCCTCAGCCTGATGAAGCTGCTCGAAGCGTTTTGCCGGATCAAGCTCGAAGGTAGAAGATTCGATCAGCTTGTCATACTCCGGGTTGCTCCAGTTGGTAAAGTTGTTCGAGTTTTTGGAAGTATAGTGTCCCAATACGCCGAGCGGATCAAGGAAGTTTCCTTCCCAGCCCATACGGGCGATCTGGAAGTTCTTCTGTTTAAAGGTATCAATATACGTTTTCCATTCCTGATTCTCCAGCGTCACTTCAACGCCCAGGTTCGTTTTCAGCATTTCCTGAATCGCTTCAGCTACTTTTTTATGCTTGTCCGAAGTGTTGTATTTGAAGGTGATCGGTGGCAGTTGGGTCAAACCTTCTTCTTTCAGACCTTCGGCCAGCAATTGTTTCGCTTTCGCAGCGTCAAACTCATAGTATTTTTTCGGTGCTTCATCACGGAAGTCCTTGCCGGATGGCGTTGTTGTTCCGTATGGAACATAACCGTAAGCCGGAGTTTCGCCACCTTTGGTTACGCTGGTAGCCAGTGCTTCGCGGTCAATCGCGTAGGTAATGGCCTGTCTGATTTTTTTATTGTCAAACGGCTTTTGTTTTACGTTAAAAGAATACGTGTACACACTGAAAGATGGATGCGACAGGAATTCCTTGTTGCTCTTTTCCTGATCCAGTGTATCTACGGGAAGGCTCAAAATCAGATCCAGATCGCCCGTTTTATACATTTGATAATAAGTTGTGGAGTCTTGAACCATTTTAAAATTAATCGTTGCCATCGTAATGGCATCCTTGTTCCAGAATTGATCGTTTTTCGCCAGCGTAATTTGTTCGTTATGTTTCCATTCCTTGACTACATACGCGCCGTTGCCGACAATGGTGTTGGCTTCTGCCGCCCATTTGTCGCTTTTCTCAACCACGGATTGGTTTACGGGCAGATACGCATGACCCACTGCGATTGTTGGGAAGAAGCTCAGCGGTGATTTCAGCTCAACTACAAGGGTTTTATCATCCTTGGCTGTAACACCCACGTCTTCTACTTTACCTTTGCCTGTGTTGTAAGCTTCGGCTCCCTTGATGTAGTACAGAGCGGAAGGATCGTAGGCAGCCGTTTTCGGATTCAGGACCCGTTTCCAGGAGTATTCAAAATCCTTTGCAGTAAGCGGGTCACCATTCGACCATTTCGCGCCGTCGCGGATGGTGAAGGTGTATGTTTTGCCGTCAGGAGTTACGTCTACTTTGCTGGCAGCACCCTCAACGATTTTACCGGCTTTGTCGTATGTATACAGTCCTTCGTACAGGTTATCAATAACAAAGTAGGACGTTGTATCTGATGCAAAAGCAGGGTCCAGTGTATACGGCTCGCCACCTGCCAGGTTGGCTGTAATTTCCTGTGGAACATCTGCTTGCGGAGCAGCGGCTGGATCATTGCTTGCTGCTTTGTCTGTATTGCCAGAGCATCCGGCCAAAGCCGTTACTGCCAAAAGTAAAATGACAGTCATCCAATGCATTTTTTTCATCGTATAATTCCTCCATTAAGTTTGTTAGTTGTCCAAAAGATAAGGTGCACCGTACCGGGATTTATTCATCCTCCTTTCCGACAGGTATGCCGCGTGTGCGAAGTTCCATAAAGGAACTGCCGTTGGTTCTGCTGTTGGGCGAGAAATTGCGGATCATAGTAGACACCCCTCCTTGTTCCATTTGTAAATCCCTGTTTTTAATGCTGTGAACGTGGATCAAGCGCATCCTGAAGCCCGTCTCCGAGCGTGTTGAACGCCAGCATGGTGAGCGAGATCATCAGTCCGGGGAAGAACAGGCGCCACCATTGTCCGCTTAAAATGACCCCGAGTGAATCGTTAGCCATCGTCCCCCAACTGGCGGAAGGAGATTGAATCCCCAGACCGAGAAAGCTCAGGAACGATTCAGCAAAAATAGCCGAGGGGATGGTGAACGTCAGATTCACGATAATGATCGCCGCTGCATTCGGCAGCAAATGCTTGAAAATAATGCGCGAATGGGAGGTTCCCAAACTACGGGCGGCTAACACATATTCCTGCTGCTTGAGCTGTAAAATTTGCCCCCGAACGACACGGGCCATACCCACCCATCCGGTGATGGATAAGGCGATAATCATCGTGAGCAGTCCCGGCTTCATAATGACCAGCAACAAAATGATGACCAGCAAATAAGGGATGCTGTACAAAATCTCAATGATACGCATCAGGCTGCTGTCAATCCGGTCGCCCGTTTTGCCGCGTCCCGCACAATATCCGGCTATACAGCCGACGAGTATGCCAAGCACCAAATCAATGGCGGCAGCGGCAAACCCGATCATCAGCGAGATTCTCGCCCCGGCCCAGGTCCGTGCCCATACGTCTCTTCCCAGATCATCCGTACCAAACCAATGCTCTCCCGAAGGAGGAAGGTTCGTCTTTAATAGGGATTGGTCACTGGGGGCATAAGGAACCATGGAAGGTCCGGCAATCGCCAGCGCGATAATAATGATAAGTAAGGAAAGCCCCAGTAGAGAGAGCTTATTGTTAAAAAGTCTGCGAAGCCGATCCCGCCATAGTGATTCTTTGGGTCTGGACAATGTGGGGGCGGGTAACTGGCTGCGGTCAACGGGACTGAACAGGCTGTCCCTTTCGACAGTGGGTGCTGCTTTCATGTTAATCTCCTTTGCTGACTAATTTAATTCGCGGATCGACAAGACGATAGGAAATATCAATTAAAAATAAGGTAACGACCAGAATGGCACTGTAAAAAATGGTTGTGCCCATAATGACCGGATAATCCCGGTTAAATATACTGTCTACAAAGTATTTACCGATGCCGGGAATGGCGAATATCTTTTCCACAACAAAGGTACCTGTAATGACGGAAGCGAACAGGGGTCCGATGAAGGACAGCACGGGAATCAGTGCGTTGCGCAACCCGTGACGGATGACTATGGCCCAAGAGGATAGCCCTTTCGCCTTGGCGGTGCGTATGTACTCCTGATGCATCACTTCAAGCATGCTTGTCCGCATGAAGCGGGCGATGACGGCGAGAGGGGAAACGGCGAGAGCCAGCGATGGAAGCACCGTATGCTGCCAGGTTCCCCATGAGGCGACCGGGAGCAGATGCCATTTGACGGCCACATATTTGATTAAAAGCGGTGCCAAAATGAAGCTGGGTACGGAAATACCTACAATGGCAATAAACATCGAAATATAATCCAATGGTCGATTATGATGTAAAGCTGCCAGCGTTCCGAGCGCAATACCCGCAATAATCGCAACAACGATGGATTGAATGCCGAGCAATGCGGAAGGTGGAAAACCCCTGGCAATGAGCATGTTCACGTCCGTCGTTTTTGATTGAATAGATGGGCCCATATCCAGCACCAGCAAATTTTTCAGATACAATACATACTGCACGGCAAGCGGCTTGTCCAGATTATATCTGGCGCGCATGTTTTGCAGCACCGCTTCCGGAATCGTTTTAGAATCGTTCGAGAACGGGTCCCCCGGAATGATGTGCATAATGATAAACGTTAAAGTGACGATAATCCACAATGTAACGAGCATCGTAAAAAGACGTTTTAAAATGTACATGGGGCTTTATTTCTCCTGTCTATCAAGCTGATTTACATACTATTGCTGCTAAATTTATGAAATAAATAAAAGTATATAAGAATACTAGGAAATGATAAAACGGTTTTGGCAACGTGTCAAGGTAAGGTTTTACATTATAGAACATTGGTCAAATTTTCGTCACAGGTTTTCCATTATTATAAGGCTAAGAATCCACTCCTTCCTCTCGACGAGTATCTTGCGGTATGTTATGATGATACTCTGATAACGTGTTAACGAACTAAAGCGTTTGCCGCCTGTCCTTTGGATAGGGAGGTTACCATTGCTGGAGGGAATAAAATGAAAAAAACAGCCATGTTCACAATGATGATTGGATTGATTATGATCGTTTTGGCCGGATGCTCCGGCGGTAAGGATAACAGCAAGCTGATCATCGGAATTGATGATAAATTTGCACCGATGGGTTTTAGAGATGAAAATAACGAGCTGACCGGATTTGATATTGATTACGCCAAGGCGGCTGCGGAGCAGATGGGCAAGCAAGTGGAATTTCAGCCCATTGACTGGTCTGCCAAAGAATCCGAGCTGAACAGCGGCCGTATTGATCTGATTTGGAACGGCTATACGATTACGGATGTGCGCAAGGAAAAGGTGCTGTTTACGAAGCCGTATCTGAAAAATAGTCAAGTAATCGCGATTCCGGTCAAGTCCAATCTCACGAAGCTGGACGATCTGGCGGGCAAAAACGTGGGTCTTCAAACTTTGTCCTCGGCAGCCGATGCACTGGATGCGAATCCGATCAAGAGCAAGGTGAAGGTGTCTGAGTATCCCGATAATGTGCTCGCTTTGACCGACCTGAAAACCGGACGTCTGGATGCGGTTGTCATTGATGAAGTGGTAGCCAAATACTATATGTCCAAAGAGCCAGGAACGTATAAGCTGCTTGGTGAATCGCTGGCCCCTGAGGAGTACGGCATCGGCGTGAAAAAAGGGAACGAAGAGCTGCTGACGCAATTGCAATCTGCTTTGGATGAGCTGCACAAGAATGGCAAAGCTGCTGAGATTTCGAAAAAGTGGTTTGGTGAAGATAAAGTTTTGAATTAATACGTAGCGTATTGAACTAAGGGTTTAGGAGTCGAAGGTTATGAGTATGGATTATATTTTACGAATTATGAAGCCTATGCTCGAAGGGGCGCAGATGACGGTTATTTTATTTTTTATCACGCTCATCTTGTCCATTCCGCTGGGATTTATCGTTACGTTGCTGGCAAAAAGCCGGATTAAGCCAATCGCCTGGCTGATGCATACGTACATTTATGTCATACGGGGCACACCTCTTTTGCTGCAACTGCTGTTCTTTTGCTTTGGTCTGCCGATGTTGCCTGTGATCGGGGAGTATCTGGTTCTGGACCGGACAACGGCTGCGTTGCTGGCATTTGTGCTGAATTATGCGGCTTATTTTGCTGAGATTTTCAGAGGCGGGATGTTGTCGATTGATAAGGGACAATACGAAGCTTCACAAGTGCTGGGCCTGAGCAAGTCGCAGACGCTGATTCGAGTTATTGTGCCGCAAATGGTACGGATTGCTTTGCCTGCGGTCACGAATGAGGCGACAACACTGGTCAAAGATACGGCGTTGCTATATGCGGTAGCTGTACCGGAGCTGCTTCATTTTGCGAATACGGCTGTGAACCGTGATTTTTCGATTGTGCCTTATTTTGTAGCGGCTATGATCTATTTGTTGTTGGCTTTGGTGCTGACGCTATTCTTTAGAGCGCTGGAAAAACGTTTTAAATTCGAGTAAAAGGAATGTCGGGATATGAATACTAACGCAATAGAAGTAATCGATTTGAAAAAATCGTTCGGCAAGCTCGACGTTCTGAAAAGAGTGAGCTTTAACGTCAAGGCGGGTGAGGTCGTTGCGGTCATCGGCCCTTCTGGCTCGGGGAAAAGCACTATGCTTCGCAGTCTGGTTCATCTGGAAGATGTGACGGGCGGGACGATCCGCATCCATGATAAAGCATTGGTGGAAAATGGTCAGTACGCCCCGGCAGGCGACATTAAGGGCATTACCACCGGGATGGGCATGGTATTCCAGCATTTTAATCTGTTCCCTCACTTGACGGTGCAGGATAATCTGGAGCTGGCTCCAAAGCTGGTGAAAAAAACGAGCAAGTCTGAGCTGCGTCGCCAAAGCGCGGAACTGCTGGCTAAAGTCGGCTTGGCGGATAAAGCGGATGCGTATCCGTCCCGACTGTCGGGCGGACAGAAGCAGCGTGTGGCGATTGCCCGGGCAATGATGATGAACCCCGATATTTTACTGTTCGACGAGCCGACCTCGGCCCTAGATCCCGAGCTGACGGGCGAGGTACTGCGGGTTATTAAAAAGCTGGCTGAGGAGCATATGACAATGGTCATTGTGACCCACGAAATGAACTTTGCGAGAGATGTGGCGGATCGTGTCATTTTTATGGACAATGGAGAGATTGCAGAGTCCGGTACGCCGGAGCAGATATTCGGCAATCCGCAGCTAGAGCGGACAAAGGTATTTTTGAATCGGGTGGGGGATTAAAAATATAGTTGTTCTCAGGAGAGGCGCTGCGCGTGCAGATTGTTCTTCCGATCGCTGTTATCCCCGGATTTTTTTCATTGGAATAGAAATTTAAAGGTGAAAATCCGGGGATAAAGGCGAACGCTCCGCTTCTTCAGAACAATTCTGCCCGCTCCGCTCACCGACCACCTGTGCAAGTAACATATTTTTAAGCAGGAAGTGTAGGCACGTATCAGGTCGTTACCTGACCTCGTCGTGGTCAAGGAACAACTGGCTCAATACCGAGCGCTAGAAGCGAAGTAAAGGGATTTGCATACAAAGCAAAGCACTTCAAGGCAAAAGATTACTTTTGCCGTTTGAAGTGCTTTTTTCTGTACTTATTCGTTAAATGTTCCCATCTATAATCGGTTCGCTTCACACTCGTTTTGGTATAGACTCGTGTTCCCCGCTAAATACTTCAATCATCGTTAATGCCCCCGTCCGATACCCGTGAATGAATGCTGCTGCGGAGTGTAGGGAGGTTGACTCGTTTAATAAATCAAATATGACTTCCATTTGCTCAAAATCGACTTCTGATAATTTATTTTTCAGCATCTCCATATGTTCACTAATTTTTTGATTTACTTTTTGAGACTCAGGATCGGCTGACTTTATTTGTTCACTGGGACGCCAATTCCCATAATACATATCCTCCAAAATCATTTTCATCAGGCCTCCCTATGAATACTATTGTTTTAAGTCTTTGTTCTCACGTAAATCCATCACCCAAGGCAAGTATACGGCATGCGGAAGCTACATGTTGATATTTATGCGCTTTTCGCATAAAGTTTTTTTTAGTATATAAGCTGAGTAGAAATGTACATGAGGCGCCACTACGCGGTCGGATGTTGCTTCCCATCGCTGTTGCGCCCGGATTTCTTAATCAAGCTAAGAAGGTTGAAGTCCGGGCACAAAGGCGAACGCTATCGCTTGTACAGCACCATTCCGTCCACTCCGTTCTTGTTCAACTTGGTTTATTTTTTAGTTCATTTTAAATAGATAAAGAAATAGACCGTGGCTGACTTCTTACGTATTCCCGATATGAAAATGGGAATCTGGATGTCCCAAGTGTTGTCTTGATCAAATTGGCGGATTTCCACAAGGTGAGTATCGACTTTATTCTTGATCAGACAGATAATCCTAAACGTTACAAGTAAAAAGGCATAACATGCACAATAAAGCTCCCGTGATGAATTCACAGGAGCTTTATTGCTGGAATTATTCATTGAATCGTCCCATCATAACCGTGTTGTGGGGTTACTGTCCTCGACGGCTTCTATAAAATTCAAAGAAAGCTAAACATAATAGAGTTAAAGCTTTAATTTGCTAGGTTTTTATGTAAGCGCTATCATTCTATAATTTACTCAGAAAGGAGGTAAAAGTAAAAAACGCGATATGGCACGGATAAGTGATGTACTGCAAAGAGAATTTACCAACAAGCAGGTGTATGGGACAAAAACAAAAATTTTAGGAGGTAAAGTATGTTTAAGTTTAGTAAGAAAATGATGACGGTAGTTCTTGCAGCTTCCATGAGTTTTGGGTTGTTTGCAACAACCTCAAGTGCAGCGACAGACTATTGGCAAAATTGGACCGATGGCGGCGGGACGGTCAATGCTGTTAATGGATCAGGCGGTAATTACAGCGTGACATGGAAAGATACCGGGAATTTTGTTGTCGGCAAAGGCTGGACTACCGGATCGCCAAACAGAACGATTAACTACAATGCCGGCGTCTGGGCGCCGTCCGGCAATGGATATTTGACTCTCTACGGGTGGACGAGAAACGCACTCATCGAATATTACGTCGTTGATAGCTGGGGGACTTATCGACCTACCGGAACGTATAAAGGTACGGTGACCAGTGATGGGGGCACATATGACATCTACACAACAATGCGATACAACGCACCTTCCATTGACGGCACACAAACGTTTGCTCAGTACTGGAGTGTTCGACAGTCGAAGAGAGCGACCGGGGGCAACTCCACGATCACTTTCAGCAACCACGTGAACGCATGGGCGAGCAAAGGAATGAATCTGGGAAGTAGCTGGTCTTACCAGGTGTTGGCGACAGAGGGGTATCAGAGTAGCGGGAGCTCTAACGTAACGGTGTGGTAACCAATTAACTGCAAGCTGTTCAACGAACAGGCGCGGTTGGGACTGTCTCACGGGATAAGCGGGTTTTGAGAGCTGTCTGATAGATAGGGTTTAAATGAATCGATCATGGAGGAAACACCGATCCCTAAACATTGGACACAGGCCGTTGGCCGTTCCACTCCAGTCTATCCGTCAGTCCGGATGCGTTGAAGGCCGTTTTCTGCCAGACGAACGGCCTTCGATGATGCCGGAGGCGAGTTGCAGGCCGTCGTGGCCTATCATTTTTCCTATCAGCTTAAAGGAGATATATCAATGAGAAAGCTATTCATGTTCCTTTTAATAGCAACAATGGTTGTGATCAGCGCTTGTTCACAAGATAAGCCTGAAAAAAAGGATAACCTTGTATTCGTGGAAGGTGGGACTTTTCAGAACAACAAGTCCGACAACTCTGGAAAAAGCGTGACTCTATCGAACTTTTATATCGGCAAATATGAGGTAACTCAAAAAGAGTGGGTTGAAGTCATGGGAAGTAATCCCTCAGCATTCATAGGCGACAGTTTGCCGGTAGAAATGGTGAGTTGGTATGACGTTGTGGAGTACTGTAATCAAAGAAGTATACGAGAGGGTTTAAAACCGTATTACAACATAGACAAGGATAAAAAAGACCCGAATAATAAGAATGATAACGATAATATAAAATGGACAGTAACGATTAATGAGGGAGCTAACGGTTACCGATTGCCTACAGAAGTGGAGTGGGAATATGCTGCAGGCGGAGGTCAGGCGAGCAAGGGCTACACATACAGCGGAAGCAATAATGCCGACGAAGTCGCATGGTATTGGAAAAACGCCGGAGACAAGTACTTATCTGGAGACTGGAACTGGCCTATCATAGAGAGCAACAATAATAAAACAAAATCAATCGGTACCCGGAAACCCAACGAGTTAGGAATTTACGATATGTCTGGCAACGTAAGGGAATGGTGCTGGGACTGGTACGGAGACTTGGATAGCCAAAGCGGTTCCTTCCGGGTTGTGAAGGGCGGCGGTTGGATCGGCAACGTTAGCAACAACGAGATATCTTTCCGAGGCAAGTTCGATGCGAATGGATTTGGTCCCGATCAAGGGCTTCGTATAGCTCGTAGAGAATAGTCTAAACAAGGACAACAAACGAAGGTTAAACTAACGGGCAGTTTAGGTTAATACAGTTCTACCCCACCGAGTTGAAAAAAGAATAAAGTCGCTAATTTACCTAGAGTTCACTCTAGGTTTTATTAACACTCCCAGACAGACAAATAATTCCTTTGGGAATGGAGCGTTGAAAAGTGAAATATAAGGGACTAGGAGGCACGGGTTTGCTCGTCTCGAAGTTTGCGGTGGAAACGATGATCTTCGGAGGTAAGAACTTTCCGATGAGTGTGGCGATGGGGCGCTGAATAAGCAAGATCCTGCAGGTAGGGAGCATTTTCATTTTTTAAATGACAATAGCCCTATTCCCCGTCCATGTACCTAAAAAAGACAGGGTCGGGGAGTGTCCTTATCCTGCCTTCTTGCGTATTATATGTTTTCTACTGTACTAAATTATCCAAATCAGGCTGCAATTTGGTCCGCAGAACATACAGTATGATGGCACCAACAAGGAACGCGACGGCATCCGAAATGACAAGGGACCATACCACCCCGTGAAAGCCGTTCATTTGATTGGCGATAAACAACACAGGAATCAGAGTAATTCCTTGAATAATTGACATAATAAACGCGGCGGTTCCTTGCGCTGTTGCTTGGAAGATTCCGGTAAACAATGTGGTCATTCCTGTAATGAACAAGGATAGGAACGTCACATGTAGAATGTAGCTGCCCATTTCAATTAATTGCGAGTCATTTGTAAATAAACCAATTAAGTGGTCGGAAATCAAATAGACGATGATGCCGAATACGACTGCTAACGCCACAATCACTTTGATCGTGAATCCAATGGTTTGCTTCATGCGTAATTTATTCGCTGTAAAAGAGAAGGCAATCAACGGCACGACTCCCTCGCATAAGCCCATCAGAATAAACTCAGGAAATTGCAATAAACGTGATGAAATTCCATACCCAGCTATGGCCTGATCCCCATATTCGACAAGAAAAAGGTTAAGGATGAGCGACATTGCACCCAAGAAGACACTCATAACAAAGACGGGAACTCCGATTTTGAATACATTGCTCAGAATGTCCTTGGTAGCCTTAAACCATTTTATCGAGACGGTTAAGAATTGGCTCTTATATCCCATATAGAAGGCGTAAAATGCACTCGCAACCAAGTTAGAGATGACCGTAGCAGACGCAACGCCGATCACGTCCCAATGGAAGACAAAGATGACTAGCGCATCGAGAATAATATTTACAACAACACTGAGAATCATACCGATCATCGACGTGATTGCTGCACCTTCCGAGCGCACGATATTCTCCAGCGTGAAGAATAATATGACGAATGGTGAACCAATAAGCATAATCGTCACATAGTCCTTCGTGAATCCGAAGGAGTCAGACGTTGCCCCCAGGCCATGAACGATTGGATCGATCAACGGGAGGCCGACGACCATCACAATAAGACCGAGAACTAAACTGCTGTAAAAGGCGAATGAAGACACATGCTTTACATCATCATATTTTTTCTCTCCTAGCAAACGGGAGATGAATGTACCGCTGCCCATGCCAATCAAATTGCCTAGCGCCATAATGATTGCGAATAACGGCAGGGTTAGTGCGAGTGCGGTTAACATAGCAGTATTGTGAAGTGTACCAAGGAAATAGGCATTCAAGACGGAATAAATGACACTCATTGACGTGCCTAGCACCATTGGTATAGCGAAGTGGGCTACGGCTTTTGCGACCGGTGCTTTTTCAAAGTAATGGAGGTTTTCTGCATCCATGCGAATCACTACTTTCTTTATTTATTTTGCCCTTCAGTCTAACACTGTTAGGTTGTGCCTTACAGTGTTAGATGGTATCATGAACCAATGAACCTGTAAAGCACAAACTTACACTGTTAGATAAAAGGGCGGATACCGATGAAAAAAAAGCAGCCTCAAATTTCGGAGGATAAGATTTTGGAAACCTCGTGGGAGCTTCTTGGAGAGGAGGGCATCGAGAAATTCAGCATGAGACGATTGGCCGACAGGTTAGGGATTCAGGCTCCCTCTCTGTACTGGTACTTCAAGAGCAAACAGCATCTCTACCAGCGTCTGGCCAACCAGGTATCGAAGATGATTCTGGAGGAGTTCCACTCCGAGGGGGACTGGAAGGAGCAGCTGACGGGGCTTGCGGTAACGGTACGGAGCGTGCTCAGCCGATATCCCTGCTCCACGCAGCTCATGATGATGACGCTGCCCCACGAACCGGACATCATCCGGTTCACCAACCGTATGCTGCTCTGCGTGGAATCGACGCCGCTTGAGCAAGAGCAGAAAATGCAAGTGGTTACTACGCTTGTGAACTATGTCTTCTATTTCGTTCTAGACGATTATCAGCATGAGCGCAATGTCTCCGCTATCCTTAAGGACCAGGAAGCGCATCCGGGTGAGGAGATGATTCGCCTTCTGGACTCCATGAGCGAGACGGATGCGGGACTGTTTCGGAGGATGTTCACGAACGGGCTGTTCGAGCTGATGGGGACCGACGGAGCGTTTGAGTTCGGATTGAAGCTGATTCTGTTGGGGGTTGAGCAGGTGATAAAGGAGCAGGAAAGTAGTATGTAAAAACCGCCCATCGGGTTATTGGATGGGCGGTTTCAATTAGGTTTACGTTTACCCTAAATTGTTAGTGAATTTATAATCTTCTGCCTGTCTTTTGTCCTTTGTAAACGTGATTTACTTGTATTAATCATCAAGACAGGAAATATGTATCTTTTTCTTTGGTAAATATCTTAATTTGATTAAAAAGCAGCCTATCACTACGGTAAGCTGTATTTATTAAACTCCCTCAATATGATTTAGTTTTCTCACTCAGGCTCATGAATTCGCAGGATTTCACCCTTAGCTAAGTGTGAGGTAA
>NZ_SLTL01000018.1:0-107674 GCF_014858585.1 Paenibacillus sp. 23TSA30-6 | reverse complement strand
TGGCAATTTACAACTGAGCAAGCGAGAGGGAAATTAAAGCACCTCTATCCTGAAATTTGATTCGGCCAAGGTACTAGGCTGAAAAAGTTTTAACTTTACTTAGCCCAACTTTTTCAAAATGAAATAAATATGCGGGGAGTATGAGCATTTTGTCTTCTGCATATGGATATATTCTGGAGATCATCAGGATTCAAGTTTAGAACCATCTGTAGTGAATAATGTAGGATGGAAATCAACATATGAAGATGATAAACAATAAGCATTGATTATGATATTTTTAGCATTCGAGATTTAATGACAGACCCAATAAGGAATTATCTCTTCAAACGTAATACTTGTTGTCTGACTTCCTTTTGCAGCGATCTATGTCGTTCTTCCATTTCTAACGCTAATGGTATTTGGACCGCAGGTCCTGAGAGAGTAGGACGCAGCCAAGACTCAAAAGACATGATCGATTAATTGCGGTCATAAATAATTATTATTTACCAATCGTTCTCAATATGTTATATTGTTGACGTAGGAGGAATAAACGGGTAAGAAGCCAAGAGTTATGAGAAGTGGTATATGATCTTGCCTTGGAGTTCTTATACATTTATTAGAATGATCATTCTTATTATAACAGATGGAGAAGGGATGGATTGAACATGGAATATCGTGTATTAGGAAATACAGGCCTTAAAGTAAGCAGTTTTGTATTAGGTACAGGTTCATTTGGTTTTTGGGGGAACAACACGGAGAAAGAAGCTGCAGTCATGTTGGATGAAGCTTTGGCTGGAGGAATTAACCTGATCGATACTGCGGATGTCTATTCAAGTGGTCAATCCGAAGAAATTCTGGGTCACATTCTAAAAGAACGCAGACAGGATGTCATTCTGGCCACGAAAGGCGGAATGCCCATGGGTAGTGGACTTAATCAATCCGGTAACTCGAAATATTGGATTAAGCGTGCAGTAGAGGATAGTTTGAGAAGGCTGCAAACGGATTATATCGATTTGTATCAACTACATCAGCCGGATCTCCATACCGATATTGAAGAGAGTCTTGACGCACTTACGGACCTGGTTCGTGAAGGAAAGATTCGCTATATTGGTACATCCAATTTTCAGGCATGGCAAGTGACCGAAGCTCAATGGACTAGCGAACGCAAAAATGTAGCGCGTTTTGTCTCTGAGCAAGCCCCGTATTCCATTTTAAACCGAAGTATCGAATTCGATCTGCTTGCTGCCACAGCAAAATATGGAATGGGTGTTTTGGTTTGGAGCCCACTTTCGGGTGGCTTATTAACGGGAAAATACCGTTCAGGAGAAGCTGTCGCCCCGGATTCAAGAGCAGCCACCTTCGCTGGACGCTTAAAATCTGTTGTTGACCCTAATCGAGAAGAAAACCGCATCAAGTTTGAAGCCATAGCCAAACTCCAAACACTTGCAGATGAAGCAGGATTAACTTTACCTCATCTTGCCATGGCATTCACACAAGCTCATTCGTCCATTACTTCTGCCATTGTTGGGGCAAGAACAATTGAACAACTCCGGGAAACGTTAAAGGGTAGTGACATCCGATTAAGCAGCGATATACTGGATGCGATAGATGCCATTGTTCCACCAGGAGTAACCCTGGATGCGTTGGAAAAAGGTTGGACACCCGATTGGTTACAAGCAGACAAACGAAGAATCCTGCGTTAAATATATAAGATAGGCATCATACCTGTATTCCATACACCAAGAATAAAATCAAGCGACTTATCGTTTGATTTTATTCACGTTCTTCTTTCCAGTTTGCCGATCGTTCACTTCAATGTATAACGATTATTCGAGGTGATTACAATGGCAAGATCCAAGGAATTTGAAGTTAATGAAGTATTAGATAAAGCAATACGCCTGTTCTGGGCACAAGGATATGAGAAAACTTCAATGCAAGAATTGGTTGATTTTATGGGCATTCACCGAAGAAGTATCTATGATACTTTTGGTGATAAGCATGCCTTATTTATGAAGGCACTCGAACGATATGAAACTAAGCAGACCAGCAAAATGAAATTTCTGGTTGAAAAACAAAACGTTGGTTAAGACAACAACGGATCAACAAAAATTAAAGGATATTATTGATATGACACTGTCCGGATTAGATTAAAAGTGTAATTACAACTTATCGGGCAAAAGGAGTCACCTAAATGGCTGTTTTCGCGATACAAGTTCTTGTCCCTCTAGCGGAGGAAAGAACTTGTATCTTATGCCCCAAACAAGACAAGAAATTCGGTCTCAAAATTAAAATTCTTAGCCGCGAAAATAATTCTTTACTGTTCGTTCTAAAATCGATATACTTAAAGCAAGTTAGATCTAACTTTTTTCACCCAAATAAGAATGATTGTTCTAAATTTGTTTTTGAAATTCATGTACAATAATCTGCATTTTATGAAAGAGAGAATATTATGAAGTACACAGTTATCACAGGAGCAAGTTCAGGAATTGGATATGAGACGGCATTGGCGTTTGCTGCACGTGGCAAAAACTTAATTTTGGTAGCTAGAAGATTAGATAAGTTAGAAGAGCTTAAATCAACAATTCAGGAAATTGATCCTAATGTAAATGTTATTGTTCGTACAAGTGATCTGTCTGTTACAGATCAGGCCTACACACTGTATAACAATTTAAAGGAATACCAAATTGAGACCTGGATTAACAATGCGGGGCTTGGTGAAGCTTCATTTGTAGCAAAACAGAATTTAGATAAAGTTGAAACCATGTTACGTGTTAATATCGAATCCTTGACGATCCTTTCTACACTATTTGTGCGAGATTATGCTGATGTAGAAGGAACTCAGTTAATTAACGTATCATCCTCACTCGGATATGCCATTGCTGTTGGGAGCGTTGCTTATTCTGCATCTAAATACTACGTTAGTGCCTTCACAGAAGGGCTTGCAAAAGAACTAGAACTGAAAGGGGCAAAACTAAAGGCAAAAGTTTTAGCACCAGCTATAACGGAAACGGAATTCGTGAAGAAATCAATAGATGCTGAAGAATTTGATTACAAAGCAAACATGCCTAAGTACCACACTGCCAAACAAATGGCGGGCTTCATGGTAGATCTTTATGATAGCAACGAGGTGGTAGGGATTGTAGACCAGAACTATGATTTCAATCTGAGAGGCGAAATATATCCAATAATTTCAGAATTTTAAATCGAATTAATATATCCGTATAATTTCATTTGAAGAGGAGAGTATCAGAATGGAAAAGTTGTGGAGTAAAACGAAAATTGGAGAAATGGAGTTACCACATCGTTTAGCAATGGCACCAATGACACGTAGTAGATCGCAAGAAGATGGTACACCGGGAGAGCTAACTTCCCTTTATTATGCTCAACGAGCGTCAATGGGACTCGTTATTACGGAAGGTACACAACCTTCTGATGATGGTCAAGGGTACTTATGGTCACCTGGGATCTATACGGATAAGCATATTGAAGGATGGAAAAAGGTTACAGATGCAGTGCATGAAGCAGGTGGATATATGTATATCCAATTAATGCATGCTGGTCGCATGTCGCACCCAGACAATACACCACATCATCGTCAACCTGTTGCGCCATCTGCAATCGCGCCAGGTGTAGAAATGTTTACTGCTAAAGGTATGCAGGACATCCCCGTTCCGCGTGAGTTAAGTAAAGAGGATATTCAAACGACTATTGCAGATTTCCGAAAAGCAGCAGCTGCGGCTATTAAAGCAGGTGCAGATGGCGTTGAAATCCATGGAGCCAATGGCTATCTGATTAATCAATTTATCGGAGAAAATTCGAATACACGGACGGATGAATATGGGGGATCTATAGAAAATCGTGCTCGCTTCGCGATTGAAGTAACGAAAGCCATTGTCGAAGAAATTGGAGCAGAAAGAACAGGCTTCCGTATCTCGCCAGGGACACCTCTTGGTGGGATTCAAGATGGTGAACAAGGTCCTGAACTTTATCGTTATCTTGTAAAAGAATTAGCTCAATTGGATTTAGCTTACCTTCATGTCATGCATCTTGGAAACGAAAAACTGCTCCAAGACATTCGTTCAATCTGGACGAATCCTTTGTTAGTCAATCGTGCTGGACGAGCTCTGGAGGATCTTAACGTGGATATAGATAGTGGCCTTGCTGATCTGGTGCCTGTTGGTGTATGGTCATTAGCCAATCCGGATTTAGTGGAACGACTTCAAAAAGGTGCGCCATTGAATGAAGCGGATCCGACAACATTCTTTGGTCTGGGAAGCAAAGGTTACACGGATTATCCTACGATGGAAGAATTAGAATCCCAAGAGGGGCTACAATAGCATAAAGGGTGAAACATGGCGTACAACTGAAAATTGTGCGCCATGTTTTTAGTCTAAAGATGTTCGATGTTTTCAAAAAAACGTATTTGATAAAAAATGGTATAGCGAGCGGGTCAACCTAAAAACTCGATTGCGTTCATGGTGTGCTACCCCAAAATTAGCAAAGGAAGAGGATGAAACATGAGAGCAGCACAAATACAGAAATATTCAAAAAAAATCCAAGTGGAATTAAATGATATTAACATACCACAGATCAATAGCCACGAGGTACTTGTCAAAGTAAAAGCTGCAGGTGTAAATCCACTGGACATTCTTAATTTGAATGGCAGCGTTCGGTTGATTGCCGACTATGAGTTGCCATTAACTTTAGGAAATGAACTATCTGGCGTTATTGAAGCCGTTGGTGATGATGTTTTGAATTTTAAGGTTGGTGACCCTGTGTATACGAGGTTGCCACTTGCTAAAATCGGTGCTTTTGCTGAATATGCGGCCGTGAATGAAGATGCTTTATCCATCATGCCTGAAAATCTATCTTTCATTGAAGCTGCTGCGGTACCCCTTACTGCCTTGACTGCTTATCAAGCGTTACACGAAGTACTCGATGCCCAGCCGAATAAAAAGCTATTCATTCCTGGAGGAACCGGAGGCTTCGGCGCTATGGCAATCCCCATTGCCAAATCAATGGGATTATATGTTATTACAAGTGGCAGTGAAAGAGGCAGATCACGTACACTGTCGATCGGGGCTGACCAATTCATAAATTATAAGGCAGAGAACTATGCTGACATACTGTCCGATATCGATTATGTGATCGACACCTTGGGTACCAAAGAGATCAAAGCTGAACTGGGCATTTTAAAACCACAAGGCAAATTGGTATCATTGAAAGCCGGACCTAATTATCGCTTTGCGGTTGACAATCATTTTCCGATGTGGAAAAAAGCATTGTTTGGTTTAGTGGGTGCTCGCTTAGATTCTTTAGCGCGTAAACATCAAAATGAATATCGTTTTTTATTTGTGCAAGCCAATGGAAGTCAATTACAAGAAATCACTAAACTTGTTGAAAAAGAAAATATCAAGCCTTCTATAGATTTAACTTATACGTTTGATGACATTAATAAGGCGTTGATTAAAGTGTCGACGGGCCACTCCCAGGGCAAAGTGATTGTGACCTTCTAAACTACAAGCAACTAAGTGGTGTTGCTCGCGTGTTCTGAGAATAAACAAAGTATACTGTAAAACGAAGTAAGGGGGACTACGAGATCATTTTATTCAATGATCTTTTTTCTTGACAGGAGGGAATTCAAATGGCCAGAAGCAAAGAGTTCGAAGAGTCCGTTGTATTAGATAAAGCGATGAGACTTTTTTGGGAACAGGGCTACGAGAAGACATCCATGACCGATCTGGTCGAGCATATGGGAATCCATCGCAGAAGCTTGTATGACACATTTGGCGACAAACATACGCTGTTTCTAAAGGCAGTAGAGCTTTATGATAATAAAATTAGCACCGCACTTGCAGCAGGGGTAAAAAGCTCCAAAACTGCAACGGAAGCACTTCAGTTTATTGTTGGCTTCTTGATCTGCGGAGAAGAGAATCCAGCTTTTGGCTGCTTAATGGTGAATTCGACGGTGGAATTGGCGGCGCGTGATGCCGATATTAATAACAAATCAATTGAAGTGTT
This sequence comes from Paenibacillus sp. 23TSA30-6, assembly GCF_014858585.1. Classification (NCBI taxonomy): domain Bacteria; kingdom Bacillati; phylum Bacillota; class Bacilli; order Caryophanales; family Paenibacillaceae; genus Paenibacillus; species Paenibacillus sp. 23TSA30-6. Next base: position 101,674 of record NZ_SLTL01000018.1, on the reverse strand, counting down.
TTCGACTGCAGAGCAACTATTCAAGGACATTATTCTGTGGGGGCAGCAAGACGGTGAATTCACATCTGAGTACGACGCAAGGGAATTGGCGGAATATCTGCATAATGTGGGGGTTGGGTTAAGAGTGATATCCAAAACTTCGATTACAAAAGAAAAACTTCGCCGTATAGCTAATCTATCCATGCAGCTTATAGTAAAATGACAGTTTTTTTTCATATTACTAGAATGTTCGTTCTCCTATTTGTTTCTACACCGTGCATTTCAGCGAGCTAAAAAACGGTATTAAATGGTTTAAATTTTAAAATAAAAAAGAGGTGGGCTACAAAATGAGAAAGACAGTTCTTATCACAGGGGTATCCGGTGGGATCGGTAAAGAGTTAGCAGATCGTTTTGCCAAGGGGGGACATGATATTGTGCTGGTAGCTCGCAGTGAGGGTAAGATTTTGGAGCTTGCGCAGGAGTATGAGGGGAAATATGGCATTCAGGCGACGGTCATTGTCAAGGATGTTGCAGCACCTGGGGTTCCGGAGGAAATTTTCACGGAGCTTAAAGAGAAGGGGATCATCGTTGACTATCGTCAGCCGCTTGAGCGAGCTTGAGAAATTATTTCAAGTAACTCTCGTAGCTTTCGGCAAGCTAAATCCATTGCAGAGATCACGGAAGCGGATTTTGACATGCTGTTCGCTACGAATGTAAAAGGGAGCTAATTCTCTTCTCAAGAAGCGGTGAAACAGTTGATACTGAGTTTTTCACGTTTGGTGAAACCAGAACGAATCCATGCGTTTGCCAATATGAACGCGTTTGGAGGCTTTTTTGTTTTAACGATGTAAGTTCTTGTCCCAAGCTAAGGACAAGAACATGTATCTAAGCCGATTTGATAATTATCTAATTGAATGAAACATGTTAAAAAACAGGATGCAAGCTTTATGTTGAGCTTTAGTTGCTCTGCACATGGAATTGTCGATCTTCATGTATGGGCGCTATCATCAGATGTTCTATTGCTGAACTATCATATTGTTATTCAAGATCCAATGTACAGTAGTGTTGTGATGGAGCAGGCACAAAAATTGTTCAATGAACAATACAAGATCAAGCATATTACGATACAGATCGACAGACCGGGAACCCAATGTCATATTGCACATCAATAGCAAAAAACTTTGAAGAGATCTACACTATGTGGGTCTCTTCTGCTGTAACACGGTGTGTTTTTAAATAAATGATGATTTCTTTCGTTTACGAATTGGCGCTGCAAGGTCTATACTATGGTGTAAAAAAAGGAAGTTATGTATGTTCAGAACGTTGAATCGGAGACTAAATGCAGCTATGCCGCTGATCACGCCCATCAGCATTCTAATCGGCGTCCTGATCGGTACGCCGTTGTCGGAATACACCGGATTCTCTCCCTGGCTGTTTGCATTCATGACCTTCGCGGGCAGTATCAGCATGGGTTTCAAAGATTTCGTCCATGTGATAAAGCATCCCGGTCCGCTGATCGCCTGCCTGTTTATTCTTCACTTGGCTATGCCGCTGCTCGCGATGATGCTTGGACATCTCGCTTTCGGCGACGATCCTTATACGATTACCGGGCTTATTCTTGGTGCGGCCATCCCTACGGGCATTTCCAGCTTCGTGTGGGTCAACATCTACAAAGGCAATACGGCCCTGACGCTAGCCATCATTCTGATCGATACGATATTGGCCCCATTCGCCGTGCCCGGCATTATGTCCCTGCTGGTGGGAGCGGATGTACAACTTGATACTTGGGCAATGATGCAGAGCCTGTTCTGGATGATTGTCGTTCCTTCGCTAATCGGCATGGTGTTGAACGAATGGACCAAAGGGAAGATCAAGCAGGTGTGGGAACCTCGGCTGGGCCCGTTCTCCAAGTTGGCTATGGCTCTGGTCGTGATGATTAACGGATCTGTAATCGCGCCCTATCTGGTCGATTTTAATCTAAAACTCGTCGGGGTATGCCTATCGATAATCGCCCTTGCTTCCACTGGATATGTGATCGGTTACCTGATCTCCATGCTGATGGGGTGGAATGATGCCAACCGTACGGCGCTTGTCTTTAACGGCGGCATGCGCAATATCAGCGCAGGAGCCGTGCTTGCTATCACCTACTTCCCAGCTCCGGTAGCGCTGCCTGTTGTGCTCGGAATGATTTTCCAACAATCCACCGCGTCTCTGGTCGGATTTCTGTTGAGCCGCCATGACCGAGGCAAGGCCAAGGAGCGGCGAATCGCCGCCTAGACCTACTCAATGGGAAAGTATTTTTGATATTTGGACAATAGGATAGTTTTTGAGTTTGATCTTGCCGCTCCTTCATATTCACAACGGCTTTCCCCTGAGTAAGGTGGCAGGGCTATAACCGATATGGTCACCGAAGCTTTAATAAATTTTTCTCCTGCTAGAAGAAAGATATCCAAGCTCTTCCCGGTATTTGGCCACCGTTCTGCGTGACAGCTCCAGCCCTTCCTTTGCCAGCAGTTCTGTGATTGCCTGATCCGAAAACGGTTTTTGCTTCTCTTCGTCGTCGATGATCTGCTTAATACGCATTTTTGCGCTCTCCGATGAAGTGGCATCTCCGTTTTTCGACACTAGGGCAGAGGTGAAGAAATATTTGAGCTCGAACAATCCACGGGGCGTCTGTATGTATTTATTACTGACCGCCCGGCTGATCGTGGATTCGTGCAAGCCGGTTATTTCAGCAATTTCCTTTTGGGTCATCGGTTTGAGGTAATGAACGCCATGCTCGAAAAATTCCCACTGTCTATCAACAATGGCTTGGGCTACACGCATCAGGGTCAGGCGGCGTTGCTCAAGGCTATGAATTAGCCATAATGCCGTATTCATCCTCTCATGAAGAAACTGCTTCTCTTCCCCCATCGTCTGCTCCCGGAGCATACGCTGGTAAAAAGGATTAATCCCGACGCGTGGGACTGTGATATCATTAACTGTCACAAGATAGTCGTTCTTGGATTTTTCAACCGAGATATCTGCTATATGATACTGGTGTTCATAATGGGCAAATGCCGCTCCTGGACAAGGATTCAACTTGCGTATTTGGTCGGTTATTTGCTGTACCTCGCGAATGTTGATACCCAGAGCATCCGCGATTTTTTGTATGCGGTTACATGAAAGGTTGACCATATGGTGTCGCACGATCTCTTCCAGGTAAACACCAACCTTGCCAGCATACCGTAGCTGCAAAAGAAGACATTCCTCCAGGCTGCGAGCGGCGATTCCTGCCGGTTCAAAGCCTTGGATCAGAGCGAGTATATTTTCAACCTCTTCGGTGGAGACGTCAAGTATTCCAGCAACTGTACTTACATCCAACTCGAGGTAGCCTTTTTCATTTAAATTCCCAATAAGAAACATTGCAATCATCTGCTGCAATTTTGAAAGCCCGCGGACCAGCCCAAGTTGTGCTTTGAGATGTCTATATAAATTATCTGCAGGGTTAGAGACAAAATCCAAAAGATCTACCGGATTATCGCTTTTTCGTGGTGAATATTCTTCCTCTTTACTCATTCTTTCGCTGGACATGTCGATCTCTGTCAAATCAATAATTGGATTTTCATTCGCTTGCTCATGAAGATAGGACATTAGATCGGCTGAAGAATATTGAAGGATCGTGATGGCTTGTCGTAATTCAGGAGTCATAGCCAGCCTGAATGCTTGCTCTTGCTGTAATCCGTATCGTATCATTTTATCTCATCTCCTTGCTGGGCAGCAACAAAGCCTTTAATATGGTTTCAATACCAATTTATTCTTGAAGCTTATGCAATTATACTGCCAACCTCTGATTTTGGAAAATAAGTGAATTGAGTGGGTTGAGTATGAATTTTGGATAGATCTAATGAAGGGTATCACATTACTGATTATCTTGTCAGTTGCTTTTTTTGTAGAGGATTACTTCTTTTTTTATATACTAATTAAATGAGAACTCGTCAGGCTGGGGGAATACTGTGAAACGAATTGATGAGATTTTAGAGTATATTGCCAAAGGCACAAAGAAACTGTCGGTAGAGGCTTTGCTGGATGGCGATGGAATTACGGCTGCGGAAATAGCCGATCGTCAGAATATGCTAAGAAATAATGTAAGCAAGGAGCTTAATAGCCTACTTCGCGCTGACTTGATTATTAAAATCAAGGGAAGACCCGTCAAGTTTTTGCACAAGCAGGTAATTGAGGAGATTTTTACGGTTCAGCTTAAAGAGAGACAAATCCAAGTAAACAGCATTAATGAAATATTGCTGCCTGGAGAGCAAGTCGATCCGTTTCACGCCTTAATCGGTTTCATGGGCAGTATGAGAAATCAGGTTGAGCAGGGAAAAGCGGCAATATTATACCCGCCGAAGGGTCTGCATACGCTGATTGTGGGGCAGACTGGCGTAGGAAAAACGATGTTTGCCAGATTAATGTATAATTATGGAAAGTATATGAAGCGGTTTTCGGAGCAAGCACCATTTATCGTATTTAACTGCGCCGATTATTACAATAACCCTCAACTGCTACTTTCCCATATTTTTGGACATGTGAAAGGGGCGTTTACCGGGGCCGATCGGGAAAAAGAGGGACTGGTCGAGAAAGCGGATGGAGGCATCCTGTTTTTGGATGAGATTCACCGGTTGCCTCCAGAAGGCCAAGAAATGATTTTTTATTTCATGGACACGAACAGTTACAACAAATTGGGCGAGTCGGAGCGTAAGCGGGATGCGAATGTGCTGCTCATCGGCGCTACGACAGAAGATCCCAGTTCTTCCATGCTTAAAACCTTTATCAGACGGATACCGATTACGATCAACATTCCTTCCCTGCAAGAACGAGCAGTTGAAGAGCGGTTTTTGATCCTGAAGCATCTCTTCGCAAACGAGGCCCATCGTGTTAACAAGCCCATTAGGGTTGAATTGGAAACTGTAAAAGCACTGATTGGCAGCGTAACCTATGGCAATATCGGCCAGTTGAAATCGAACATTCAGCTTGTATGTGCCAAAGGATTTTTGAACAGCATACATGAAAATAAGGAAGAGATTGAACTTGATTTTAAAATTTTGCCCGGAAATATCAAGGAAGGTCTATTTAATATGGGGAAAAACCGCAAGGAGATTGCCGAAATGGAAATGGTCAACTCCTCGCTGTATATCACTCCTGAAGGCAGCAAAGGAATGGATGAAGCAGACGCTTCTGAACTGCCGTTCAACCTGTACAAATTGATTGAAGACAAAATAGGTATGCTGAAGGAAGAAGGACTTGACGACAGCTTTATCAATAAGTTTATTACTACAGATGTCAATATTCATATCAAAAGCTTCTATAACCGATTTTATAATATCAAAGGGGGACGGGAACGGATCCTTAAAATCGTGGGCAGAAATATCCTGGAGTTTGCTGAACAGGTGCAGGAGATGGCTCAAAAAGAACTGAACAGAAAGTACAGTGACAGGTTTGTTTATGCCTTCAGCCTTCATTTGAGTGCCTTTTTAAAGCGAATCCGAGAGAAGAAATACATCAGCAAACAAATCTATGATCCGATGAATGATCAGGATGAAGAATACAGACTGGCACTGATTATCAAGGATTTGATCGAGTCCAAGTTCGAAGTCAGCGTACCCGATGCCGAGACTACCTATGTGGCGATTCTCCTGAAATCGGTGGAGGAGGAGCATCAAGGAAATGTGGGGATCATCGTAGCTGCACATGGCAACAGTACGGCGAGCAGTATCGTCGGCGTCGTCGATAGCCTGCTGGGAAGCTCAAATATTTGTGCAGTAGATATGCCTTTGGATGTTAGTCCCAGGGAAATTCTAGAGGTTGTTATTGATAAAGTAAAGGACATTGACAATGGCAGAGGCGTATTGCTGCTAGTTGATATGGGCTCCCTGCTCAACCTTGAAGCAACCATTATGGAACGCGTCGGGATCAAGGTGAAGACCATTGATATGGTATCAACTCCCCTTACGTTGGAGGCCGTGCGGAAGGCCAGTATTTTTGATATGAATATAGAGGAAATTTACCAATCCCTGAAGGATTTTCGTGGATATAACAATGGAAATGCCGAAGTGAAAGCAGAGAAGGTCAGTAATAAGGTAATCGTGACGGTTTGTTCTTCCGGCAAAGGCGCCGCAGTCAAGCTGAAGGAGTTTGTGGAGAAGGTCGTTTACGACTTAACAGAAGAGAAAATCGTCGTTGTACCGGCAAAAGTCAGGGAATTGGATAAAACGGTGAAAGATTTACGGGCCAAGCATACGATTCTTGCAGTGATTGGAGTTAAGCGGCCAAGCGAGCTGAATGTACCGTTTATTCCTTTGGAAAAACTGATCGAGGCAAGCGGTGAGCATGCATTAAGAGAACTGTTGCTGAACAATCAACTGCCTGTTATGCATGCTAACGAAAGCGTAGTCGTTAGAGAGCTATGTGAGGATACGCTAAAGGAGTTTATGACTTATTTGAATCCCCACAAAATTTTGGGGATCTTGATGAAATTTATCGAACAGCTGGAACAGGAACTGGAAGTCGATTTTCATTATGCAAAGAAAGTTCAACTTGCCGTTCATACGGCTCATGCCATGGAACGAATGGTCATTGGAGAAGGGTTAGTATATCAGGGGGATGTACCCTTGCTTGATCAACGAATTCTCGATGCGGTGAACCGTTCCTGCAATATATTTGCTTCCAGTATGAACATGAAGCTGACCAATGATGAAAAATATTATATTTGTGAAATCTTAAGCGAAGTATATAACTGTATTCCCGAGTAATGGCGTAAGTGTATAAAACGCTTTCAGATGTGTATCAATAATGCGGATGTTGAAAATAAGCATATGGCGAGAAAAGACCAAATCCCCGGAACAGCCGAGGGGTTTGGTCTTTTCTTTGATGATTGAACGAATCATACAGAATGTTGGCACGAGACTTGCATATATGTATAGGCGAAGGATGTAAGGAGGGGGTGAAACAAGTGATAGGTGTTATTGTTGGCACACATGGGAAACTTTCCAAAGAGATCCTAAGATCCACGGAAATGATTTTCGGACATCTGGAAAATGTGGTGGGCGTGACGTTTGAGCCTGGTGAAAGCGTTAACGGACTTGTTGAGAAGTACAAAGCGGCATTGGAAACGATTGATTGGACGGATGGACTTATCTTTCTCGTCGATTTGTTTGGTGGCAGCCCCTATAATGCGGCCAGCAGGATTGTGGCCGGCTATGAAAAAATGGACATTGTAACAGGGGTAAACCTGCCAATGATCGTAGACCTGCTGACAAATAGAGGGCTGGAGGAAGTGGAGAATCTGAGTGATCTGGCCATCCGTGCGGGTCAGGATTCGATGAAGTCTTTTCGTGTCATCCGGGACATACAAACAGAGGAGGAATTATAGATATGGAAATTTCATTTGTTCGTATTGACGATCGTCTGATCCATGGTCAGGTGGCTACTGTGTGGGTGAAAGAAACGAAGTGTAACAAAATCATCGCGGTCAGCGATGAGGTCGCTGCGGATACGCTGCGCAAAACCTTATTATTACAGGTGGCGCCGCCGGGAATTAAGGCTTATGTCGTCACGATTGCAAAAGCGATTGAAGCTTACAACAACCCTAAATATAACGATTTTAAGACCTTATTCCTGTTTACCAATCCGACTGATGTACTGCGGGTCGTAGAAGGCGGGGTACCGTTCACATCTGTAAATGTAGGTGGAATGTGCTTTAAAGAAGGCAAGACACAGATTACCGGAGCGGTGTCCGTAGATAAGCAGGATGTAGAGGCATTTCATAAACTGCACGAAAAGGGGATTGAACTGGAAATTAGAAAAGTGGCCAGTGATCCTAAAATCAATTTGATTAGCAAGCTCCAGAATGTCCAGTTTTAACTGCAGGTTGGCACAAGAGCAGGTTGGCATAAGAGAGGGGTTTAAACATGAGTGTTTTTGAAATCGTAATGGTAACGCTGGTTGCAGCCATTTGCGGAATGGGCAGCGTTTTGGATGAAGGACAGACTCATCGGCCTCTGGTTGCGTGTACACTGATCGGTCTGGTCCTAGGCGATCTCAAAACGGGTATTATTCTAGGCGGTACGCTGGAATTGATGGCATTGGGCTGGATGAATGTCGGGGCGTCAATGGCTCCGGATTCCGCTTTGGCCAGTGTAATCTCAACCATATTGGTTATTGTTGGACATCAGTCGATCGGCGCCGGAATTGCTGTTGCGATTCCGATTGCAGCTGCTGGGCAAGTGTTGACGATTTTTGTTAGAACGATTACCGTGTTCTTTCAGCACTTGGCAGATAAATATGCCGAATCTTCAAATTTCAGAGGAATTGAACTATGCCACTTCATCGCCCTCCTTCTTCAGGGATTGCGCGTCGCTCTGCCTGCCGTTTTGGTGGCTATTGCAGCAGAAACCGGTCTGGTTACGGCTTTGCTTGATGCGATCCCGGAGGTCATTACAAAAGGGTTGCAAATAGCAGGAGGATTCATCGTCGTTGTAGGGTATGCCATGGTTATCAACATGATGGCAGCCAAATACCTGATGCCTTTCTTTTTCTTGGGCTTTGTCATTGCGGCATTTACGAGCATCAATCTGGTTGGCTTTGGGGTCATAGGAGCGGTTCTGGCTTTGTTGTATATCCAGCTCAGTCCTAAATATAGTCAGCGAAAAGATCAAATAGGTGAAATTGAAGAGCTCTAAAGAATACCTAATGAAAGAGTGGGGTACTATGGAAGAAAAAAAATTGACAAAAAGCGATCTAAACAAAATGTTTTTCCGTTCATGGTTCCTGCTGGGCTCGTTTAACTTTGAGCGTATGCAGTCGATTGGTTTCTGTGTCACCTTGATTCCGGCAATCAAGCGGCTATACAGCAAGAAAGAAGACCAAAAAGAAGCATTAAAGCGGCATCTAGAGTTTTTCAATACTCAACCGTTTATCTCAGCACCGATTATGGGTGTAACGGCGGCTATGGAGGAGCAGAAAGCAAATGGCCAGCCTATTGACAATGCTACCATAAGTGGAGTGAAAATCGGCTTGATGGGGCCTTTAGCCGGAGTAGGGGATCCTATTTACTGGGGAACGTTACGCCCGGTTCTGGCTGCGTTGGGAGCTTCCATTGCTTTGTCCGGGAGCATCATCGGGCCTGTCCTTTTTTTCTTACTCTTTAATGTTCTTCGCCTAGCAACTAAGTGGTACGGGCTGAAATACGGCTACCAAAAAGGGACAGAGATTGTGTCCGACATGTCCGGAAACCGGTTGCAAAAGCTTACAGAATCGGCCTCCATCCTGGGACTTTTTGTCATGGGCGCACTCGTATCCAAATGGACTACCCTGAATGTGCCGCTTGAAGTATCCAGATATACCCGTTCGGATGGAGTAGAGGTGGTTACGACGATACAGATGATTCTGGATCAATTGATACCTGGTCTGTTACCTCTCTTGCTGACTTTTTTGTGTATGAGACTGCTCAAAAAGAAAGTGAATGCTATAGCTCTAATTTTTGCTTTATTCGCAATAGGAATTATTGGATACGCTCTGGGTGTATTGGCTTAAGCCGATTTTTAAAGTGATCCGGTCAAGTAGCCATCCTTGACCGGAAACCTGTTTTTGAATATGTAAGCGCTTTACTTTCATTCCTCTGTAGTACCTCACCTTCGCCATTACCCGTTCCCAATTATGCTTTTCGAGTACAGACCAACCTGAGTTTGGGAGCCGACATATCGAATAGACCTAACAGTGAGTCTGTGAACACCGTATTCATCGGCAAGCTGGAATTCGCCTATTATAGTTTCCACCAGTACTTTGGACTAAGCACGGAGCATGGAGAGTCATATTGATCAGAGACGTGAGTTATTGACTTCGCTTGGGGGCCCGGATAAATGAGGAAGACGGCGGCATTTTGCCAGTCTTCCTTATTTATATTATGAAAAGATGGAGTTCACCGACTAATTGTCGAATAACCTCAGAATTTGATGTATTATGGATTAAACAAGTTTTCAGGAACCAGGGAGGGTCATAGTTTGTCTACACCGAGAAGAGCCGAACATCGTCAAAGTAAAAAGCTAAGTCTCATATCGTTGCTTACGGGCTTGGTGACGCTGGTGGTTCTGCTAACCTCAAGCATTCTTCTGGTTGGTTCTTATGAGTCCCAAAAGAATTCATTGATGGAGACGACGCTCCATCTGAATTACTCCAACGCTGATCGCATTTCCAAGACGATGGATTCTTTATTTCGATCCATGCGCGGCAGCTTGGAATACAGTGCCGATAAACTTTCCAATGTTGATGCCATGACTTCGAAGCAACTGTACGATTATTTAGATCTGATGCGCAAGAGCAGCAATTTCTTCAATTCCATCGCAGTGGTCGAAGCCAACGGGCTGATCCGCAATGTAGCGCCGGCTAGAGTGGGAACGGCAGGTCGGCGTATCACGTCTAAGGCCAGTCTGGAAGCTTTGGCACTCCAAAAACCGTATATTTCTTCCCCATACATGACTTCAAACACTAAGAGACTAATCGTATTTATGAGTCAACCGATTTTCAGCAGCGCCGGTAAATATCTCGGTATTTTGAGTGGCACGCTTTATCTTCAGGAGAACAATATCCTGTCTGATATTTTTGGCAACGGTAATGTGGACGATTCCGGTTCTTATTATTATATTGTGGATTCCAACGGACGCCTGCTGTATCACCCGGACAAGCAGCTCCTCGGGAAGGATGTCAGCAGCAACAAGGTAGTGCAGAAGTTGATGAAGGGGGAAAGCGGGGAACAGCAAGTTCGCAACATCAGTGGCGTCGAGATGCTTGCCGGATACTCCAGTGTCCCGGCCAACGGATGGGGAATTGTGGTCGTTTCGCCGATTGGTCTAATCCATGATCAACTGATGGACCACATTCGGACAATTCTGTGGTATTCGTTGTTTCCGTTCATCATATTGCTGATGGGCGTCATACTCGTAGCATTCAGGTTGGCCCGGCCTTTTGTCTATCTAGCAAATCTGGTGAGCAAGATAGGCAAGGAAAAGATTGTAATGCCGGAAGCGAAGCCGCATTGGAGCCAGGAGGCCGATTTGCTCACCAAGGCCGTAATGCTTGCCATGTTGAATATTCAGAAGCAGACGGATCAATTGACGCAGGAAGCTGTGACGGATGTTCTGACCGGATTAATGAACCGAAGATCGCTTGAATATACGATGAGTCAATGGATGGCCTCTGGTCTGCCGTTTTCGCTCATTATGCTGGATGTAGACAAATTTAAATTCGTAAACGACACCTACGGCCATCTCATCGGTGACGAAGTGCTGAAACATGTTGCCGAAGTTATAGTTACCTCGCTTCGCCCGGATGATGTCTGCTATCGCTACGGCGGCGAAGAGTTCGTCATTCTGCTGAACCGACCTGAGGAAGCCTTCAACGTAGCGGAAAGAGTCCGTCGGGCTTTGGAACAAAGCAGGGCTCCCATTCCGACACGAGTTACGGTCTCTCTGGGCATCGCCCATTATCCTTTGCATGCGTCAGAGCGGGAGGAGCTGATAGAGAAGGCGGATCAGGCATTGTACCTGGCCAAGAGCAGAGGAAGAAACAGAACGTTAGTCTCTGAGGGTTAAAGTAACTCCTCAAAATGCTTACAACCAGCAAATTTGCGTGGAATGGACTATAATCTATTTCTGACCTCTCAGCCGCCGCCTCTTCTTGTTATAATTTTATTGATAATAAATTAATTGGTTGGTGGACCAACCAATTATCATCTTTTAATTAGGTATGCTGCCGGTCGTAAGGGATCATCCATGAGAATGGTGCATGCAGTGAACGGGGGGCTCATCTATGGGTCTACCCTTCAGATTATTTCGGTATTCCAAAGGAGAGCAGCCCATTATTTTTTTGAACAGTCTGGAGAAGTAATAAGGGTCCCTAAAACCGAGTTGTATGCTAATTTCTTTAATATGAAATAGCTCCAGTAGTTTGACTTCATCACTGGCGGCCATCGAAACATACGTTTTAAAAGGCTCAAATAATACCATAAAATCGTCAATTTGGTCCCCTTGAAGATGAAACCAGTAAATCGTCCAAGAATCTTCTTCGTCCGCCTCATAAGCATGCGGCATGTTCCTGGGAATGTACGCAAAGCTTCGCTCCGTCATGCAAATGGTTATGTTATCCTCCGTTCGTACCCAACCTTTTCCGATGGCACAGTAAATGAATATATGAGAGTCACAGCCGTGAGTTCTTTCGCGAAAATGATGGCGGGCATGGCTAAAGCAGCCTATATCCGTAATATATAGATTACTTGTAGGCGGATTCAATTTTAATTTATTCAACATTTAGGGTGGAAGGACATATAACCTTTCACCCTCAAATCCATCAGCTTTCTTATTCATAATCTATCCATCTCCTAGCCGGGTGCAGCTCTAATGATGAAATACGTATATAATCCATTCATGTACCTACTTTATGTAGCAAAACCTAACGTTCTACTTGGCTGATTATCTTGAAAAATGTGAGAGTCCAATGGGACAACTCATACCTAAGCTTCACCAAGATATTAAATTATAGTATGATACTCTTGTGAAAACTTTTACCAGAATGGATAGGGGCAAGCTGATGAGAAAACCAATCATTGCAGTCGATATGGACGATACCATCTGTCATCTCGTCAAACGAGCCATATACCATAACAATAGTGAATTTCCCACTCATCCGCTCCGTTATGAAGAAATGTTAGATTGGAACACCGATCATCTACGTCATCCGAAAAGCACGCTTGATGTATTTTATGGGCGACCGGGTTTGTTCGAGGAGCTTGAACTGTTTGACGAGTATGTTGTAGAAGAAATGGAGAAGCTTTGCAATGCTTTTGATGTCATTATTGTGACAGCGGCAGAACCCAAGACCGTCGTGGAGAAATGGAACTGGCTTCAAAGGCATATGCCATTCATTCCGATTGAGAACTTTTTCCCATGTAAACGAAAGAACCTGATTAACTATGATCTCCTGATTGATGATGGTCCTCATAATTTAGTGCCTGCGCTAAAGGAGGGGAAAAAGGTGCTTTGTATTCCTCATCCATGGAATCTAAGAGCAAGAGAGCAATATGAGTTCCCGGTCATGACATCTTGGCAAGGAGCAAAAGAACGAATCGACTCCATTTTAGGAGTTCTGAAATAAATAATAGAACCATTCGTACAATAGCTGGCCCCCTTGGAGCTGGCTGTTTTGCTAGAAATGATAGCACTCATGATTAAAATAAAATGGTATAATTTATATACATTTTCCATGAGGAGGGATACGTGTATGACCATAACTATGGGTCAGATTGTGAAGCATCTGACAAAGGGAATAAGTACACCCAATGCGACCGTAGATCTTCTTAACCCAGGGCATATAGATACTGAGATACAAGGAATTGTAACCGCTTTCTGTGCTTCGCAGTATGTGATAGAACAAGCTATTTCTCTAGGCGCAAATTTTATCATTACGCATGAAGGCATTTTTTATAGTCATCAGGGGATGCAGGATTGTTTACTACATGATTCCGTTTTTTTGCAAAAATCCCGTCTGATTGCCGATTCAGGTGTAGGCATTTTTCGTTTTCATGACACCATACACCATTATCAACCGGATGGAGTGATGGTTGGGCTTCTTCAGGCGCTTGGCTGGCACAATTACATTGTGAAACAGCAGCCGACGGCCGCCATTTTGACTATTCCGGCTATGGAAGTTAAGGGGATCGCTGAATATATCAAAGCCAAACTACATATTCGTTATGTACGGGTGGCTGGCGAGGTTTCCATGCCATGTGAACGAGTGGGAATCTCAGTAGGATACAGGGGAGGTGGCGATCTAGCCATTCCATTATTTCTAAATGAAAATGTAGATTTAGTCATTGCCGGTGAGGGCCCAGAATGGGAAACGCCAGAATATGTTAAAGATGCTGTCTATCAAGGACAAAGTAAAGCACTTATCATGCTGGGACATGCTGAAAGTGAAGCACCTGGGATGAAGTATCTCGCAGATGTACTTTCCGCCCAGTTTCCCATGCTTCCCGTACACTTTATTGAAGATCGCCCGGTGTTTCAAATATTGTAATGAGAACATGTCTTTTGTGATGGTCATCCCGCACTGTTGTTATATCCGTTCATCCACTTTATGAAATGGAGGCAAGATGATGGGAAGCAGAGTGATTATGCCGTTCAAAACAGACTGGAAATTTATAGAGGGAAATTACGCGGGTGCTGAGAAAATGGACTACAACGATGAGCATTGGCGGCTCCTTCAAGTCCCTCATGATTGGAGCATTGAAAATTCCTTTGATCCACATATGCTGTATGGTGGCAATCAAGCTTATTTGCCGAGATGGTCTGTCGGATGGTACAGAAAGCATTTTAAGGTGAAGCCCTCCTCTCCAAAACAGCGCGTATACATACAATTTGATGGTATTCACAATAACAGTGAGGTTTGGATTAATGGGCATTTTGTGGATAAGCGGCCTTATGGATATGTTAGCTTTCAATATGATTTGACCCCATATATTCGGTGGGATGAGGATAACGTGATTGCTGTCAAAGTGGACAATACGATTCTTCCGCCTGACAGATGGTATTCGGGGTCCGGTATTTATCGTAATGTCTGGCTGATTTGTACGGATTATATTCACATAACCGAATGGGGGACTTACATCACCACACCTGAAATTTCGCCAGATGAAGCCAAGGTGAGTGCCAGAATACAGGTTACTAATCATCATGAGCATGCCGTAGAGTGTAATATGGTGACTAAAATTCTGGACTCACAGGGACAAATAAAAGGAAAAATTGAAAACCGAGTGACTCTTTCGGGCTTCGAGACGGGCGAAATGGAGCAAAAAACGCGTGTTTTAGAACCGGAATTATGGTCACCGGACAACCCGGTGCTTTATGAAGCCCAAACGACTATCTATTGCGACAATACAGAGGTGGATCGTTATCGAACCCTTTTTGGCATAAGAGAAGTGATCCTTGATGCCCAAAAAGGGTTATTTCTGAATGGAAGCAGCCTGAAGTTGAAGGGAGTTTGCATTCACCATGATTTAGGCTGTCTAGGGGCTGCTTACCATGATACGGCAATGAAGAGAAGGCTGCAGAAGTTGAAGGAAATGGGCTGTAACTCGATTCGTTTTGCCCATAATCCGATGGCACCTGAATTGTTGGATCTTTGTGATCAGATGGGGTTCCTGGTAATTGACGAAGCTTTTGACAAATGGAAATCTCTTTCTTATGAGCATTTATATGATGAATGGTGGGAAAAGGACCTGGAAGCGATGCTCATAAGAGACAGGAACCATCCCAGTGTTTTTATGTGGAGTGTTGGGAATGAAGTGGAGAACCAGGGTCAGCCGTCCATGCTCAGGATGTTGGAGCAACTCGTTGCCTTTTGCCATAAAAAAGACCCAACCCGGCCTGTTACATGTGCGCTTGAGCCGCATAATACACCGATAAGCTTGCGTGAAGGTTCGATTCAAGCCAAGGTAGAGCATACCAAGCTGCTGGCACAACGAGTGGATGTTCTGGGGTTGAACTATCAGGAGCAGTGGTATGAGCACTATAGGGGGGCCATGCCAGATACTCTTATCCTTGGAACGGAGACTTTTCCATACTACCGTGGTAAAGATAATCGGGTTAAAGGTTATTTGCCCATGAATCCTTGGTTTGATGTCGCTAATCACGATTATGTGATCGGTCAATTTGTTTGGAGTGGAATTGACTATCTGGGAGAAACAAGCTATCCCTCCAAAGGGTGGTCCTCGGGCCTGATCGATACTTGTGGGTTCCGCAAACCTGTGTCCTATCTCCAACAAAGTTTATGGTCAGATCAGCCTGTTGTGCACATAGCCGTATTTCACGAACATATGAAACCGGAATACAATCCGTCATGGACGATGCACTGGAAATCCCCGTCCATGGAAGATCATTGGACATTTCCTGAATACGGTGGAAAATTGATACGGTTGGTTACCTTCACCAATTGTGAGAGCGTGGAATTGATCGTGAACGATGAATCATACGGTGTGAGGAAGCTGGCCGATTACCCTGATCATTTAATCATATGGGAGCTTCCCTATACACCTGGCAAAATCTGGGCTATTGGCAGCAATGGAAATCAAAAAGTTTGTGAGCATGAATTAATCTCTGCCGGGCTTCCTTATGCTCTAAAGTTGGAGGCTGATCGGACGGTTCTACCTGCCGATGGGCATGAGATATCCCATGTGGAAATAACCGTCACAGACCAAGATGGAATCATTGCACCTAATCAGGAATTTGATTTAACCTTTAAACTACATGGAGCTGGTCGTATCCTTGGAATAGACAACGGCGACCTCACCAGTGATGAACCCTTCAAGGGGAACCAGAGACGAACACACAGAGGAAGGTGTCTCGTTATTGTGCAATCCGGGCATCTGGCAGGTGAGCTGTTGCTTCAAGCTTCAGCAGATGGAGGGTTGCAGGGAGAAACCAGACTGAAAATTGAACATGAATACAAATGACAATTCAAGGTTGAGGAAGCGGTCGATCTGACACGTGAAGCGGATGTAGCCGTATGGGTACGGCAGCAGTGCCGCCAGTTCGGCGTAGCCTTACGGATACGGTAACGTCCGAGCTTGTGATCGAGCGTTCATGATAGGCCAGTACGAGATGATGGAAGGTGCGCGTTTTTTCACTCGTCTTTGTCCTTTGAAAAACAGTCGAGTTTAAAATTGAAAATGTTTTGTGTAACTCACAATATTTTCGGAAATAATTATGATAACTTCTTTATGGTGAGCTAGCTTTTGTAAAGAGCTTTTGAAAAACGCATTGTGAAAGGTCCTTGCGTTTTTTGATGTTGAGATTTGTTAGTATAAACTTAAATAAAAACATCCTCTTTTTGTTTTGAATTAACAAATAATTCAGACAAATAAGAGGATGTTAACATAGATTTTTTGAGCTTTTCAAGCTCATAATTTACATATGGGAATGAGAATCCGGATAAAATAGTGTGACGTTTTAAGATCCTGTTTTTAAGAACATGAGGATTATCTCACTAATTTCTAGGGCATGTGTTTCAAGAGCAAAATGCCCAGTGTCAAGTAAATGCACTTCTGCGGAAGGAATGTCACGCTTATACGCTTGGGCTCCAGCAGGGAGAAAGGCGGGATCATTTTTGCCCCATACGGCTAAAAAAGGAGGTTGATACTTACGAAAATAGGCCTGAAAGTCAGGATAACGATCCACATTTGTTCTATAATCAAGGATCAAATCGAGTTGGATTTCTTCAGCCTCCGGGCGCGACATATAAGCAATATCCAGCGAGTATCCGTCTGGAGAAACGAGGCTGGCATCAGATCCATGAAGATACTGAAAATTGCGGATGGTTTCGGGAGTCAAGGAATCACGGCATTTTTCACGATTTTCAGATGTTGGAGAATGCCAATAAGTCTCCCAGGATCCCCATGTGTCACTAAATCCTTCGGTATAAGCGTTGCCATTCTGACTAATAATTGCTTGAACTCGTTCCGGGTGAGCTACTGCCAAACGATAACCAACAGGTGCACCGTAATCAAACACATAAAGTACATACTGTTTAAGAGCTAATGCTTCGGTAAACCCTTCAATAACTTGGAACAGGCTGTCAAATGTAAAGTTAAATTGACTGCGCGGCGGGGTTACTGTATGACCAAATCCGGCGAGATCAGGGGCAATGACACGATAGTGTTCTGCCAATTGGGGGATTAGGTCGCGAAACATATGACTTGAAGTTGGAAACCCGTGTAAAAGTAAAATAACTTGACCATCCTTAGGGCCAGCTTCACGATAAAAAACTTCGACATCCCCAACCTTTTGCTGATGATAACAAATCCTCATTTTCTTCATCCCTCTCTAGATTTTTTTATTAAGAGACCAATATCATTTTCTCAATCTCCTCAAGAACCAACATATTTATGTCTCCATGATGTGATGGTGTTACAACAATTGGCTTCGAAGTATGGTTATTGTATAATGAAAAATATATATTTGACTAATGAATAAATTAAATGTCTACTATTGCAAATTGAAATATAAAGGATGATCGATGTGATTGATTCATTGGAAGGTCGTTTTTTTCAAGCCTTTATTGCCTTGCTTGAAGAAAAAAGTTTCAGTCGTGCCGCGGATCGATTAGGCTATGTGCAGTCCACAGTAACAACTCACATTCAACAGTTGGAGAAAATCTGTGGACAAAAATTGTTCCATCGGTTTCCACGAGGGGGAGAACTTACGGAAGCGGGGAAGATATTTTCCAAATATGCTTATCAGTATATTCACTTGAGTCAATCCATTAAAGAAAGTATGAGTGAATTGGATCAGCAATGTGGAACAATACATATCAGAACACAGGAATCTTTTTTTCTTACACGAATGCTTCCCTTTATGCAGGAATATATGAAAAACTTTCCACGCGTGAATCTGCGTATAGAGGAGGGAACGCATCAAGACATCCTAAATGGTGTGCTGGATTATGCGCTGGATTTTGGAATTGTCCCTCAAAATCCTAAGCGCCATGATATTCTCTTTTATCCAATCTTGGAGGAAACCATCGTTTTTGCTGCATCTGAGAATATAGCTCGGCAAGTGGAAAGCTCGGGAGTCCAGATTCTGAATGACGAGCTTTTTATCAGTAGCGGCACATCTTGTTTGTACCATACGACTGCCATAGATGTTTTGAAAAATGCCGGGATTCTGGTTAAAGATGCGTTAGAGCTATCGAGTCTTGAGATGATTAAACAAATTGTAAGTTGTGGGAAAGGTTTCGCTTTGCTTCCTGAAATAGCTATTCACAACGAACTAAAAACAGGCAGACTAGAGCCTCTTCCTTTTAGTTCGAAAATGAGCTTTTCGCATGGTCTAATTGTTCATAAAAATCGTGAGCTTAGTTTTACCGCAAAAAGTTTTCAAACGGAACTCCTGCATTATTTTAATAGGTATTTGAGTTAGTGCGGGTTTGTCTACACTTCCGCTGAAACCTTCACATACGTAATTCCAATATGAACCTACTCTAACGTAAGTCAGAACACTTACGACGACAGATAATGCCTGCTCTTCCTATGAGCATTTATACGATGAATGGTGGGAAAAGGATCTGGAAGCGATGCTCATAAGAGACAGGAACCATCCCAGTGTTTTTATGTGGAGTGTTGGGAATGAAGTGGAGAATTAGGGTCAGCCGTCCATGCTCAGTAAGCCGCTTCTGAAAAAATGCAGGAGCGGCTATTATGATATAAGGTCTTCATTTTGGGTTGTGTGTTTTTAGAAGATACCCGCTTTTTTCGATTTTCTTTGATCCCATTGGCTCCGTTAACTATAGTTTTACCCCAATCAGTCAGACTGCCATTATGTCCTGTTACAAGATCAAAATAGGAAAGGCCGGAATGATACATACCAGGACCAGGCTAACCAGCCTATACCTTTGGATTGGCCGTATCTCATGATTTCTGTCTCATCGACATCCGCTCCCTGATGGTAACCGCCAAATTCACCAATAATCAATGGAAGTCCTTTATTCAGAACGTTATCCATATTGGTGCGTACAGTTTGAGCATCTTTGATTTCCATTTTAATGGTTTTGGGAGTTTACACAATATATTATACAGGCTCATCAAGGGAGGACTTCATTCAGCAGCTGAACCTAAATCCGTAATGGATAACTTGACATCGAAAGTTACAGGTATTTTACTGAACTTATAATCCCAATCATCCTTTACTTTTTTCCACACTTGAGGCTGTTCAATATTTAAGCGTTCGCCAAAACCAGCAACATCGACTTTATACTCTGATTGTAATTTGTGCATAAGAGACTTAATCCTTCTAGTCAATTCTTTTTCAAATTCTTTCTCAGCCTCTTTCATGTTTCGTGTCTCAGTCGGGTCCACTTTCTCATCCCAGTTTTCGATTAAACGTCCTTTGGATTCAATTTTTACGTGAAACGAGATTTCGTTACCCTCGGTCACCTTAGCTGTTATTTTACTTTTTACCGACTTGACCTCATAAGTTATAGCTTCATTCCGCTTGTCATACGTTTTGACAGCTCCGCCCTCAACATCACCCTTAATCCATGCAATGCTCTCCACGTCTTGTTGTCCCAAACTACCGATCCAGTGACCGGTATCCCCTTTAATAATGCCAGCCCCTGAAAATTCTAATTCTCCATTTGATTCAGTAATGCTTTGTAATATATAGCTTTTTTTAGAATGCATCAATCCATCCAACTCAGACAAATTGACTCCCCTCATTACCTTGCTGGTTCTGAAATGGTTACGAAGCATATACAAAATATGAATGGATGGGACCTCGTCCTCATATTTGGTAACTAAAGTGTTAGCTGCTCGTTCCTTGCTTAAGAAAACCAAACAACTCGGGCGAATATCATTATCACGTAGCACAAAATCCATTAATTGCTGTACCGTCTGTTCTTTAGCCAAATCGGTGGAAACCACCATGACCTTTAGATGGTGACCAATAATCGGACGATCCAAACGGAGGGATAATTGCCGGAAGATTTCAAGTAAAGAATCCCCGGTGCCAGCTATATTGATATAGTTTGGCCCTTGTCCACCGCCGCCTTGCTGCTCTGTGCTTTCAGATGATTTTTTGGGGACGATTTGTACGCTGGCGGTAATTTTATTTTTCTTGAAGTAACGACTGCCTTTCTTCTCCAGATCCTGCTCTAATGGAGTGAGCTCCCCCTTATCCAGAGCCAGTCCTGTATATATGCTTAGTTCCTCTACTTCTTTGCTGCTCCAACAGCCGACTTGAGTCACCAGAAGAATGAAGGCAAGCAGCAATGAGAGGATAGGTCGTCTACACATTTTGCTTCATTCCCTTCTTCCTGATCATGAAAACGATGGAGAGAAGTACCGGGACCAGAAAAAATAAAACGATTCCCATGTATCCGATCGCATCGCCTAGACTAAACACTTCCATCATACGAACAGGAGTCATTGTGGAGATAAAGATAATTGGGATTAAGCCAAAAATCGCATAACGATATTTAAGGCCAAACACCTGTGAGACACCTAAGGATGCATTGAAGAAAAAACTGCAGAAATTACAAAACATTTGCATCATCCAGATCACCAGCAGCGGAAACTCAAGCCGTTCAAAAAGAAATCCGGGGATTTCAAAACTGCGCATCAAATTAATGGTGGGCCAAGTACTTGTTACAGTGGAGTCCATCGATAACCCGCCGATCACCATAACTACGGTCAGAAAGTACAAAACCAAAGGGATACTGATCCCTACTACCATGGCCTTAAATGCTTTTTCGGGGTGCTGCAAAAAAGCGACCAGTGTCATGATGACTTCACATCCAGTGAAAACAAGAATAGTCGATTTCAGACCCTTGATGACAGGGAAAATCCCCTCACTCAGTACAGGACGAAGATGATCAATTTCAAAAATCCTTAAGCTAAAGACAAAACAGAGCAGCAGAAAGAAGAGACTGATCGGAAGTACAATCTGGTATAGCCGAGCGATGGGATTAATGCCTCCAAAAACCAAATAACTCCCTACCCATATGAATGGAATGACAATTGCCCAGATGGGTGTCCCTTCGAGCAGGAAAAACATTGTCACCTCAGCTAAAACGCGAATCTCAAAGCCAGCAATGATAATAAAATATATAATTAATAACACGCTTAAAAATCCTCCTGGAATCGTGCCCACGATTTTTCTGGAGTATTGATACACGGTGTTTCCGGGGAACTGTTGACTTAATTTCACCATAAGCCAGACGACTAATATGACAATGCATCCTCCGATGAGGACAGAAAGCCATGCATCAGGAGTCTGTACCTTTTCAGTTACACCTCTCGGCAGTGTCAAAATCCCTGCCCCCAATACGGTATTGGTCAGGAATACAGCAGCTTGCTTAGTTGTGATCTTATCATCAGAGCGTGTAAACACATTAGCACCTCCTTCATCTTGACATCATGGTCTACGCTTTTTTTGCTGGGTTTTCATCATAACAGGTCTTCGTTTCATCATAGATATAGGAGCACGAATGAACACATCCTTCCAGTCGCTTAGACGCATGGGCGAAAAGGGGGTTACATACGGTACGCCAAAGCTTTTCAATTTCGTCAGGTGGATACAAATTAACAGAAAGAACAATATGGTTCCGAACATGCCCAGGAGTGCTGCAAAGAGCATCCCGACAAAACGCAAAAGACGCAAGGTAATGCCCGCACTGTATGTCGGTATCGAAAACGAAGAAATCGCAGTAACCGAAACCACAATCACCAGGAACGGGCTAACGATACCCGCATTTACAGCAGCGTCGCCGATGACCAAGCCTCCCACAATGCCCATTGCAGGACCAATGGGTTTGGGCAAGCGAATGCCTGCTTCTCGTAGGATTTCAATAGAGATTTCCAAAATCATGACCTCTATGACAGATGGGAAAGGGACGCCTTGGCGGGTTTCGATGATACTAATGACCAGCTTGGTTGGAATCAAACCGGGATGAAACGATATAAAAGAGATATACAAAGCAGGCCCCATAAGCGCTATAAACGCTCCACAAAATCGCAGAAGACGCAAAAGTGTTCCTGGAATCCAGCGCTCATAATAGTCCTCGGGTGATTGAAGCAGCATACTGAAGGTCACCGGAACAATAAGTGCGAAAGGTGTTCCATCCAGCAAAATGGCTATTCTTCCTTCCAACAAAGCGTTAATGACACGGTCGGGGCGCTCTGTGTTGTGAGCCTGCTGGAACGGGCTTAAATAATTGTCTTCAATAAGTTGTTCCACATAACCGGATTCAGCCAAAAAATCCATGTCTATTTTTGAAATTCTGCGGTTTACTTCTTCGAGGAGATCCAGGTTCACAATATCCTTTATATACGCGACAACCAGATCTTTTTTGATTCGGCTTCCCACTTGGAATTTCTTCATTTCCAGACTTTTATTTAAGCCTTGGCGTCGAAGCATCGAAGTATTTTCACTTAATACCTCTGTAAAACCAATTCTGGGACCCCGAAGTAACGCTTCAGAGGTTGGTTCATTGACGGAGCGAATAGAGCCGTTAGGAGACCCGACTAGCAGTGCTCCCTTCATTCCTTCAATTAATAAGGCAGTATGGCCTAAAAGTATAGACTCCTGCAGGTCCTCCATATCAGCAACTTCACTAATTTGCGTAAGTGGCATCAAGCTATCTTTTATAAAAGAGTTACTTATACTTTCCTGCTGTTCCTGTGGGTCCTGCTGGCCTTCAAACATCAAGACCTGCAATACCTGCTTGTTCATAAGCTCTTCATCCTGCATACCTTCTATGAAGACTAACACGGACCGTGCATGAAATTTCTTTACTACAAACTCACGAAAATGCACATCACTATTTTCGCCTATAGCCTCTCGGATCGATTTTAAATCGGAATCATAATTCCCTGAAATTTTGGAGCTTGGTTCATGCTGTTGATCCGCGTGGCCTTCGTTATGTTCGTCGGAGAGCGGACGATCAGAAGAATGTTTGGGTTTTGCCCCCTTACTGCCAACAAACGAATAAATCGATGTGTTTATATAATAAATTCCTAAAGGAATAATCAACGCGAGACCTGCTTGAAAGAGTGTACTCCAGCTTGGAATATAAGAAATTATTTTAGACCACATGATGATCACCTCCAAACGATTCAATTCATTTTCCCTTAAGATACAAGTTGTTCCTAAAGTATTCCTTATAAAGGTTGTATTTACTCATTAAATATGAAACGGGGATTCAAAGGCCGATGAAGTGGCGATGTGACTAAAAAACGTTTGACAAAGGTATCGGAAAATGATAATTTAATAGCGAAAAGGTAAACGTTTACCCAACTAATTCTAGATATTAATTATTAACGAGATGAATAGTTAATCCGATGAAATTCAAATCACGAATTTCTTTTTATTTTTTAGAAGGGTAATCGTTATCTCGAACATTAATTACGTCATTTGAGTAATCGTTTACCTTTAGTTTTGGAAAGGATGATTTTTAATGAGTATACTATTATGTCCTTCTATGATGTGCGCCAATTTCAGATCCTTGGAGCATGAAGTAAACGCTCTGAATGAAGCAAATGTGGATATTTATCATATCGATATTATGGACGGTAAATTTGTCCCCAACTTTGGAATGGGGCTTCAGGATTTGGAGTACATCCGCAAACAAACCCAAAAAACAGTGGATGTCCATCTGATGATTGACAGCCCTTCTGCCTATATTGATTTATTTGCTGATAAGGGTGCAGATATCATTTACTTCCATCCGGAGTCTGATATGCATCCGACGCGCACAATTGATCGAATGGTTGGAAGAGGGGTAAAAGCAGGAATTGCCCTTAATCCAGGAACGGCTATTGCTGCGGTGGAACCTTTGCTTGGCATGGTCGACTATGTGCTGGTCATGACTGTAAATCCGGGTTTTGCAGGTCAAAAATATTTACCCTTTGTGAATGACAAGATTCAAGCACTGCAAGCATTTAAACATGAAAAGGGATTGAATTATACAATCGTGGTAGATGGGGCTATCTCCGAAGAGAAGATCAACGAATTGACACACTACGGCGTTGAAGGATTCGTTTTGGGGACATCCACTTTGTTTGGTAAAGAAGAATCCTACAAAACCATCATTAACAGATTAAAAAATATCTAATTTGGGGAGGAATAGAGCCATGAAAATTGCCATCGGGAGTGACCATGTGGCTGTAGAGCTGAAAGCGATTATTTCAGCTTACGTTCGTGAGTTGGGTCATGAGGTCATAGACTATGGACCGGTTTGTTCGGCATCACGGAACCGATCATCTACGGGATTAGTATCCGCTACAAAAAACCGTTCGTATGGGCTATTATCGGGGGTGCTATCGCCGGGGCGATCACGGGTGCTTCGGGTTCCGTGGCCATTGCTCCAGGTATACCAGGCTTGGCATCCCTGCCGATTTTCTTCGGCACAGGATTCGCCGGATTCGTAATTGCCATTACAGTGGCTTATGTATTCACAGCCATTACCACGTATTTCTTTGGATTTAATGATTCCATGGAAAAAGAAATGGTTGCAGTCCATGAAGAGAAGAAAGAAGTTGAAACCCCAGCTCCTGCCCTGACGAATGAGAACATTTCCAGCCCGCTGACGGGTGTTGTCAAACCTTTATCCGAGATATCTGATGAAGTATTCTCCACAGGAGCCATGGGTAAAGGCGTTGCTATTGTGCCTGAGGACGGCAAGCTGCTTTCGCCATTCAACGGAACTATAGCTAATGCCTTCCGCACAGGCCATGCGATTGGCATTGTATCGGATGGAGGAACGGAGATCCTGGTCCACATCGGTATGGACACCGTCAAATTGAAAGGACAGCATTTTAAAACGCATATCTCAGAAGGGGATCGGGTTACCAAAGGTCAACTGCTAGTCGAGTTTGATATTGAGGAGATTAAAGCTCTGGGCTATGACATGACTACACCGATTATTGTGACCAATACAGCCGAATACTCTGATGTTAAGGTGCTGGGAAACAACCGAGTGCACACGGGAGATTCATTGCTGGAGGTCAAGCTATGAATACAATGGAAAGACTAAATCAAGTCAATGCACCTCTGGTCATTCAAGAGGTAATGAGTGAAGCGTTCCGCCCGTATGGGAGGCTGCTGACTCATTTCAATACGACAGGGCTTATCAAGTATGCAAAAGAAACCACTAGCGTTCCCAATCAGGGAAATCATTATGTACCCTCGGTTGCAGAACTCGAAGCCTTTGGTGTAATTCATCGGATTCAAGATGAAGTGTATGGCCAACTCCCGATTCAGGCTGGCTTTTGTGCAGGGCAGAATACAGAACTAACAGGGCTGGAATATCATCAGGGCAGCGAGGTGGTGATTGCCGCGACGGACTGTATCCACCTTGTCGGCAAAGTACAGGACATTGAAAATAATACCTATGGTAGCGAAAATGTTCAGGCTTTTTTCCAGCCTAAAAACACAGTAGTTGAGCTATATTCAACGACACTTCATTATGCTCCTTGCAAGGTTGACAGTGAAGGGTATTTGACGATAGTGATCCTATCGGCAGGAACGAATATGCTGCTTGAAATAAGTGGGGACCATCAGGGAAACCCATTGCTTACGAAGAAAAACAAATTTCTTATGGTTCATAGTACACAGACGGAAAAAATCGCGGCTGGGGTTCATCCCGGGCTGAACGGCAAGTTGATGAATATTTCATCAATTTGAGTCAAAGTCAATAATTCATAAAGCAAAGAAACCGCTTCTGGAGCAAGTTGAATGGTAGTTCCATTCTTCCAGAGGACGGTTTCTTTGTCGATTAATCTATAAAATATATAATGTGGAGTGCCATAGAAGTTAAGCTGTTCTGTAGAAGGGATTGCTGCGCGATTAATTAACGGATAGGGATATCCCTTGTACTTTGACGTTTATCATGCCAATGGATAGGCCCGTATATTTCTCAATGGCTTCCCGAACATTCTTCTGTAATTCTCTGCCTACATCGTACATTCTTGTTCCGTAATGAACAACAATGCTTAAATCGACATCCAGTCCTGATTCTGTCACATGAAGTTCAATGCCATTTTTCAGGCTTTTCCCACTTAACTTGTTAGTGATTCCTTCGACGACTCCTGTTGACATCGATGCAATTCCCATTGTTGCCGTTGCTGTCTTGCCAATGATTTTAGAAATAGCATCCTTGGAAATCGCAATACTCCCTAGTACGTTTTGAATCAACATGTAGATTCCTCCTCGCGTGGTTCGCCTCTTCATAATCCAGTGTGATCATTAATCAGTTGCTTTAAATCCATGGTAAAAAGTATTTATTACCAGTGCCGCTGCAGAATTTTTCGCAATATTGCCGTTCCTTACTTGCTGCCATGTTAGAAATAGCAGCGAGTAGAGGACATTCATGATCCAATCTTTATCGATATGCGGAAGAAAATAACCTTTTTGTTGCAATATTTCAATTACATGTAAGATGGGTTCCCTTAGCTTCTGATCCGCTCCTTCAATTTCCTTGTTGAAGTTGACGGATGCATCATGAGCAAGAAAATAAATTTTATCTCCTAACGGAATAAGTGCCTCAATCAACTCTGGAATGTAATTTTCATAGTTTTCCTCGTCCAAGGGAATCCCTTTCATGGTTTCACTTACGACTTCGATGGCCCGAAATCCCAGATAAATCATCAGTTGCTCTCTGCTTTCAACATATCGATGCAATGTGGCAATACCAATTCCTGCATAATCGGCAATCTCATTCATGGAGGCGTTTGGCTTTTCAATAAGTAGCATGGTAGCTACATCCAAAAGGCTGTTAAGCCTCACTTGCTTGATCGTTGTCATGTCTTTCTTCATTGGAACTCCTTATTTATTTGATATCATATATTATTAATTGATAGTTGTTTGTATCATTTAATTGAATTTTAAATCAAATATTGAGAAGAGTCAAATAGGAGCATCCACTTTTCAAAAATCGTCATAATAACTCAATTTCAATTTCGGTTTCAGTTTCTTACCTTTATCCCTTGAATTTGAATAGGGAAATCCCTAAACATTTATAATTTGAACTATGCTGTGACTGTGATCACATATAGCTCTATCTGCTGCATTAGAATAGAAGCATAAGCAATATTCATAGGAACGTAGGAGATGTCGTCGGATAGGAAGCATCGTCGAATGAATGGAGGAACCGGTATATGATAAACAGTAAACAGAAACTTGTGGTTATAGGGAACGGGATGGCTGGTATCAATACGGTCGAACAAATTTTAAAATTAACGGATAAGTATGAAATTACGGTCCTGGGAAATGAGCCGCATCCGAACTATAACAGGATCATGCTCTCTTATGTACTGGAAGGTAGTAAGACGATTGATGATATCATACTGAACGATTTGCAATGGTACGCGGATCAAGGGATCACTTTATATACAGGAAAAATGGTGCGAAGCATCGACGGTGAGAACAAGAAGATTCACACCGAAGATGGACTGGAAATCAATTATGATGTGGCTTTGGTGGCTACTGGCTCACAATCGTTTATTCTGCCTATTCCGGGCAAAGAATTACCGGGGGTCGTCGGTTTCCGAGATATCGCCGATTGCTCGGCAATGCTTGAGGCGGCGAGAACCTATAAAAAGGCAGCAGTCATTGGTGGAGGTCTATTGGGGCTGGAAGCAGCTAAAGGCTTGGTCAACCTGGGTATGGATGTTACGGTCGTTCATTTAATGGAGGATTTGATGGAACGTCAGCTGGACCGGGAAGCCTCTGCGATGCTAAAAGCAGAACTAGAACGCCAGGGAATCAAGTTTGCTATGCAAATGCAAACTTCGGAGGTGTACGGTCAAGATCGGGTACAAGGATTGCGGTTTTCAGACGGAAGCGAGCTGGAAGCGGATTTGGTCGTTATGGCCGTCGGGATCAAGCCTAATATTCAGGTTGCCGTACAAAGTGGTATGGAAACGAACCGTGGAATTGTGGTCGATGATTTGATGAGAACCTCCGTGGCGGATGTATATGCTGTAGGGGAATGTGTTGAACACCGCGGGATCTGTTACGGCTTGGTAGCTCCGCTGTTTGAACAGGGGAGTGTAATTGCCAAACATTTGGCAGGTGCGGATACTGAAGGTTATATGGGATCGGTGGTTTCCACCAAGCTCAAAATTTCAGGGGTGGATGTTTTCTCGGCTGGTGAATTCATAACCCAGCCTGAACATACGGTGATTGTGGCAAAGGATGAGTGGAAGCGCACATACAAAAAAGTGCTGCTTCGTGAAAATAAGATTGTTGGAACTGTACTGTTTGGCGATGTGAGCGAATCTGCTAGCCTTCAAAAATATGTGCGTCAGCAAACGTTGATGACGGATGAGATATATGGACAGATCATGGGTACCGGATGCAGTAAAGACGGGGCTAAGACCTTATCCGCCGAAACCATGGCAGATGATGAAATTGTCTGTGGCTGCAACGGTGTGACCAAAAAGGCAATTGTCGATGCGATCAATGAGAATGGACTGACCACAGTCGACGAAATTAAGGCATGTACCGGTGCCACACGTTCCTGTGGGGGGTGCAAGCCGGTCGTTGAACAAATTCTCCAGTATGTTCTTGGAGACAGCTTCAAGACGACAGCCAAGCAAGGAATATGTGGCTGCACAACATTGAGCCGGGACGAGATTGTAGCGGCTATTAAAACCAAGGGTCTTACAACGACGCGTGAAGTCATGAATGTGCTTGGTTGGCATAATGATGAAGGATGCTCCAAATGCCGCCCGGCGCTGAATTATTATTTGGGTATGATTAACCCGGATACCTATGAAAATGAGGAAGATTCCCGTTTCGTCAACGAGCGGTTGCACGCGAACATTCAAAAAGATGGAACGTTTACAGTTGTTCCAAGAATGTACGGCGGTGTAACAACTCCAGAGGATTTGAAGAAAATAGCTGATGTTTCTCTTAAATACAACGTTCAAGTTGTTAAAGTAACAGGAGGACAGCGGCTAGATTTGATTGGTGTCCGTAAAGAGGATTTGCCTAAAGTATGGGAAGAACTCGATATGCCGTCGGGATATGCCTACGCGAAATCTCTTCGTACAGTTAAAACCTGTGTTGGATCGCAATTTTGCCGTTTTGGCACACAGGATTCCATGGGAATGGGAGAGTTGCTGGAACGGAAATTTGAAAGATTGGATTTTCCGGCAAAATTTAAATTAGCGGTCAACGGGTGTCCCCGCAACTGTGCGGAATCGTGTACGAAGGATATCGGAATTGTAGGCAATGATGGAGGCTGGGAGATCTTTATCGGTGGAAACGGCGGTATAAAAGCACGGTTGGCTGATTCGCTCTGTAAAGTGAAGACGGACGATGAATTGATTGATATTGTGGGAAGCGTGATGCAACTGTACCGGGAAACAGGCCAATACCTGGAACGTACTTCGGAATGGGTCGAACGGACCGGCCTTGAAGAGATACGGAAGGCTGTCGTTCACGATGTAGATCATCGCAAAGCTTTAGTAGAACGGATCGAATTTGCACTGCAGCAGGTTGAAGATCCCTGGAAAAAGATCATCAACGATGCCGATTCACGCAAAAATTTATTTGAAGTAGTTACACCATCTGTTGTGTGAATGCTTTTTAAATAATGCCTTAAGAAGGGAGCAATCAAGCGAATGATCAAGCATGCTGAATGGCTTATCGTCGGTAACAGTAAGGATTTCCCCAATAGAATTGGGCGGACTATCCGGTTGGATGATAACGAAATCGCCGTTTTTCGCACTTCGGAGAACAAGCTTTACGCTGTTGAAAATTCCAGCCCTCATCCCAAAGGAGGGCCGCTTACTGAAGCGATGGTATCCGGTCATTACATTTATGATCCGCTATGTGATTGGAAGATTGATTTGGAGACGGGTATCGTTCAAGAGCCTGATCACGGACAAATTAAAACATTCACCATTCGGGAAGATGGAGACGAAGTGAAAATATCACTTTAATGCAAATAAGAAAAGGCTCGGCAGGAACAAGTCCTGCTGAGCCTTTTTCGTCTTGGATCAGGTAATGGTAATGCCTGCGCTCGCATAACCCACAACGGTATTCACAAGAGAAACTCCCGTAGCAGTCGCGGAGAAGACCAGAAGCAGACGAGTTTGTGCAGTTACCGGTATTGCTAATCCTGTTGTGATACCACTGGAAATTGTGCCCAGGGCAACGATGCCTGTGAGTGGTGGTGCCAGAGTAACTGAGGCTCCAGGAACCGCTGTAAAGGTATTGTTAGGTGTAGGCGAACTGAACAACTGGGCAGTAATCGTTGAGGATGAAGCTACTAGAGCAAGCGCAGCCGTTGTACTAAAATATCCGGCAATCGATGTAATGACGCCATCCCGTGGAACGGAGAAAGCAAAGTTGATCAGTGGACCGACAAGCGTACCTGTCAGGTCTATGGTTCCACCCACAAGGCTAATGCCTGTTGCCGAGCTTCCGAAGCCGATTAAACTGGTAGTACCCACCAAGCCGCCAGCAATGGTTGTCAAAATTGCTGGTCCACCCGAAGCAAACGGAATGATCGCTCCCGAACCCGTGGCTCCAGTAACGCCTGTAGCTCCTGTAGCCCCAGCGACCCCCGCTGTGCCCGTAGCGCCTGTGGCTCCAGCAGCCCCGGCGGCTCCTACTGGTCCAGCGGCGCCGATAGGCCCGGCGGCTCCAACAGATCCGGCAGCCCCGACAGGCCCAGCAGGCCCAGCAGGCCCAGCAGGTCCAACTGGGCCTTGTGGTCCTGCCGCACCCACAGGTCCTGGTCCACCGACAGGACCTGGCACACCACCCGGCCCAACAGGTCCGGCAGGCCCTTGTAGCCCGGGTGTGCCGGACCTGCCTCCCAATGCAATACTGATAGCCGTCCCGGCACTTCTGATAGCACTGATCAAACTGTCTTTAAGGGCAGGGTCAATGGGTTCCTGCAAAATGATAGACAACAAGATATCCAGTAGTTGTTGCAATGTGGTTCCAACGCCGATCGGAGAGAAAGGGGTGGCTTCCGACGCTACGATAGCCAGTTCCAACGCCGCCAGTAAATCTGCTTTAACGGGGCCTTTAAGTTTTAAGGTATTCGCCAGAGCTAATAACCGGCGTAAAATCTGTTGCAATGAAGATACATTAGCTGCAGAGGGATTAGCGAAAACCAGCGGGATGATCGCGATTAATTCCTGAATCAGTTTGAGAAGTTCTTCCGTTTCTCTGCTAATTTTAGGTGGTTTGCAATCCTCTTCTTTTTTTGAAGCACCACTGAACCTGAACGGTTTTCTGTGTTTCATGTTCAAATATCTCCTCCTCACATTTCTCCCTACTGTAGAGGTGACAAGTGGATCATCGCCCCCGTTTCGCAGATATTAACAATATATTTACTGAAGCGAAAAGGGTGAATCACCACACAAGAATTATTATTGGAGGCTTGGCTTGTACATAAGCTTTAATATCGATTTTCTGTATTTCCAAACCGTGCTTCACCTATTGAAATAGCAAGTCCTTCTAATATAGCGCTCTGAATTGCACTATCCGAGTTCTTCTTGAACAAAATATTCACGTCACCAAACTGCTCGGTAAAGTCTCTGATAAACATATCGATATAGTCCTCCTTATATAAGTCCATATCAATCACAAACAAAGCGCGGTCTCCGAATAACTCGGAAACCGCGCTGTTTTGCTTATACTCCACTAATATATCTAAATCCATTGGGTACTTAATCAGTCTTATTTGAAAATACGTACCAGTAGTTCAGCCATCTCG
The DNA here is from genome assembly GCF_014858585.1 of Paenibacillus sp. 23TSA30-6. Classification (NCBI taxonomy): domain Bacteria; kingdom Bacillati; phylum Bacillota; class Bacilli; order Caryophanales; family Paenibacillaceae; genus Paenibacillus; species Paenibacillus sp. 23TSA30-6. The sequence goes on along the minus strand of NZ_SLTL01000018.1, from coordinate 69,379 downwards.
CCTCTGCTAATGGCTGCCTTTGGTTTGAGCGTTCCATCAGGATATCCGCTGATCCAACCGGAGGAAACAGCCTTTTCGAAGGCTGAGGAAGCCCAGGAAGCGATCTGCTGCTCATCCTTATAGGATTGCAATGTGACCGTGCCTAAAGCCGATGCCTTATCCGCCATCGCATGTGACAATATCACCATCGCCTGTTCACGGGTAAGACGTTCATCGGGGCCGAATGTCTGAGCATTTAACCCTTCGATCCATCCCTGACGATGAGCGGCATCCACGGCTGATGCAGCCCAGTGCCCTTTCATATCTGTAAATGAGGTAGGCACACTCTCATCTCCAGCGGTTCCTAGCGCTCTGGTCAGTAGGGATACAAATTCTGCACGGCTTACCGCACGCTCCGGACGCATGTTGCCATCTTTGTAGCCTTGCATCCAGCCTTTATCTGCCAGCGATTGCAGGGACTTCGCCGCCCAATGGCCTTGGACATCCGGCCATACCGGAGCTGTGCCTTGCGAATCCGCTGAATTTGTTGTGCTGTCCTGCGCGTTAGTATTATCGGATGGAGACTTTGTATCAGTAGAGACAGCAATCGCAAAGGTACTAAACCGGGTCGTATCGAAACCCACAGCCGACAGATTTCCTTTGGAATCCCTCACTGCTGTACCTTTCAGAATCTCATGCTCTCCATTGTCATGAATAACGAGAATAGAAAACTGGGGTTCCTTGCCCTGCAATTCACGGATGGATTCGGCATCCAGTGGCAGAACGATATGCGATGTGCCTGTAACGTTAGCCTTGATTTCTACAGACGCACCGATCAGCTTCAGATTGGATTGTTGTCCGGCCCAATTGCGTATCTGCTGTGCATGTTGTGCATCTGCCTGCTGGAATGACAACGTAACGTCCTGCTGACCCGAGGCCATGTCGGTTAAGGTATGACTGGATAGCATTAGTGTTCCATATTGGGATATGACCGAGGCTCCGATGGTATCCCATTTATTCAGCGAAGAAAGGGGAAGAATAACCTGACTAATATTCTTTTCCTGCTCCAGATGAATATCCGCGTAAGCCTTGCCTTCCAAACGGGCCTGATTGATTTGTCCGTCCAGAAATGCAGTAGAAGGAATATGGATGATGACTGCTTTTCCTTGTTCAGAAAATCCAGGCTGCTTTTGTATAACAGCGTTGTTATGGTCCTCGTCTTTTTTATTAGAATTGCCTGTGTCCACAATGACCTTTGCGGGAACGGTTACTTCGATTGGTTGTGTCAAGGCATGAGAACCATCGCTTACCTTGGTGACCTCCAGTATCACAGTAACCGCCGTTTGGGTTGCTGCCGGGAAGATAGCTCCATCTGTGCGAATCATATCCGGCTGGCTAGTGCTGCTGATGGTCAGGCGGAAGCCCTCGGGCACAGCAGGTAGCTTGAGCAGGGTATCACTGGCGGCAGGTGCAGCCAGGCTTGTGATGGAATCGGCTACACGTTGGGCGGTTAATCCCTGTGCATACACTAATCTGGAGGGAGCACTTTCCATACCATTCACGATCTGTAGCACGTAGTAGCTGACTCCTTCAGGAACAGGTGTAAATACATATTTCCCTTCTCCAGAAGCGGTTCCTTGCGCAATCAGCTCCTGCTGGGCATTGTACAGCTCAAGCCGTGCGCCCGGCCAAGCGCCTGTAACGATCACCGAGGCGGTAGCGTCATTGCCTGCTGCGGCTTCAATAGCACGGGGCAGCACGTTTATGTGGCGTTCGGCTGGCTCAGCCGACCAACCTGAATGATCGCTATAAGCATAGTTTAATACGTATACACCAGGCGTATTCGTATCCACGTTGCCGATACCTGTTAGTTCAGGTACCAGAACATTACCGTACACGCTGTCCAGCACGCTGGCTCCCGGATCGGTGAAGTTGCTGCCAGCTTCCAGTATGATCGGGTTGTTGCCGTTCAAACGTACATAGGGCGTATTCGGTAACGCCTTCAATACCGTGATCATGAATGATCTTTGTACGGAGGCTGAACCTTTGGATATAGTGGCCTTTAATTGTACATTCACATCACCGTCTATAAACTTCGGCCGATTTACTTGACCCGTACTGCTGAGAACATCCGGTTGATCCGAAGACCAATCAATACGTGTGTCGAATGCTCCTGTATTGGGCAAAGTGATGGAATCCTTAATCCCCTGTGGGTAATCCAGTTTCAGGGTATTTGCTGCCAAATTCACTGCTTCATCAGCACTTACGGGCAGTGCGGGCACGAGCAGGCTGAATGTTTTTCGAAGTTCAACTCCGCCTCTTGTCAGAACAGCTTCCAGCGTAATGATTTGATCGCCCTGTACATAGCTCGGGAACGTGACATGACCGTTGTGATCCAGGAACTCGGGGTGATTCGAAGTCCACGATACCTCAACGCCGTTCAAGCCTTCTTTCGGCAAATATACGTCCCCGGTTACGGTGGTTACAGGTACATCAAGTGCCGCGTAAGCTGCGTTTACGGCTTCAATATCGTTCATCGGCAGACTGAGCACATGTGCAGTGAAATTCTTTGTTTTCGTTAAGCCTTCGAGATGCAGGACAGCCGTCAGGGTAACATCTGTATTTCCATCAATATAGGAGGGTCTGCTAAGTGTTCCATCTGGTGCGATAACAAGTGGATTGGCAGAGGACCATTCGATCTGGACACCACCATAGCCGGACAGAGGAAGAGACAAATTTTCTTTCACCGCAGACAAATCGCCCAGTGACAGGCTATCTGCTGCCTGATCCAGTGTATTTTGTGCAGCTACCTTCAATACGGTAACGTCAAAAGTTTGGGTATCCGAAGCGGTTCCCTTTGTAATCGTCGCGGTCAGCTTTACTTTCCGATCACCCGAATCGTAGCGCGGGCGTGTGACAGCCCCCTCATTGGTGATGACATCAGGGGTATCCGAACTCCAGCTTACCGTTGTATCGTTCAACCCGGTCAGCGGCAGTGTCAGCCCTTGTGATACCGTAGCAGCCGAATCTCCTGATGCGAAGCCAGGAGCCAGTGCAGCTTTAGCCTGTGCAACATAATCGGCATCGGTCAGAATATTCACCGTGACCTCTACGGGAGCACTTTCGCCCTTAACATTCACAGCCTGAAGGCTGTAAAGAGCTGCACCGGGAGGTAATGGCGAAGAATCTGTGAATTGGGTTAAGGGTCCTGTATACAAGGTGACACCATTTCGGATGACCTTGTATGAAGTCGCATAAGGAACAGCATCCCAGCTTAATTCCACCGTATTTCCTTTTTGGGTTCCTGTAAAATGACCTGGAGCCTGTGGAACGGGCAATCTTTCCCCATAAGCTTCAAATTCCATGACAGAAGCCCATTGGTTGTTTCTCGCATTTCCTTGATCAATATACAGACGCAAGTATCGTGCAGTCACCGGGGAAATGCTTCTGCTAAAATGAGCGTCAGCATTATTTTGAACAGTATCGGAAGTAGCCCAATTCGTTCCATCACTGCTCGTTTGCAATCGGAAACTGTAAGGATCGCGTTGATCCTGCCAGCCATTCATGATTCCCATGCCTGCTACACCATAGCGATTCACGATATACCAGTCTCCCAGATTCACCTGAAGCCATTTTTCACCGTTGCTGGCTTGATACCAGCGGCTTGTCGGCTCATAGGAGCCGTCCACTGCTCTGGCGGGTTCATAAGGCTGGCTGTAGCCGCTTGATGTTACGGGTTTGTTGAGTACTACATTTTCCGAGCCAGCAGCATGAGCTTCATTCGTCCCTATGAGTAGAACCGCACCGCCGATGATAGGCAGCAGTGGAATCAGCAAATGATAGGGTTTTATTTTGTTGCGTGTGAAGTTATTGCCTTCGAGCACGCGATCACCTCTTCTTTAGAAAAATAGCATAGCGCTTTGCACACTCATTAGTCACGAGGTGGGAATGTACCTTGAGTTGAAATGTAGTAGCTCACATTCGGCATCGGGGAGGCTCCGCGCAAATCTGGCAAAGCAAAGGTGGTACTTCCATCGCCACCGAAATTAGTTCCCAGCAGAGAGAATAATGCCGTATTCTGTGCAATGCTTAAGATCTGGCCCTCGCATTTTAACCATCCCATGGGAGCGAAAGTGTAAGGATACATCGTAATTTCTCCGAGGTAAGGCATATCTGCGGCTTGTGCCTGCTTGGGGCTTACCGCGGTCCCTCCAACCAAAATGACCGCTAACAAACTCAACACAGCGGCTTTCTTCCAAAAATGATTCTTCATACCTACAACTCCTTTTCAAATTCGAATAATAGACAACGAATTCAACAAATTCGTGACATTAGTCATGGAATGGAATGATACTACCATGAATTTGGGCTTTTTACATCGCTAGACACCTATCAAATACACCATTTTATTCCTTTTATTAGGCAAGAATTTTATTCCACCAAGTAAGTATTCCTTGAAGGGAATATCCCTTGTTATGTCTCGAATGTGCATCTGATGGTGAGGTGCGGATTAATGCTCATGCATTTTTTTTCTAATCCCGGTAAATATATATACAAATCGGATGTAGGCGAAGGGGGAAGGGACATGTGGCAGGCAATTGTAACTCATATGCCCAAATGGACAGTGTTAGTACAGGCTATCTTTTTGTCCATTGTACCTTTACTCATCTTGTTGGCGGTTCGACAAATTAAAACGGTCGACGGCAGAGAAAGCAGACGCAAGGAACGAATAGAGCTGCTTGAAGAACGCGACCTTGCAGAGCAAGATGCTCGCGATCCTTCTGAAAGCAAGGATCCGAATGTTAGTAAGAATGAGGACGAAAGCTATTCTGAGGATTATGAGGCGAATGTAACGAAGATGAGACAAGCCATAATGGATATGGCGGATGTTAATCAAAAGTCTATTTTTCTGGATCATTTACAGGTCAGGGTAAGTCTGTTTTGTGTAGATGGCTTAACGGACAAGACCAGCATGGACCAAAATATAATCAAGCCACTGCTGGATTGGGGAAGCTCAGACCAAGAGGAAGAAATACCGCAAGGCGATGCACTCCGGGATATGGTTATCCGTCAAGTTATGCTTGTAGTGGAGACAGAGCATACGCAGGATGTGAAATATTCTTTGCAGAAGGTTTTGTTCGGCTCTATCGTACTCTTGATCGAGGGTACTTCAGGTGTACTTATTCTGGGTTCATCCAAGGGTAAAACTCGCGGAGTGGAGGAACCATTATCAGAATCGGTATTGCGAGGTCCACGGATTGGCTTCACAGAGGTGCTCAGTGATAATACGGCGTTATTGCGCAGACACGGAGAAAGTACCGAACTGGCCATGCACTCCTTCAAGGTCGGTAAAAGGGTGCAAAAGCAACTGATGGTTGCCTATTTCAGGGACATTGCTAATTCTGAGCTGGTAGAGGAGGTTAAACGGCGGATCAAAACCATTGATGTAGATGAAGTCATGGAGTCAGGCTATGTGGAGCAGCTCATTGAGGACAATTTTCTTAGTCCTTTTATGCAAGTTCAAAATACGGAGAGACCTGACAGGGTGATGGCAGCTCTGTTGGAGGGACGTGTAGCTGTGATGTTGGATGGTACTCCGTTCGCCCTCCTTATGCCTGTAACCTACGATATGATGCTCCAGTCGCCTGAGGATTACTATGAGCGATGGCTATCGGGTTCCTTGATTCGGTTGCTGCGTTTTATGGCAACTGCTATCTCCCTGTTCGCGCCTGCTCTCTATATTTCCTTTATCTCGTTTCATCCCGGGCTTATTCCCACCATGCTGGTCATTTCTATCGTCAGCGCAAGACAAGGTGTACCCTTCTCTACATTGATCGAGGCGCTGATTATGGAAACCTCCATTGAAATTCTGCGTGAAGCAGGATTGCGTCTGCCCAAACCTATTGGGCCTGCTATGGGTATTGTCGGCGGTTTGATTATTGGACAGGCTGCGGTTAATGCCGGAATTGTAAGTCCCATTTTAGTCATTGTTGTGGCAGTTACGGCGATTTCTTCGTTTGCCACACCTGTGTACAGTTCCGGGATTTCGATGCGTATGCTTCGCTTTGCGGGGATGTTTGTTGCATCCATATTCGGTTTGTATGGTGTAATTCTGTTTTTCCTGCTGTTGGTTATCCATATGGCTAAGTTAAAAAGCTTTGGATTGTCTTATCTTAGTTTGACATCTCCGCGTTCGTTGAGGGACTGGAAGGATTACATGATTCGGGCGCCGTTACATTTTATGAAACGCAGGCCCCGTCTGCTAAATCCCAAACAACCCAAGCGGAAAGGCTAGTTATTTAGGAAAGGAGGGAGCCACAACGATATGAAAAAACTGGGGGAGGATAAACTTACAACGTTGCAGACGACAGGGATTCTTGTCGGCTTTACCATGGCAGCAGGTCTGCTTACGCTTCCTCGGGTGGCAGTTAAGGCTTCCAAGACTCCTGATGTATGGATCTCCGTGATCCTGGGAGGATGCGTAGCTTTTCTGGCTGGCTGGATTATCGTGAAATTGAGTCAGACCTTTCCCCAAAAAACCTTCTACCAGTATGTACAGCAGATTACGGGGAAAGCGATCGGCAAAATCATTGGTATGCTAGTCGTGATTTATTTTGTAGCTTTGTGTGCATTTGAAATTCGCTCCGTGGAAGAAGTAACATCGTTTTTTCTGCTTGAGGGAACGCCCGCATGGGCTATTTCAGCACCATTTATGTGGGTGTCGCTATATCTGTGCATGGGCCGCATAGGAGCGATAGGTAAGGTGTGCCAAATTATTTTACCCATTACAGCGTTTATCTTTTTGATCATCTGTCTGCTGAGCTTTAATATTTTTGAACTAAACAATTTGCGCCCTGTATTGTCGGAAGGGCTAAAACCAGTCATCAAAGCCATAAAGTCTACAAGTCTGACGTTTACAGGTAGTGAGTGCCTGCTCATCATTATTTGTTGTATGGAAAAGCCCGAGAAAGCAATGAGGGTGATTGGTTGGGGCTTCGGGATCACGGTGCTGTTTTATACGACTGCTGTGATCATGTGTATCGGTGCTTTTTCGGTGGAAGGTGTGGTGACTCGGACGTGGCCATTTCTGGACCTGGCCCGCAGCTTTGAAGTGGATTTTCTTGTATTTGAACGTTTCGAGTCCCTGTTACTGTCCATCTGGATCATGCAGATTTTTGCTACGTTCAGTATCGCCTTCTACTGTGGTACGCTTGGCCTCTCCCAAATTTTTAATACATCGTATACCCAAATGCTACTCATTGTTCTCGCAATTGTATACGTTCTGTCCCGAATTCCCAAAAATATTAATGAGTTGTTTTCGCTAGGCACGATGATCGGTGACGCGGCTATCCTTTTATACGGTTTGTTACCCTTGCTGCTACTGCTTATTTCACGCTGGAGGAGACTCTGATGATGAAGAATTTGCGCATCGTTTTTTTCGGAATAGCATTTCTTCTGATATGTTGTTTGCTAACTGGCTGTTGGAGCAGTAGACCGGTGGAGGATTTGAATCTGGAGACGGGCATCGCGCTGGATGTAGGACAAGTATCTCCGCAGGAAGCGTATATTGAACGGGAAGGAGGATACTATCCGAAGAAAATTCTAATTAAAGGAACTTTTCAATTTCTGCTCCCTGAAAGAGGTAAAGGCTCTGGAGGTGCCCCTGCACAAAATAAAACCTTTTACAACATGACTGAAACGGGGGATTCTCTTCTTGAAATGCTGCGTGAAGTTTCATTACGTTCCAATCGTCCTGCCATCGGGTTTCACTTGAAGACGATCATTATCAGTTCCAGTCTGCTACAAAAGCTTCCTATGTACGAGCTGCTGGACTTTTTTGCAGGGGATAATGATATCAGGCCGAGCGTTCAACTGCTGATCAGTACAGAGAAAGCGGGTGATGCGCTTGAGGAAAAAATCCCCGGAGAGACACCAGCCTTTATATTGAAGGATGTCTTTATCAACCGTAAACGGAATGCGCGAATGATCAAGCCCGTGTCTCTGGTTAAAGTCATTGGGCCGATGAAGTCCCACAGCAGCTTTTTATTACCCAATGTGATTACCACAGAGAAAGAAGTAAAGCTTGCGGGTGCGGGAGTCATTCAGGGAAAGACGCAAAAATACATCGGTCTTCTAAACGAGTCTGAGGTTGAAGGTCTGATGTGGATGAAAGGTGAAGTGGATGGAGGTACCCTGAAATACATAAACCCTAAAACAGGTAGAAGTATCGTGTATGAGATCAATTCTGTCAAAAGCCGGATCAAGGCTACCTTTCATGGCAACGACATCTCTTTTCATGTTCACATGACATCGACAGGGCGTATTTCGGAAAACCTCAATCCGGGTCAGGATTTTTCAAAAAACCGTCTATTTTCACGAGTAGAGAACATCTTGCAGGAAGAAGCCAATACCATAGCCGAAAAAACGTTGGCGAAAATGCATAGGCTACAGGCAGATGTCGGAGGTTTCGGAGAAGCACTGCGGATTCAGCATCCTCAGGTATGGCGTAAGGTCAAAGGAGATTGGGACAAGACCTTTAGTACCATTCCGGTAACCTTCAGCACGGATATTCAAATTGAGGATTATGGAGCTTCCAATACCACGGCAGACTAAAAATATCATTTTGATGTGTTACCAAAAAGCCTTTAACACCATCCATTTTCGTGGTGTTAAAGGCTTTTATATTTCATGTCACTTTTTCATATTGAAGCCTAATCAAACAACGGGAGCGTATCTTCCAGCCACGAAACATAGCTTTCTTCCCGATTAATGGCACGGCTCAGCACCAGATAATGTCCGAATTGTTCAGTGCCGGGAGATTGAAGGTTTTCGTCCAGCAGTCGGAGTGCGGTCTTACTTTCGTATAAATACTCCAGCTTCTCTTTACGTTTGGTAATCTGGTCCTCGAACAATCGTTTGTTTTCTTCCTTCGAGATCGCTGATGAAAAATACAGCATAAGCATGAATTCATCCTTTTCCGTTTCTGGTAAATCTTTGGGACTCAGCAGCCACTCGGTCAGCTCTTGGGTTCCCTTGGGTGTGATGCAGTACAGTTTCTTTTCCAGCTTGGCTCCTGTAATGGAGGTGCGATATTCAATTAACTCTTCTTCGGTTAGCCTTTTGAGCTCAGGATAAATCTGACTGTGCTTGGCACTCCAAAATTGTCCGATTTCCTTCTTGAATTGGCTTGTTATATCGTAGCCGCTCATTTCCTGTTTGTGGACCAGGCCTAAAATGGCATATTTTAATATACGTTTCAACGTAGCTCTCCTCGCAATGCGGTATTTGACATTAGTATACCACAGTGCTACAATTTATATGTAATAAAAAACATGTTTTAGTTTACATGTTTAAAATTCAATACTTATTATTTCAGCATGATGTTCAAATTCATGAAAACTCATAATACAGAAAGAAGGATGCAAGATGGACAAGTTTATCGGCAGTCACATGATCTACACCTACGAGAATGGTTGGGAATACGAAATATATATTAAAAATGAAGATACCATCGACTATCGCATTCATAGCGGCATGGTAGGCGGACGTTGGGTTCGTGACCAGAAGGTCAACCTGGTGAAGCTGGTGGAGAATGTGTACAAAGTATCTTGGACTGAACCGACAGGTACGGACGTTTCCCTGAACTTTATGCCAGAGGAAAAACGGATGCACGGCATTATTTTCTTCCCTAAATGGGTTCATGAGCATCCCGAAATCACTGTACGATATCAGAACGATTTTATTCCACTGATGGAAGAATCACGTGAAAAATACGAAACCTATCCTAAATATGTTGTCCCTGAATTTGCAGATATTACATTCATTGAAAATGCGGGTGTAAACAACGAAAAATTGATTTCTCAAGCGCCATACGCAGGTATGACAGACGATATTCGTGCAGGTAAGCTGCAAGCATAATCAAACATTTGCTGATGGGTGTAAAGCCTGGGTCTGTGATAAGCAGTCTCAGGCTTTTTTGTGCTGATTGGAGAGAGGGTAGGGATTAATCTGTGAGCGGGATTTAGAATGAATAGTAGACCAGACCATGCTCGATCAGATAAGAACGGCTAATCCGTGGTTTTACGATGGGCGTTGCAGGAGAGAGACTTTGCAGGTTCACGTGGGTGGTCAGGTCGGATAAGGCGGACAGAGCCAGCTCTGCTTTGACATGTCCCCAGTTGTCAGCGTGGTGCTGAATATATTGGTGAGCCTCGGTAAAGGATAGACCCTTGAGCAAGGTGAACACGGAAGCCCATCGGACGAGGTCGAAGCTTCCTTTGATTTCAGGCAGCTCATATTCTGCCCGGCCTTGAGCATCGTTACACGACATGGTGAGCAAGCCACAGCAGCGGTGTTGATCATGTTTAGAGTCTGGAAACTGCCGATAGTCGTACTGAATGATTGCCATGGAACCAATGCGTAATTGGGTTGCTGTGGACGTTTTGGGCTGGGCAAGCGTCATGCTCATGCTAGAATGGCCTCCTTCGATTCACCGTAAATAGGGATGGGAGAATCATACGTCACAGCGGATGTAATGTAAATCACAAACAAGGGCTTAAAATGAGGATGAGTAACGAAAACTGACTTTTAATACTCATGAAAGCGAATACTTGCATCCGTTTCTTTTATTATCTTGCCGATAGTCCTTTATATTGAAAAAAAGAGAACCCCGGATATCCTTATCCCGGGGATTGTCTTTATGCTCTCTTAGGTCCAAAAATCATAAAACTGATCGCGGCTAGAACCCAGACACCAATACCGCCGTAGAGCATTATCAAGCCAAAGCCATGCACAAGCGCTGCATGGACGACGGCTCCAGACGCATCCAGAGAGGAGAGTTCTGGCAAACTCTGCTTGAGAGATACAGTATTTCCGGCGGCTATTTTTTCGGCTACAGACCGCAATTGCACTGCATTGAGAGTCCCGGAAAGGGCACCCTTCAAATAATACAGAATACCTTCCTGCAAGATGAATCCCATCACAGCGATGTTGATGGCTAGACTGATCAATCTGGCACTCATATCTATACCGGAAGCCATGCCTGCACGGGCACTCGGAACAGAGCCAGTGGTCGTGTTGGTTACAGGCGTGTTGGTTAAGCCAAGCCCAATACCAGCCAACAAGGAGCCAGGGAGCATGGTCAACCAACTGGCGTGATCGCTGCCGCTGCCATATTTCATCAAAATGAAGCCCATACCGAGGATGAACAGACCTGATGGAATGACTATGCGCGGCTGATAGCGGAGCGAAAAACGCTCTGCCAGAGGCGGAATTACCAAGGTAGGCAGCGCATAAGCCAAGAGAGACAGCCCGGCGGCTACGATGCCGTAACCCAGGCCACTCTGGAAATAGATCGGTAGATAGATCATGAACGGCCAAAAACTGAAGTTCATGCCGATGGAGCCAAGGAGAGCGCCGGAGAAATTACGTATCTTGAATACGGAAAAGTCAAACATCGGATGGGCGCTGAGCTTTTCCGCAAATAGAAAAACAATGAGACTTACTGCTACTGCAACAAGGATGCTGATGGATGCTCTGCTGGTAAAGCCGAGTTCCGGCCCTTGCGTGATAAAGTATGCAAGGCCAAAAACTGTCAACGAAAGCGTGATAATGCCGATAATGTCCAGCTTTTTCACCTGCGGGTCTCTGGACTCCTCTATGCCACCGAAAACAAGAATCAAAGTGAGGATGGTCAACGGAACGTGGACCAGGAAAACCCAATGCCAGTTCAGCACGGCCACGATCATGCCGCCGATGATAGGTCCAAAACCGAGGCCGATACCGAACACGATTCCCCATATGCCAAAGGCTTTGCTGCGTTCTTGTCCTTCCTGAAACCGATGTGAAAGAATTGCTATCTGGCAAATCTGCATCGCACCAGCACCTACCCCTTGAAGAAACCGGCTGATGATCAGAACCGATGTGCTTTGCGCCAAGCCGCAAATCAAGGATGTAATACCGAACAAGACGAGGCTGATAATAAAAATACGCCTCCTTCCATACCGGTCAGCCAGCGTTCCAACAGCCATCAGAACTGTGGCACATGCAATGGTGTAAGCGTTCATAATCCATTGCATATCCTTAAGATCGCCATGCAATACTTTTTCCAGAGTTGGCAGTATCACTGGCACACTGGAAATTTCGAGGCCGAACATCAATGCGGACAAACATATAGCGGCCAGTGCAATTATATTTTTGCGGGAGAAGGGTAGGCTCACTGAGAGGTTCCCCCAGACTTTTGTTCACGGTCTGGACATCCGGCAGCACAACTATAATATTGCGCCTCATTAAGCGCAACTCGTACAACAACACCAACCAGTCTTTTTCCGTCAATTGTACGATCAATAGCCTCTTCAATATGTACTTCTAAATCTGCTACTGTTCCTACCTTATTTAAAATGTATTTGCTCAAGGGCAAGCCATCCTCTCTATCTTTTCATGTTTCGCCTTATCGATGTGAGTTTTATTATATAATCTAAATCATTCATTTTACATAAGGCAATCAATCCATTATGATGATTATACAAAGCAATTAAATGAATTTCTCATAAAAACGTTAAATTTAAAGGAGAACATTCAAATTGGATCATGTAGACAAACAAATCCTCTTTTATCTTCAAAGTCAGGCAAGAATTTCAATGACGGAGCTAGGGAAATGCGTGGGTTTGTCCCAACCTGCTGTAACAGAACGAGTTAAACGAATGGAAGAAAAGGGGGTTATCAAGGAGTATCGCACTATCATCTCTCCTGAAAAAATAGGAAAGGATACGGCAGCCTATATATTGTTTCGGACTAGAGATTGCCATGCATTTCTTGATTTTGTCCATACATCTCCACATGTTGCCGAGTGCCACCGTATAAGCGGAGATCACAGTTATTTATTAAAAGTAGTGACCAACTCGACGCGCACCCTAGAAGAGTTTAGTAACCAGTGCGATAAGTATGGAACCTACACGAGCCTGATTGTCATGTCGTCACCGATCGATCATAGACTTCTCATTCATTCTCTGGAAGAAGCAAGTGGAGCTGCTCATTCAGAAAAAGATTAAGAATGAAAAAAGACAACCCCGGATATCCCTATCCCAGGGTTGTCTTCATCACAAAAATGTATAGTTAAGCTGATTAAACGGGTGTTACATCCTGAATCGCTTCTTCTTCTTTCCAAATCACGTTCTCACGATAGTTTGATCCCCAATCGTACATCGCTCTCAGTACCGGAATCAGGCTTTCGCCATGCTCGGTCAGTGAGTATTCCACATGCGGAGGGACGACAGGATAGACCTTACGAAGAATGAGTTTATCCTCCTCCAGCTCGCGCAGCTGGTTGGTCAGCATTTTTTGCGTAATGTGGGGGATCAGCTTTTTCAGTTCACCGAACCGCTTGGTGCCTTCCATGCCGAGATGCCATAAAATAATCAGCTTCCATTTCCCGCCGATGACGGCGAGGGTCAATTCCTTATCACAATTAATCAGCTTCAAATCAATCCGGTCTTTTACAGTAGTGATGTTCATCGACCTCCTGTCCGTAGTTACTCCAAGTATACTATTTATGGCTACTATACGCAAAAGTGGATACATCCATTTTGGAAACTAACCATACTTTTGGATACGGATGGACCGGACAGTGACACGTGATGCTGCACGAACAGTTGAGAAGCCTGCGACGGTTAAAAAGGAATGACGATGGTGTTAAATGATTCCGGCTCCAACTCGAAATGATGCGTAGCCTCTCCAGCGGACAGATTCAGCACACGTGATTCGTGGAACGGATTGGCAATGACCACTATCGTTTGTCCGTCAGCATTGCGGAAAGCAACGGCATTTCCCGTCCATGATCCACGGAGTCCAATGCGTCTCGCACCCGGCAATACAAAATGAGAAAAGTGCTTCATCACGTAATATTCCGGGTTCAGGGTACGCTTACGATCTGCCGGGTCAACGGTGATCATCGAATTTTGCTCCCATCCCCATGTGCTCTTGCCTTTCGGCTCCAAAACCATGTTCCAGTAAATATAAGCATTCACGCCATTGGTGAAGTAGTGCTGGTACAGGTTATATACATATTTGGCGTAGTCCCACGAATTTTCTCCGTTCCCGCATTCATTTTCTGTCTGCATATAACGAAGCTCAGGGTAGCTGGCTACGGTGCGTTGGATAGCATTTTTGCCTGCCCACTGATAGCCCACGCCTTTAATATATTTGTAGGCCTCCGGGTCACTCAGCACGGTATGGGCATATTCATCGAATCCGGTCGAAGTCCTCTTCATTAATTCTTCCCACGGATCAGGGGCGTTAATGGTACCCAGCCAAATTTCCGTATCTAGTCCGTGTTCCTCGAAGGCAGGGCCTAAATAGTCGCGAATAAATTCTCGAAGCTGTTCACCAGTCCATACACAGGAAGGAAATTTTTGATCGGCAATGACTTCATTTTGAACATGGACCTGATGAATCGTAATGCCTGCCTCACGGTAAGCCTGCACAAATTTGACGAAGTATAATGCATACGCTTTCAAAATATCCTTTTCCCAGCGCAATGTGCCGTAATTGTAAGCCTTGGGCGATTTCATCCATGTCGGCGGGCTCCAGGGTGAAGCGAACAGCTTCAAGTCCGGGTTAAGTTGTAACGCTTCCCGAATGAAAGGAATGAGATACTGCTGATCACGCTCAATGGAAAAGTGCTTCATCTCCACGTCGCCATCCGTTTCATTATGACTGTACCATTCCAGCGCGTAGTCACTGGCTCCAATAGGGAGTCGGCAAATCGTGAATTTGTGTTCGCCCTCCGGGTGGAAGAGAGAATGAAGTACCTGCTCCCGTTCGTCCCTCTCCAAATGGTTCAAGGCTACATAGCCCAGTTCATTAAAACAGCCGCCAAAGCCTTCGACAAACTGATACGTTTCCCTCGTAATGGTCAGGTTGACAGGCTCTTGGGTTTCGCTAGGATGATGAGATCGGGATTGCCAAGCTTTAGCTTTGGAAGTGGAAAACCACTGAATGGTCTGATTGCTCATATATTACCCTCCTGTTAACGCTTTTTGTATCTCTTCTTATTATAGGGTAGGATCATAAGAGATGAGATGGTCTGAGCCAAGACAAATTTGCCCTAATCCAAGGTGGATTCTGCTGATAAGAGGTGCCAAGAACACATAAAGAACACATGTCTTTGGTATGCTGATGTCCTAGAATGACCGAAAGAGGGAAGTCGATTGAATAAAAGGGTTCTTCTCGTGGAGGATGAAATACGTATCCGTGAAGTCATTGCGGATTATTTTAAGCAGAATAATTGGGAAGTCTATGAAGCAGGCAATGGAAAAGATGCGCTAAGCTGGTTTGATTCGGTGCAGCCCGACCTGATCATACTCGATATTATGATGCCGGAGCTGGATGGTTGGGAGGTATGCCGTGAGGTTCGCAGCCGTTCCGGTGTACCGATCATTTTGCTGACCGCCAAATCTGGTGATGATGATAAAATATTGGGCTTTGAGCTGGGAGCAGATGACTACGTTACCAAGCCTTTTAGCCCCAAGGTGCTGATCGCCCGCGCGAACGCGCTGATGAAACGGGTGGAGGGCCATGTGCTGCCTGAGTCGCATGTCCTGCGGTTCGGCACGGCCATTCTCAATACGATGGCTCATCGGCTTGAGGTGGATCAGGCGGAAGTCGAGCTGACGCCCAAGGAGTATGAGCTGCTGCGGCTGCTTATACATAACAAAGGTATGGTCATTTCACGGGATGCGATACTTAGCCGGGTGTGGGGGATCGACTTTGAAGGAGACACGAGGGTCGTGGATACGCATATCAAAAAGCTGAGAAGCAAGCTGGGCCGTGAATCACGCCATATCCGAACTGTTTTTGGAACAGGCTACAGGTTTGAGGAGGAAGAATGAACAAACGGGGAGTTACCTTTAAGTTGTTCATTATGACCGTTGTATTTTTTCTTTGTTTTTACGGCATGGTGATTTTGTGCCAACTGCTGTTCTTTGAAAATTTTTATCAGCAACAGAAGATCGGGCGTGTGGAAAGCCGTTTGCAAAGCTTCGGTCAAAGCTATGTCAAGGAAGCCTGGGGCTCCGATAGGGTTTCACGAGAAGCAGCTCGCTTTATGCTTCAGAATAAGAACCAGTTGGCGATTGTCACGCTGGACGGCAAAGTAAAGCTGGATGACCCGTTCCATATCAATCTCCGAAAAGCAGACGGGCAGATCGCTAAAATATCGCTGTCTCTGTTTATGAGCCAATTTGGAGATGAACTGAGGGCAGCCCGGATTCAGTCGGGCGACTCATTAACCGTTGAAGGTGAAGTGTTGGAAACCGACGGCATCTCTTCTGCCAATTTCATTTATCCGACAGGCATTCAGAAGCCTGGCTCCAAACATATAGGAACGACCTCGGAAGAGTCGAGCACAGAGGGTAGTGTAAGGTTGTCCGGTACGGTGACAGAAATTGTGCTGCCGGATCTGAAAACCTGGAGCCAGCGGCAAGGATTGCTGTTTAGTGCTTTGGAGGAATGGTTTCCTTTGTCGCAGACCCATTTGGAGAAGCTCAAGAATTTTGAAGTGCTGGAGGAAGAGTGGAAGGAGCCTTGGACGGGTGTGCGTAATGCGGTCATTGTCCATCCTGTGCGACAAAGCACCGGAGAGATCGACCTGCTGTTCACAGTGACATCGTTGCAGGAAATCAGCGAGACGAATGAAGCTCTGCGCTGGTTCTATCTGTACCTGGGCATCGGGGGTTTTGCACTGATTCTTATTTTGTCCTTGTTCTATTCCCGAATGGTGACCCGTCCGCTCATTGCCTTGAACAAAACCGCCAAGCGGATGGCAAAGCTCGATTTTACAGCCCATACACCGATTCGGCAAAATGATGAGCTGGGCAGCCTGTCCTATAGCATGTATACCTTGTCCCAGAACCTGGACACCGCTTTGCGCGAGCTTCAGGAGGCTAACCAGCAACTGGTTGAGGATATGGAGCAGAAACAGAGGATGGAGGCTGTGCAGCAGGACTTTTTTGCCAACGCCTCTCATGAGCTGAAGACCCCGCTTAGTATTGTTAAAGGCTTCGCCGAAGGGCTACAGGATGGCGTTAGTGCCGGGAAGCAGGACCACTATATCAAGGTGATTGTGGAGGAAGCGGACAAAATGGAGCGGCTGGTCAAGGATATGCTGGATCTCGCCAAGTTGGAATCCGGCACCCTCAAGCTTCGCAAAACGACTTTTATACTGAGCGAGTTGGTGGAGGAAGTCGTTGACAAGCTGTTCCATCTGCTAAAGGAAAAGCATCTGGAAGCGGTCATTATCCCTGCTAATGAGCTGCCGATTCACGCCGATGCCGGATGGCTGGAGCAGGTGATTTTTAACTTCGTCATGAATGCCATAAGGCATGCTGAGGAAGGAAGCTCGATTACGATCCGTATCGAAGGCTCCGGGGAAATCAATACCTTTTCCATTCAAAATAAAGGAGAAACGATTCCCGACGATCAGCTGGAGCAAATTTGGGAACGGTTTTACCGGGCCGAGCTTTCACGCAGCCGTCAGACAGGGGGAACGGGACTGGGACTGTCGATCGTCAAACGGATTTTGGATTTGCACGATTTTCGCTATATGGCGGAGAATACCAGGGATGGCGTTCGTTTTGTCGTCATATTTGGAGGTTAAGCTATGGCAAAGGAGTCAAGCAGTATGAAATGGAATTGGTTGCCTTCACTATGCACGATGGCAAATCTGGGGGCAGGGGTACTATCCCTGTTTTACACGATTCATGAACAATATACGACCGCTTTTATTCTGATTATGGTGGCTGCTTTGTGGGATGTGCTAGACGGTTTGCTGGCAAGGCTGCTGCATTGCTCCAGTGATTTTGGCAAGCAGCTCGATTCGCTGGCGGATGTGGTCTCATTTGGCGTTGCCCCTGCTTTCTTGACCTTGTTCTACCAACTGGGAGGTACACATTGGATGGGGCCGCTTGTGGCTGTTTTGTTTGTGATATGCGGTGCAGTGAGGCTGGCAAGATTCAACTTGATGGCTTTTAGTACAGGCTTCGTAGGTATGCCAATTACGGCTGCGGGTGTTATTTTGTCCTTTATGTTTTTATGGAGTGAGCATTTGCGACCCGAATTATTGCTTGGGCTCATGGTAGTGCTGTCTTTCCTGATGATTAGCCGTATTCCGTTCCCGTCCTTCAAAAAAAAACCGATCAGGAGGTAGCACCCTATGGAATGGGCTATGAGCATGATTACACATTACGGGTACATTGCTATTTTTGCACTTCTTGCTCTCGGGATTATCGGCCTTCCGGTTCCAGATGAAATTATTATGATCTTTGTCGGCTATCTGTCCTCCATCATGGTACTGAATTATTCAATGTCTGTGCTGGTCAGCTTTATCGGGGCGATGACAGGTATGATGATCAGCTACACGCTCGGCAAAAAGCTGGGACAGCCTTTGGTGGATAAGCACGGCAAGTGGGTCGGGCTGACACCGAAGCGGTTTGCAAGGGTGAAGGGGTGGTTTGCACGCTTCGGGCTGTGGACCATTCTGGTCGGTTATTTCATTCCGGGCGTCAGGCATGCGACAAGTTACTTGTCTGGAATAAGTGCAATGCCTGTTCGAAAATATATGCTGGTGGCAAGCGCAGGCTCACTCGTATGGACCCTTGTTTTTATTTCGATTGGTTATATTACCGGAGCAAATATACACTTTCAATAAGGTTACACCAAAAGTAATGTAGCATTTTTCATGTATTCCGCCGATAATATAATAAAGAAACTGTACAACCAGTGAGGGGATCTGTAGTGAACGGTTTTATGAAGCATATTGAAAAATTACCTAGTTTTCTGCAAATGATCTTGAATATCTCGTTGTTTTTGGTCGGACTGATTTTAAGCTTCTTGCTGCTGAGAGAAACATGGTCCATCTTTTCCTATGTTTTTTTGTCTACAGAGTCGGATAAGAATTACTATGAATTCACTGAGGAACTGCTTGTATTTTTCTTGTATTTTGAGTTCATTGCATTAATTGTTAAGTACTTTAAAACCAATCTCCATTTTCCCTTGCGTTATTTTATCTATATCGGTATCACGGCCGTCATCAGGCTCATTATTGTAGATCACGATGATGCCAAGAACACATTTTGGTGGTCCATTGCCATCCTGGTCATGGTAGGTTCTCTATTGATCGCTAACAGTAAATTGTTAAAAAGAGAAAGCTGATCGTTAGGACAGATTACAAGGTTGACAGTCAAGTGGGAAAGAGGGAATAAAGACGAATGGTAAGAAACTGGATGAATCATGCGGGCGTCAGGCGGGTAGCCGTCCTTGCGATAATCGTTTTGCTGTTGTTTATGTTAAGAAGCATGATGAATATTATGTTGTTAACACTGCTGCTTACGATCCTGATCGGCAGTATATATAACGGAGTGAATAAGCTGGTCAAGCGGTTCGTCAATGTGCCGTCAATGGTCGTGCTGCTACTGGTGTATGGGCTGCTAATCCTGATTATGGTGTGGGGCGTTTACCGAATGGTGCCGCTAATCAGCGTACAGGTCAAGCAGGTGTATCTTATGATTCAGCAAGCGTATTTGCACCCTAATCTTAATCAATGGAATGAAACGATCATTGAGTTTATGGATACGTTGAATGTCCAGCGGCTATTTGAGCCGGGCTTGAATGCAGTGATGAAGGTCAGTCAATTGGGAACACAACTGCTGGTCTCGATTATTTTGAGCTTATTCTTCCTGATGGAAAAATCCTATATTACACGCTTTACAGCAACGTTTGTGGATAGCAAGCTGGGTTGGTTTTTCAAGGAAGTGGGCCATTTTGGTCGTATGTTCCTGGGCACGTTCGGGAAGGTGCTGGAGGCTCAACTGCTGATTTCACTGATTAACTGTATCTTGACCACGATTGCGCTCTGGATTATGGGCTTTCCTAATCTGCTGGGTCTTGCGCTCATCATATTCGTGCTGGGATTGGTCCCGGTGGCAGGTGTGTTTATCTCGCTGGCGCCGCTCGGTCTGATTGCTTTCAGTGTCGGCGGCATTCAATATGTCATTTATCTGGTTATTCTGATTGTGGTGATACATGCCATTGAAGCCTATTTCCTGAATCCGAAGCTGATGTCTTCCAAAACCAATTTACCGATCTTCTTTACCTTTGTCGTATTGATTTTCTCTGAACATCTGATTGGAATTTGGGGCTTGATTGTAGGTATTCCGCTGTTTGTTTTCTTCCTCGATCTAATTGGGGTAAAACGCAAGCAAGAGAAGGATACTTAACTCAGCGCCACAGATTCCACCCTTGTATATAAGGCCATTGGTTTATCACAAATGCCTGCGAAACCGCAGGCATTTTTTTATTGCCCTTTTATGCATAGGAAGGATCGCTGACGCTGCATTATCATGCAGGAGGTGTCCAACGGTACGTTTCGCTTTCTTGGGAATAATGAATACCGTCAGGGTAGCTAATCAGTTCAATGATCGTTCCCCAGGGTGATCTTCCATATACAAACTGGTTACGTGCTCCTGCTTCAATTCCGGTTAGCGCATGTGGAGGGGACAAGAGTGTTCCTCCGGCTTGTTGAGGGCATCATAGCAGATGTCGGCCCCGAAGGCGTCCTGTAAAAAGGTCGTCGCCTGTTCCACGTCAGGTACCGTGATTCCAATATGGTCGATTCCGCGTTCTCACCTACTTTTTAATTCTCTTGTTAGCTATAGTACACTGAATATGCAAGATTAGATCAAGTTAAAAGAAATGAGATGATACGGATGGAACAGAAAATTAAAGTATTGGCTATATCGGGTAGCCTTCGTCAAAAGTCCTCCAATACAGCGCTTATGAAGGCTACTATAGGGCTGGCTTCTGAAAATATGATGTTCACAGTCTATGATGGATTGGGGGATCTTCCGCATTTTAACCCTGACTTGGATGTAGATGAGGGGCCAGCTTCCGTAAGAGAGCTACGGGAACAATTGAAACAAGTGGATGGAGTGCTGATCTGTACACCGGAATATGGGAATGGTGTGCCGGGTGCTTTGAAAAATGCTTTGGATTGGCTCGTATCTTCAGGTGAGTTTGTAAATAAACCTACAGCGGTCATTAGTGCATCACCGTCTCCTATGGGCGGCAATCTGGCGCATGCCTCGCTGCTGCTCACATTGCAAATGATCAATGCAGAGATTGTGGAGAATGGAAAGGTTATTATTCCCCATATCACCTTGAAGCTAAATCAGGAAGGTGAAATTACAAACGCTGAAACTAGGCAGGAGCTAGAAGCATTACTTCAAGGGCTTGAGCAAGCTTGCTTAAGCACAGGAACTCTTTAGATTTTTAAAGTTTAATAAAAGCAGCGGCAGTCTAAGATTTCATTTTCACCTTCGAAGCTGCCGCTGCCCCCTTTTAAATGACTTTAAAGTTTGAATTTTAGACGGTGACTAATAAGCTCTCGTATACCTTTAATCGGGCATATACCGTTTCGAGTATGGGATAAACAGTATTACTGGCAGAAGCCAATGCAAGAAGTGAACCATGCAGGTGACTGGCTTCAATCGGAAGCTTTTTATACATATCACGTTGCATGGATGACATCATCTCTGGTTGTAAGGACTCCATCGTTTTCAGTGTATGAGCTTCCATCTCTGAATCAATCGGCATCCCTGCGTTGCGAGCAAGTGTGACAATCTCATGCAGCAACTTTTCGTATATGGCACGTGACTCTGCCGTGGCAAGTATAGTCCCAACCGGGGCATCCATCAGTGTTGTAATTCCACTCAAGCTGGCAATAAATATATATTTCTGCCAAACTTCACGCTGAATATCCTGACTTCGTGCCACTGTGAAGCCTGCATGATCGAGATGATTAAGCAGTATTTGTGTACGCTCTGATTGCACTCCGTTCCATTCACCGAAGACGATACGGTGGAACGGACTTGTCTGAACAACAGAACCATCATGATCCAGCGTAGTTTCAATATAACAAAGTCCGCCCAGCACTTTTTCAGAACCGAATTGCTTGCGCAAAAAGTCAAAATGTTCGTAACCATTAAGTAACGGAAGAATCATGGTATGATCACCGACATAAGGCTCAAGATCGAATTGCAATTGGGGAAGATGATACGCTTTGACCGAAATGATAATACAGTCGAACGGCTCGGCAGCTTCACCATTTGTAATAGCACGGATTGGCGTCTGAAAATTCCCATGAACACTTTTAACAATTAGACCGTTCTCTTTCAACTGAGATTTTTTGGAAGGACGTACGAAGAAGGTCACGTCTTCTCCTTTTTGAACAAGAAGTCCCCCGAAATAGCCTCCAATCGCCCCTGCACCTACAATCAGAAATCGCATTATAGGGTCCCTGCCTTTCCTTTTGCATTCCCGTATAGTCCTTCTACTACGTTCTCATCTGCCTTAAAAACATGCTCCTCGCCCGGAAAAGAACGATTCTTCACATCTTCGACGTATTGCCCGACGCTGTTGCGAATCAAAGTACCTATATCTGAATAGGTTTTTACGAACTTTTTCTCTCGGTAAGGAGCTGAGTATTGCAGCATATCATGATACACCAAAACCTGGCCATCACAGTATCTCCCCGCACCGATGCCAATGACCGGAATAGATACCTCTCGGGTAATGCTCTTCGCCACTTCCTCTGTCACCAGCTCCAATACGATGGCAAAAGCTCCCGCTTGCTCCAGGGCCCGGGCATCATTTAAAAGGCGCTCAGCGGCCTGTGAGTTTTTACCTTGAATGAAGTATCCGCCGATTTGATGCACAGACTGTGGTGTAAGTCCGATATGCCCCAGCAGTGGGACGCCGGATTGAACAATTCGCTTCACGGTGTCGCAAATTTCCATGCCCCCTTCTAGTTTCACGGCATGGGCATGTCCCTCTTGCATGAGCCTGCGCACATTAGTAAGGGCTTCTTCACTACTCCCGTAGTACGTCATAAATGGCATATCCGCGACAATAAAAGTATGTTCCGCACCGCGCACGACAGACCGTGTATGATAGACCATATCGTCCATAGTGACGGGCAGTGTGGAGTTATAATTAGATAGCACATTACCTACGGAATCACCAACAAGGATGATATCGATCCCGGCTTCCTCAGCCAAACGAGCAGATGGATAGTCATACGCCGTAATCATACTTATAGGTAAACCTTCTTGTTTCATTTTCTTCAATTGCAGAATATTAAGTGCTTTCGAGGTTGCCATGGTTGCATTCAATCCTTTCCCTACCTTTGTTTTAGATCACAAAAAAAACCTTTCAGCACATGGCCGAAAAGGTCCGAAAGGCAAAAAAAGAGTCAATTTGCGACCGTTCTTTTGTCTCGGTCCTTGCGGATCAGAGCAAAATCCAACGAGTTCACCTCCATAGGCTCACACATCTACATATTGAATTACACTAACTAGAGTACCATTCGAATGTATCGATACAGCCTCTCACGGAAGTATACCAAAATATAGGGCTGTTGCATAACATTCTCTACTATATGAACAAAACAAGCCCCTCCAACTTCCTATTCGGAAGTGAAAGGGCTGTCAGCTTGGCAGATACACTAAATGAAATATCGCTAAATCTTTAGGACGTGTATGAGGTCACGGACGGTCGATAGATTCATATAGAAAGGATTGACCCTCCCGATAGAAACGCGGGTCATATACGCCCAGACGCTGTCCGTCGTCTACTACAACCACGAAGGGCGACCATTGCACAAGCGTTTGCGCCTTCGGATTGCCAGCAAACAGCGAATCCAGATTGGCCTCATCCTTGGATGGCAGCATTGCCACCGTGTGAAAGCCTGTCCAGAGGGAGCCTTTGCTCAAGGTGACCACGGAGTCTTTTTTGCTAATTACCGTAAACACACCGGGTACAAAATCGGCAGATAGCGCTGCCTGCTCATAAGATGCTTGTGTCTTTTGCTGGTGCAGAATCAGCATACCTTGGGCAGTCTGGACGGCGAAATGCAGCGCCATCAGCACCCATACGATCCGGTAGACAGCCATTGAGGATATCCGGGCAGAACGCCGGAAGCGGACATAGAGGAATCCCGCCAGCATCAACGCCCATAGAACAAGGTCCACAATCGGAATCGTTCCGAAGGTCACTCTCATCTGCGAGAAAGGCTCAAAATACCCTGTGCCCCAAGCGTTAAACAGGTCGCTCGTATCGTGAATGAACACAGCTAGCAGGGCTATTCCAAACCACCGCCAGCCGGATTGTCGGAAGAGCAAGCGCACCAGCAAGGCAATACATGCCGCCCATACGGGAACGAGGAACAGCGAATGGGTAAGACCCCTGTGCCACATCTGGTATCGCCCCGACACATCCCACAACGTAGAAATCACATCTATATCAGGGATTTGCGAGCCAATAACAGTAGTGAATAGCAGTGCGCCCTTTTGCTTGCGCGTCATGTCCGGCTTCTTGACTGCGCCGTATAAGGCCAAGCCGAACAATGTATGTGTAATGGTATCCATAATGACTCTCCTTTTGGCACAGATACCCTAATTGTAGCATGGACGTGGTGTATTTGAAGAGCATGAAGGTGATATAATAGGGCACAAATAGGTTCATAGAGCGATGACTAGAGCAGAGGAGAGAAGGCTAATGTACGAGCAAATTGTAACGTATGGTCTAAGCAAAAAAGAAGCGATAGAGGATTACCCTTTTGGTCCTGAGCCACTGGTGCTGAAGGTGGGAGGCAAAGTATTTGCTCTCCTGAGGCAAGCGAACGGTATTTGCGAAGTATCTCTGAAATGTGATCCGATTATTGCGGAAAACCTGCGTGAGCAAAACAAGGCGATTAAGCCAGGCTATCATTTGAATAAAAAGCATTGGAACACGGTAACGGTTGATCCTACCTTCCCATTAGAGGATTTGTATAGCATGATTGACCATTCGTATGAGCTAGTGTTCAAAAGCTTGACCAAAGCGCAGCGTGAAGCGATTACGATGAGAATACGGGCAGCTGATCTGTGAAAGGTGTGTTTGACGATGATTCTATGTAAAATCCTTCTCATACGCGCTACAGGGTTAAGTACATATTTACTAACAATTTTTATAGTTTTACTTGACAGAAAGGTTTCGAAGATATATTCTTAATTTAAAGATAATTTATTTGAGAATAATATCGAGGAGTTGAACTGAACATGAGCGAACTGGTGAATATTATTCAAGAGAGAAGATCAGCTTCTAAATTTATCCCTGATGTTACAATAGATGCAAAAGAACTGGAAGAGATATTCCAGCTGGTGAAGTTTGCTCCATCGGCTTTTAATTTACAGCATGCACGCTATATCGTGGTACAGGATTCGGATACGAAACAAAGACTGCATGATGAGGCAAGTAAACAGTATAAAATATTAACGGCTTCGGCGACCATTGTGGTACTGGGGGATACAGAGGCTTATACGAAAGTAGCTGACCTCAATGAGGGATTTCTGAACCTGGGCGTCCTGAGTAAGCAGGAGTATGACAGCACGGTGGAATCGGTAACCCAGTTTTATCGCGAGCGGGGACCTGTTTTCCAAAGAGAAGAAGCGATCCGCAATGCCAGCCTGTCTGCCATGCAGTTCATGTTGATTGCCAAGGACAAAGGATGGGACACTTGTCCGATGATCGGTTTTGACCCGGAGAAGGTACGGGAAGTATTGAATATTCCAGAAAATTTCGTGCCAGTTATGCTGATTACTTTGGGTAAAGAAGATGTATCTGGTCAGCGTGCACGTGGATACCGCAAGCCGGTTGGACAATTTGTCAGCTACAACGGATTTTGAAATTTATAATATATGAGACTATCCAAAG
This sequence comes from Paenibacillus sp. 23TSA30-6, assembly GCF_014858585.1. Classification (NCBI taxonomy): domain Bacteria; kingdom Bacillati; phylum Bacillota; class Bacilli; order Caryophanales; family Paenibacillaceae; genus Paenibacillus; species Paenibacillus sp. 23TSA30-6. The sequence goes on along the minus strand of NZ_SLTL01000018.1, from coordinate 43,597 downwards.
GAGTGATTGAACATGTCATTGAAAACCGCAGGAATTCACCATATCACGTCCTTTGCAGCAGACCCGCAGGGTAATGTAGATTTTTACGCAGGCGTGCTTGGGTTGAGATTGATTAAAAAGACGATTAATTTTGATGCTCCTGAAGTATATCATCTGTATTTTGGTAATGAAGAAGGCAGCCCGGGAACGATCATTACCTTTTTTCCGGCTCCGGGTACACGCAAGGGCAAGCTCGGAGGCGGGCAGGTAGGAATTACAACGTATGTAGTGCCGCCGGGCACTCTGGATTATTGGGAAAATCGCCTGCACAGCTTGAAGGTATCCTTCACAAAATCAGCTCGTTTCGGCGAATCATTTATTCAGTTTCAGGATAATGAAGGCTTGCGTCTTGAGCTGGTGGAGCGGGAAGAAGGCCCGGCCAACACGTGGACGGCAGGCGGCGTGCCAGCGGATAAAGCGATCAAGGGCTTCGGCGGCGCAGTGCTGTTCAGTGCTAATTCCAAGCATACGCAAGGCGTGCTGGAGAACATCCTGGGAATGACTCCCATCGGAGAAGATGCAGATGCAGGCTACATCCGCTATCAGGCGACTGGAGATTTGGGCAACCTGATCGACATTCCAGTAAAAGATGTGCCGTGGGGTAACGGCGGCGCGGGTACAGTTCACCATATCGCCTGGCGTGCGCAGGATGATGCAGAACATCAGGTGTGGGACGAAACGGTTCGCCAGCATGGCTTTGGGACAAGCGGCATTGTGGATCGGCAATACTTCAATGCTGTATACTTCCGGGAGCAAGGTGGTATTTTGTTCGAGATTGCGACCGATCCACCCGGCTTTACCGTGGATGAGGAGCTGAACGAATTGGGGCACAAGCTGATGCTGCCAGAGTGGTTTGAGCCTCAGCGTTCCGTGATTGAGTCTAATCTGGTTCCCATTGAAGTTAGAGTATTGAAGCAGGATTAACAAAAGGTCCAATTGCAGGGTGTTTCTACCGCAATTGGACCTTTTGTTTTGGATTTTTTCAGTGGCATCTTGCTTTATGACATCTGTATGGGGTTATCCCTCAATGTAGGTTTTGTTCAGCCTTACTAACAGCTCCCCGAATTTTTCCTGTTCCTCATCTGTCCAGCTCTCCAGCATTTCGCAATACCGGGCTACTCTCATTTTCTTGTCTTTCAGCAACAGTTTCTTACCCAGCTCCGAGATTTCAAACAGGCTGACGCGCCCGTCCGAAGGGTCGGATAGACGGCGAATCAGTCCCTTGGTTTCCAATGCGGCCGTTTGTCTGCTGACGGTAGAAATATCGAGCAGAAACATATCTGCGAGCGTTTTTACACGAGTGGGGCCATACTCCATGAGCTGCCTCAATAGCAGATACGTGGCGCGCTCCAAAGTGCCGATTTTGTGTTCAGACTGATCAATGTATACTGCGCGGCGTATAAATGTTGTTAACTCATACTCAATAAGCTCCACTGCTTTATTCCCGTGAGAATCATGAAGAGGATGGTTCATTGCAAGTTCCTCCTTAATGTGGTAGTTCATCAGAATGTTGGAATAGTTATAATTTTAAATAAATGATTGATATGAAATTTTATAGTTGTACAATACAAATAAATATGGTTGCATCGAACAAGTAATTATGGATTATCTAAATTCTTATATAAATAAGGTTTTTTGGAGAGCTTCAACAACAAGAACATTTACGAATCCACATTGTTAATGTACAGCATCATTCAAATTAATCCACTATACTCAACTATGCAAGGTCCGTGGAATGTACCATTTCACGGGCTCTGGCTATGGTTTGAACATTGAAAAATATCCCCAGTCATTTCAGGTTGGAGGGATTGTGAAGAAAGAGGGACGGTCATTACTGATCGGGTGGTTTGTCTGATCACAAAAAATAACCTGCACAGCCGCGTGAGCCACACGGCGATGTGCAGGTAAGAAACATGAGAACATAGAATTCTTTCAGCGTCAGGCGGTATGATCCAGAAGTCTCTTCTATGAAAAATGACGCAGCCTAGATCATTAACAGTTCACGAATCTCCAGCTCAGTCAGTGCCGAAAGGGTTTCTTGTCCCGGTTGGATGACCTGATCGATGAGATTTTTCTTTTTTTGCTGTAATTCATACATCTTGTCCTCTACCGTACCTTGCGCGACGAGACGAATCACCTGCACGACTTTTTTCTGGCCCATCCGGTGTGCGCGATTGGCAGCCTGTTCCTCTACAGCTGGATTCCACCACAGATCATACAAAATGACGGTATCTGCTCCGGTGAGATTCAGGCCGGTTCCTCCTGCTTTCAGAGATATCAGGAACAGATCGCGTTCTCCTTCATTAAAACGGCTGCACAGCTCCACGCGTTCCAAAGCAGGAGTCTGCCCGTCTAGATAAAAGTAGGGCACTCCTTCCTGAGCAAGCTCACGTCCGATCAATTGAAGCATCGTCGTGAATTGTGAAAAGATGAGCATCCGTTTGCCCGAACTAAGGCATTCCGTAACGATCTCAAGCAACTGCTCAAACTTGGCTGAGCTTCCGGTGTAGCCCTCAATGAACAAGCCCGGATGACAACAGAGCTGGCGAAGCCGGGTCAGACCCGCAAGGATCTTGATCCTGTTTTTCTGGAAGCCTTCCTCATTCAGATGCTTTAATGTCTCATGCTGGAGCTTGGCCAGATAGGCCGTATACAGCTTCTTCTGATCCGGCAGGAGCCGCGATACCTGAACGGATTCGATTTTTTCCGGCAGCTCCTTCAGGACGTCGCTCTTGAGGCGGCGCAGCAGAAACGGTCGTACCCGCTTGGCGATCACATCCCGGGTGAGATTGTGAAATGCTCTTTTGCCACCGGGAAATAGCTCGGGAAATACAACATCGAAGATGGACCATAGCTCTTCCAGTGTGTTTTCCACCGGCGTTCCAGTAAGGGCAAAACGATAACGGGCTTTTACATCCTTCACGCTCTGTGCCGTTTGGGTGGCATGGTTCTTGAATGCCTGCGCCTCGTCCAGAATCAGCGTGTGGAACGATAGCTTGCCGTACAAGTCCGTATCCCGACGCAGCAGAGGATAGGAGGTGATGATGACATCATACCGGGCTGCGTCCCTGATGATCCGACTGCGCTCATCCGTGTTACCGTCTGCAATAGCGACGCGGATATGGGGTGCAAACTTCTCCAGCTCATTCCGCCAATTGTACACCAGTGACGCAGGGGACACGATCATGGCTGGAAGCTGCTGATTGCGGATTTCTGGCAGCACAGAGACGAGGAAGGCGATACTTTGCAGTGTTTTGCCCAGTCCCATATCATCTGCCAAAATGCCCCCGAAACGGTAATGCGCCAGCGTCTTGAGCCATTGAAAGCCGTAGACCTGATAATCTCTCAGGATCGGAGCGAGTGTATCGGGTACTGGAAAGTCGAGATGATCGGGATTACGAATATTCTCCAGCAGTTGGCGAAACGTTTTGCCCAGCGTCAGATTCTTCCCTTGATCATGGGGATCTATTAAATACAGTCCTTGCGTAACGGGTATGCGAATTTGTGCGGCATCCAGGTCGCTTTTGCGAATTCCCGTTTCGTTCATGAACCGGATCAGTTCCTTGTATTCCTCAGTTTCCAGCGGCAGCAAAGCACCATTCGGCAAGCGGTGATATCTTCGCTTTTCCTCCAATGATTTTAGCAGCAGGCGGATTTCGGATTCCGGAATGCCTTCGATATCAAATTTAAATTCAAGCCAATCGGTACGTTCGTCTAGCTCTACTCGTACCTTCGGGGTGGGCAGGGTGTTGTTTACTTTCGATTTAACAGCACCTGTGGCATACACCTCTACCAGCTTTTCCAGCTGTGGCACCGTATGATATAGAAAATCATATTCCGCATCCTCATCTTCCATAACATATCCACTGTCTGTCTTGGCGAAGGAGCTATGCTCCATCAGATCCAAAATTTGTTGTTCCTGCTCCCCATCCCGTATCAGAATACGCTCGTTGTCAGGCTTCCGCTCGTCGGTTTCCAGTGGGTTCACGATGATTTCCCCGTATTGGAACTCCAGTCCTGCCAGCAGCTTGTCTCTTACACGATCCAGATATAGCTTCGCCTTCAATGGCTGCTGTGTGACCCGCTCAGAGACAGACCGTGTCATATGGACACGTCCAAGCTTCGTCAACCCGGGGACAACCTTGTCCATAAAAGACTCCATCTGTTCCGGTGCAATCTGAATTTTCCGCTTGTGGTGGACTTCCACCATCCGTTTTAGCTCGGACAGACGCCGCAGCGGATCATCCTTCTGCTTTACGAGCTTGCCATTGGCAATGACGATGCCGTAGTCCTCCATAATGGTTAGATCAGCCAGTCCCTGAATGCTTAGCTGGTAGCCTTCGGTTTCAGCCTCGGCCTTGTCGAATTCAAATTGCAGCGGCAGCATGTTGCCTGACTGAGGGATGCCCTCGGTTGTGTTTCCATGAATCTCAAACTGGACGCCCTGTGCTGCTGCCAGCAAGGGGAGCAGCTTTTCCCAGGCCGCAGGTGGAATGAGCAGCATCCGTTCTCCACTCATGTGGCTGCCAGAGGACGAATATGTGCCCGAGGTTTCCCGGATCATCCGCTCATTGCGGCGAACTTGAACCAACTGCTGGAGAATGGCATCATGTTCAAGCCGAAATCGGTATAACTGAGGCTGGTATGAAAAGTTTCTCGTAAACATGTAGCTGTCGCCACGATCAATGCTGTCGAGAAACGAACGGATTTTCTGGACAATATACAACCGTTTGGGTCCGGCTTTCATCTCTATGCCAAACATGTACTTCTGGTAGCCGTAGGCAAAGGGACGGATCACAAACTGAAAATCCAGAATAGCGCGAGTATCCAGCAGCGTAGGGGTGCTGCGAAGCGGCTTCTTGCTGCTGAATAGCTCTAGCATACTGTCGGTCAGTTGGAGGTCACTTTGCGTGATGCCAGAGAAGCGTGCGGTCCGGGCGTGATCATGCTGAGCATCGGCAGCGGTGTAGGTTCCGTCTTTCTCAGTTCCTTTTACTGAATCCGGGGTCATGCCCGAATGGAGTCTGGAAGCATAAGAACGTACAGACAGGCTTTTTCCGTGCAGCATTTCATGGGCGTTAATGAGAACGGCAGCAATATGCTTACAATACTGTCCGGTGGTCTGATATGTGTTACAGGTGCATTCCGCGCGGATACTGCCGTTGGGGCGGATCATAGCAGCAACGGCATAAAAGCGACTGCCTTTGACCGTGGCCTCATACACACCATCATCATGATCTATTTGCGTAAAGGCCACTCTTTTGGCCCGATAATAGGCGTCCCCGTCGTCATAAGCGGCTTGACTGCATAGCTGTCTAATGACCCGCCGGGTAAGTTCAAAGCTCATGGTTCGCAATCCTCTCCTGAGTCATTCCGTTTTCTTTTATGATAACAGAACAGGCGTGATCGTGGACACATGCGGATGGTTATTGAAATATATGGATAATATTATGCGAAAAATGAAACTAACAAACTATACGGGTGGAAAAACTTTTCCAATTTATTACTATAGGATGAAATGAGTTCTATGTCTAAAAGCTTATTGAATGAACAGGGGAACTAACGATACAATTTATGGAAAGAGAAAGGGCGTCGTGGATATAGATCAAGATGACTTCGTTGTGGAAAAGGTGATTAAAATTAGCTGTGGCAGATTAGTAAAGGGAATGATGTTGGGGATAGTCCTCATTTTAATACTCGGAGGATGTCAAAAGGTGAATACAGATGAAGATGCTGAACTGATCAGTAAAGCCAAGGCTACGGCAGTTAAGCATATGAAAGACAAATATGGTCTTGATGTAGAAATTACCTATGAACATAAATTACCAACGTATGTGGACGATGTAGTCACTTTCAAGGGGAATGTCATTGGCCATAAAGAACAGACATTTGGAATAATGATTGATTATAATAATCAGGAAATTTCTAATGTTGTTATAGAACCTGAATTGGAAAAGGGCTTGTTAAAGAAAGGACATAAACTGAGCTATATAAGTTGAACTTAAAAGTTTCTTATCGTGACACTGCGTAGCCGGATGGTGCTTCCTATCACCACAGCTTCACTTGTACAGCATCATTCTGCCTACTTCGCTTTTATACTCATTTTTTGAGTTCGGCTTAAATCGTTGTTATGTACACGAAAGGATGATGAAGATTAGTCACCAATCTATAAAAGGAATACTGGTATTGATAGCCCTCATTTTAGTACTGGTAGGATGCCAAAAGGTGAGTAAAGATGAAGATGCTGAACTGATTAGTAAAGCGAAGGCTACGGCAGTTAAGCATATGAAAGACAAATATGGTCTTGATGTAGAAATTACTGATGCAAAAAAAATGCCAACTTATGTGGTTTATAAAGTGAATTTTAAGGGCAATGTCCTAGGTCGTGAAGAACAGACCTTTGGAATCTCCGTAGATTATAAAACTCAAGAAACTTCCAATTTTCTATACAGTCCTGAATTGAAAATTGTTCTTATGGAAAAAGGATATAAACCAAGGGAGTAGCTGATTTTTATTCTTATATCTAAATAGAGTTTTGGATATAAACGAAGACATCTACGTGCTGAGAGAGGGTGATCGAGATTAGACAAGTGGGATTTTTGAGGGGAATGAGGTTATGTCTAGTCCTCATTTTAATACTAGTAGGATGTCAAAAAGTGAATACAGATGAAGATGCTGAACTGATCAGTAAAGCCAAGGCTACGGCAATTAAGCATATGAAAGACAAATATGGTCTTGATGTAGAAATTACCTATGAACATAAGTTACCAACGTATGTAGCTTATTCAATAAACTTTAAAGGAAATGTAAAGGGACAGAAAGGACAGACTTTTGATATTTCTGTTGATTATAAAACTCAGAAAACTTCCGATTTCATAATTAGTTCTGAACTAGAGAAGGTTCTATTGAAGAAGGGATATGACATGAACTAATGAAAGATCAAAGACAGACGTTTTAACGATGAACAAAAATGAATTATTATTGAAAAATATGGATAATTTTATTGTTGAACTGAAACTATTCAGCTAAGAACGTGGATTTTCTACATCCTTTTGATGCTGTGGACTTAATCATGTCTTAAGCCTAAAGGCGTATTGTTTGTTTCCGTAGAGAAAAGGTACAATTCATAAAAGGGATTTTGTGGATATAAGATGGGGCGTTGTGCATATGAAAGGGATGATTAGAATCGGCCACCGGTATCTAAAAGGGATGATGGTGTTGATAGCTATAATTGTAATATTGGGAGGATGCCAAAAGGTGAGTAAAGATGAAGATGCTGAACTGATTAGTAAAGCGAAAGCTACAGCTGTTCAATATTTGAAGGAGACTTATGGTATTGATGTAGAAATCACTTACGCAAAAAAAATGCCAACTTATGTAGCTGATAAAATTGATTTCGAGGGTAATGTAAAGGGGCACAAAGAACAGACATTTGATATCTCTGTAGATTACAATACACAAAAAACTTCCAATTTTTTGATTAGTCCAGAGTTGAAGAAAGTTTTACCAGACAAAAAGCTTAGAGGGAGTGAATAACCTTATATTTTAATAAGCAAAGAGAGGGTTATTTCAAATGGACATTTCAACTCGTGTAAATGATAAAACTTATAAGATAATGTCAGAAATAGCATATAAAGATCGGGAACCTGGCAAAGAGGTGGAAGAACTTCCTGGCTGGAGGGTACTGGACTCCGTTAATCGTGAAGACTCAGGATTAGCGGCCACTACATTTTACAACGAAGAAACGAAACAGGCTGTCATTGCTTATCGTGGGACAGAAACGGATGATCCACAGGATTTGTATAATGATGCCACCCTAGCTCTTCCTGAAATCAATCGGAAAATTAACGATAGTTTAGATATTCATTCGGATGCCTACAACGAGAAGATGAAAGAAATGGATGATACTTTAGGATTTACGGCACTGAATAACTGGATTAGTGAAAAAGAAAAGAGCGTAGATAAGGCTTTGTTTGGTAGCTCTAATCAATTCTATCAAGCCGAAGACTATGCTAAGGATTTACAGAAGAAGTACAAAGACTATAATTTCTCGTTAACAGGACATTCGCTGGGGGGAGGAAATGCCCAGTATGTATCTGCTTATACGGGCTTGACCGCCGTTACGTTTAGCGCTCCTTCTGTCATTTCCAGTCTAACAACGGAATATCGGCATAAAGCCGAAAATGGCGACTTTGACCATCAAATTACAAACTTTTTGCATCCGGGTGATATTATTGCCAGTGGTGCCTTTGGAGGATACGATCTTCACGTTGGATCAACTTACTATGTGGATTCTAATTATGAAACAGCGAATAACGGAGTGGGTGTTAAAGAGAAAATTGACAACACTTTAAGCGGACCTGCCTATCACAAACTCGAACATTATGATTTTGAGAACGGCTATGTATCTAATCCGCTGTACGATCCTGTAACAGGTGAACGAATTGCTGAATCTCCGCGTATTCCATCTGACTTCAACCTAATGGATACGGTGGACGGCTGGATACATCAATTAGGACAGACCTTAACTCAATTTCAAAAGGCAGCGCTGGTAACGGCAGCTACATCTGCTTCTGCGGGTACGATTCAGGTCATGCCGGAGCATTTACTTGCTGTAGCCGAAAAATGGAAGGCGAACGCACAACAATGCGATGCAGATTTCCAACGTGTCAGAGCCAGGCTTTCACGCTATCTGCACAGTAGTCAGAGTCGGCGGTTGCAGCCGATTGTAACACAGCTTGACTCCTCCATGATGGAATTTAGTCAGTGGCATTTACGGACGACTAATGAATTTCTTTACTATCTCGAGCACAAAATAGAGCAGTTTATCCAGGCAGATATTAGCTAATAACGCTAATAACAATGTACTAACGATATAGAGAAATGAATACATAGGAGGCGGACAGTAATTTGAACGGACAAATACGGGTGGAACTGGAAGAGTTATTACTTGCGGAAAAAGAGCTGACCTGGTTGCTCACTCAACTTCGCACAGATGAACAAGCGGCACGTGTATTATATGGTCGTCTGCATGAATGGACCGGGCATTCGGCTAATGTAATCAGAGACCAAATTGAAGCCTTTTTTGTCGGGTTAACGAATAGAATTCATAATTTGGAGCAACAAAAGGCAGAGTTAATTCAGTACGTTGAATTAATGAAACGCACAGACGCTGTACAATAATGAAGGTAGGAAAGTTTTTACAAGCTGCACATAGCAGGATACAATGGAAGTGTTACAGAAAGGAGACGGATACTTTTGCAAAATGAAGAGAAAAAGACCGATTCCAAATCCGGCTCATCCAAATGGTATCTAGGCAGCGCGGCGGCTCTGCTTCTTTTGAAAGGGAAGTCGTTGTTGGCTCTATTGAAATTCGGTAAATTTGGCGGTGCGCTGATATCTATGGCGATAACGGTTGGCACATATGCGATCATTTACCCGTGGGGATTTGCGGTCGGATTCGTGTTGCTGTTGTTTGTACATGAGCTGGGACATGTATTGGCTGCCAAGCGCAAGGGGCTTCCCGTGTCAGCACCGTTGTTTATTCCTTTTCTCGGTGCGCTGATTACAATGAAACGGCAACCTTTGGATGCGCAGACAGAGGCTTATGTGGCCATGGGCGGCCCGTTACTGGGGACGGTTGGGGCTATGGCGGTATACGCAGGAGCCTATGCAACAGACAGTCCCCTGTTGTATGCGCTGGCGTATGTCGGCTTTTTCCTGAACCTGATCAACCTGCTGCCGATTCATCCGCTCGACGGAGGACGGATTTCCACGGCAGTGACGCGTTGGCTGTGGCTGGTGGGCCTATTGGGTGGAATTGTAGTAGTAGTATATTTAAAATCCTTTTTATTTTTCTTGATATGGGCGTTTTTTGCCTACGATTTGTACAAAAAATATGTGAAACGCAATAAAGGAGAGGTCAAGGTCCAATCTCTATTGCTAAAGCCGCTGGTTAATGTACAGCATCTTTATGAGCAAGGATACCCACTGCCCGGACCGGAGCATACTCGTAGACTATCCTTTAATACCTACTCGGATCTGGAAGGGCAGCAATATGTGACGGTGTATATGGAAAGTCTTGATGTGGAGCAGACGCTTTTGCTGCCACAGCAGTGTCTTGTCCAGCATGTATGGCTGAACGGTGTGGAGCATATCCCGACACCCGATGCGTATCAGCTTAAACTGTTGTGTGAGATGGATTACATTCCGTTTGAAAATGATAAATATTACGAAGTACCCACGTCATCACGCTGGAAATTCGGGATCGGTTATTTGGGGCTGGCCTTGTTTTTGATGGGAATGATGTATGTGGTGCATCAGCATATAGGGGATGTAAGGCTGTGACCCGAATATCCTGAAAGAGTAATCCTAGATGGAACACGTGTCGATAGCAATAAAATAGAAAGAGCGCGGCAACGGGGATGTTCGGTGTCACGCTCTTTTTTCATTATGAAAATAGTGAAGTCTCTGTTACCGTGTCTCTATTTAGCTACCTTAATCCTGCTCAATAACCGGACTCAGCGTTTGGCGGTATTTGAGCGGACTGGTGCCGGTCCAGCGCTTGAACTGTCTGCTGAAATGGGCCAAGCTGGAGTAGCCGAGCAGAGAAGCTATCTTGTTGAGCGGCAGATTGGGTTGCTGAATCAGCACCTTCGCCTCGTGCAGCTTCGTCTCAGACAGGTAGTGACGCGGCGAATAGCCGTATACCTTGCGGAATACCTCCTGTGCGTATCCGGGACTGATCCCGAGGGAGGCTGCCACATCCTCAATTCGGAACGTCGGCTCGGCAGATTCATCATCCCGATAAGGCTTGAATCTGGATTGAATGGCCTCCATAATGGCCTTGGCATACTGAACGGATGAGGGCGAAAGCGTAGGCTCCATCCCGGTAGATATCATTTGCGAGAATATTCCGAACAGCTCAAACAAGGCAATTTGCATGCGAAAACGATCCGCTGTCGTATATTCTCCGTTTTCCTGCATCATGCCAATCCAGCTGTGCACGACCTTTTGCAGCTTCATGTTCGTTTCAGTACCGGCCGGAAAAAAAAGCTGATTGCTCTTAATCATCTCCTGACGGAACAACGGATCATCTATATTAAAATGGGTGCTGAAATAATACATCCCGTCTGGGGAAGCACATTGACTCACATGCTTGAATCCCGGTGGGATGATCAGAATATCGCCGACACCAACCGAATACACGTTATTTTCCATGATCGTCTCCTGACGACCCTCCAAAATCAGTACAATTTCAAAACCGATATGTGACTCTTCTGGCATACACCAGTTTGCTTTTACCCGGTGAATATGAGCGCCGAAAAACTTTACATTCCAATCAATGATAGGAAGCCAGTGGCAATTTTCGAATAGAGCTGGATCAACTTCAGAATTCAATATCATAAGATCACCTTCGATTAGGGCAAATTTTACACGGCTTAGACAATCTCATTGTACCTAACATGTAACTATAATAAAAGAGCGTTTACAAATCCTATAATATAAGCTTTTATATAAAAGAGAGTGCTTATATAAGGATTGATTGAAAACGGTTCCATTTTGGAATCAGGAAGAGCTATGTAAACAACATCAACCCGCATATGATATGCGCTGGCTGGCAATTACCCATAGCCGTTCCATCTCTGTCAAAACCGCATAAAAGCCACGGCATTTAAAAATAATGCGCTTAGCATGACACCCTATTACGAACCTAATTGGAGGACGACTTGATGAAAAAGCTACTGTATGGCGTTGCTTATTATGATGAATATATGCCTTATGACCGTCTGGACCAGGATATTCAAATGATGAAGGATGCGGGCATCAACGTGGTTCGAATTGCCGAATCCACCTGGAGTACACATGAACCGCAAAACGGAGTATTTGATTTCACCTCCGTGGATCGGGTGCTGGACGCCATGCATAAGGCGGGCATTGAGGTCATCGTGGGCACGCCCACCTATGCTGTACCGACATGGCTGGTCAAGGAGCATCCTGACGTATTGGCGACAACTCCTCAGGGACCGGGGAAATACGGGGCCCGTCAGATTATGGACATTACGAACCCGGTGTACCTGTTCCATGCCGAGCGAATTATACGCAAGCTGATTGGGCGGGTGAGTCAGCATCCGGCGGTCATCGGTTTTCAGACGGATAACGAAACGAAGCATTACAACACAAGCGGGCCGAATGTACAATTGCGATTCGTTAAGCATTTGCGTGAGCAGTTTGAATCACTGGAAGAGCTGAACCGCAAATTCGGACTTGATTACTGGAGCAATCGGATCAATAGCTGGGAGGACTTCCCTTCGGTGGTCGGGACGATTAATGGAAGCCTGGGCGCAGCATTTTCTCAATTCCAGCGCAAGCTGGTCACGGATTTCCTCGCCTGGCAGGTTGCGCTCGTGAATGAATACAAGCGGGAAGACCAATTTGTTACACAAAACTTTGATTTTGAGTGGAGAGGCCATTCCTTCGGCATTCAGCCGGATGTGGATCATTTTGCGGCATCCCAAGCATTTGATGTGACGGGAGTGGATATTTACCATCCAACACAGGATGATTTGACCGGGATTGAAATTTCCTTCGGTGGTGATGTGGCGCGCTCCACGAAGAATAATAATTATCTGGTGCTGGAAACGGAAGCGCAGGCTTTTACCCATTGGGTTCCTTATCCGGGACAATTGCGACTGCAAGCGTTCAGTCATCTGGCTTCCGGGGCCAATATGGTGGCCTACTGGCATTGGCATTCCATCCATAATTCCTTCGAAACCTACTGGAAGGGTCTGCTGAGTCATGATTTTGAACCCAATCCTGTCTATGAGGAAGCACAGACGATTGGGAAGGATTTTGCAAGATTATCCCCTCATCTGGTGAACCTGAAAAAGAAAAACAAGACAGCGATCCTCGTCAGTAACGAAGCGTTAACGTCGATTGACTGGTTCAAGTTCAATATGAATAGTCCGCTGAATTACAATGACATTGTACGTCGCTTGTATGACGAGCTGTATAAGCTGAATATCGGTACGGATATCGTTCATCCGGGTACAGAGTCATTTGACGACTATGATCTCTTGATCGTACCCGTTCTCTACTCTGCACCGAATGCGTTACTGGAAAAGCTGAACCGTTATGTGGAAAACGGCGGTCATGTGGTATACACGTTCCGAAGCGGGTTTACCGATGAGCATGTGCAGGTGAGAACCTCCCGGCAGCCGGGCGTGATTAGCGAAGCTTGCGGCATTCATTACAGCCTGTTCGTGGAGCCGAAGAATGTAACGCTTAAAGATAATCCTTTTGAGGTGACACCGGAGGACAATCAGGTGGATACGTGGATGGAACTGATTACACCGACAACTGCCGAGGTGCTGGCCTATTACGACCATCCGTATTGGGGCAAATATGCCGCAATTACGCAAAACCGTTATGGTCAGGGAACGGCGACCTACATCGGCTGTGTCGTAAGCTCGGCGGTCATTCGTGAACTATTCCGTTCTGTCGCGAAGCAGGCGGGAGTGTGGGGAGTGGATCAAGAAGCATCGTATCCGATCATTGTTAAATCCGGTACAAATGAGCTGGGACGGACGGTTCGGTATTTTTTTAACTATTCCGAACAAGCAGGTTCAGTTGTGTATCCGCATGGAGACGGCAAGGAGCTGATCGGGGAGCAGACAATTACTCAAGGACAAACGCTTCAATTAGAGCCTTGGAGTGTTATAATTATCGAAGAAGCGTAAATGATGAGTAATGAGCTGAAATTGACATATGAATGAAATCATATATGTGTCCAGCCGGGAATACCCGGAAAATGAGCGCCCCTGCGTATAGCGGGGCGTTTTCGCATATGGCTGAACAGAGGAGAGCATCGCTATGCCAACCCGAGTAGTCCGCTGGTTTCGGGCACTGACAGCCCCGTATCGACGCAGCATTCAGCTCAAGCTGATTTTGACGATGATCGTCCTTTCTGTGCTGCCGGTTATTGCCGTCACGGCGCTGGCTGCGGAAAAAAGCAGAGCGTCGATGGAAACCGAAGTGGTGGAGACGAATATGTCCAACATGAAATGGACGGGGATCTATGTCAGCGACCAGTTAGATCGTCTGAACCACCTGATTTACAGCATTCAGATCAGCCCCGATCTGAGTGATTATTTGAATGAGCGTGAGCCGGGCAATCTTTCCAGCCAATTTAATGCACAGCGAAAAATGCTCAATACGCTGGCGAATGTATATTATTCGGCCGGGAGCCATGTGATCGGCATCCAGCTCTATTTGAAGCAGCCGCAAACGCTGTTTACCTTCAATGGTATGCAAAATGACATTACGACGGTGAACGGTATACCCCCTCAGTATGCCGAGATGTGGAAAGCGAATAAGGATTATTCGATTCGCACAAGCCACGCTGACCCGGAACGATTTACACTGACGCGCAGTATTCGGCGTTTTGAAGATCAGAAGCAGACGGGAGCTATTTCGCTGGATGTGCTGTGGTCCCAATTTGATCAGACGCTGGGTTTGCTGGGGCGGGGAGACCGGCATCAGGTTTTTATTACAGGTTCAGATGGAAAGGTGATGTATCCGTCGCAGGCCCACCAGTCGCCTCCTGCGGAGGTACTAACAGCACTGCGTGATGTTCGGTCGGGTCCGGGAATGATCAAGACAGCCGGTAATTATGTATTTTATAATGATTTGGATGTGGTAGGGCTGCGGCTGGTCAAAATCGTACCTACTTCCTCCATTAACCACAGCGCTTTTTCGACCATGCTGTACGGTATTATTATCGGCGGGATCTCCATATTGGTTTCGATCTGCATTGCTGTTTTTATTGCCTGGCGTACTGCACGTCCGATTGTTCATTTGGCGCGTTCGGTGCAGGAGCTGGATATGATCAAGGGACCTGCCGGAGAACCCAGTACACGCCCGGATGAGATTGGGTTGCTGGAAAGAAGTCTGCATGGCATGGCAGGACGAATCCGCGAGCATATCCAGACGGAATACAGTATGAATTTGCAAAAAAAGACGGCTGAGCTAAAAGCGCTCCAGGCGCAGATTCACCCCCATTTTCTGCAAAATACGCTGCAAATGATCGGAAGCATGGTATTTTCCCAAAAGCCGGAGGACACGTATGAGGTGATTCGGTCGCTGAGTGAGATGTTCCGCTACGTGGTACGGGAGCCGCAGGATATGGCCTCTTTACGCGCGGAAATTGACCATGTAGGCCACTATATGCGCATCCAGCAGCGGCGGTTTCCGCAACGACTGGTGTTTCAGGTGGAGACGGATGAACAGGCGCTGGATGTTCGTCTGCCCAAGCTGTCGCTTCAGCCGTTGCTGGAAAATACGTTTCAGCACGGTCTGGATCGTAAGGCTGGAGCATGGCGGGTGGGAATCCGGGTGGAGATTATGAAAGAAGACATATGCATTACAGTCTGCGATAATGGTAGCGGCATGGCACCCGACAGACTGGAAGAAGTACGGGCACGGCTGGAACATGCATCGGAGGAGCCGATCTGGGCGCAGGGTAGCCATATTGGATTAAGCAATGTAGCTTCACGGATACGGATGAATTTTGGAGTGAATTACGGGGTGACGATAGACAGTGAGCCGGGAATCGGTACACGTGTCACCATCCGCATTCCATTCACATCAGCAGGGGAGGGAAAAGGATGATCCGGGTATTAATTGTCGACGATGAGCCGTGGAACCGGGATATTCTAAAGACGTTCGGCGCATGGGAAAGGCTTGGAATGTCGGTGGTTGGCGAAGCTGAGGACGGGGATGAGGCGTTCAGGCTGGCCGGGGAATTATCCCCGCAGATTGTGATTACCGACATGCGTATGCCGGGCGCGGACGGAGTGGAGCTGCTGCAAGCGCTGAATAACCATTTTCCCGATATGAAAATTATTGTCGTGAGCGGCTATGACGACTTCGCGTATGCCAAACATGCCATTCGGTACAAGGCCGTTGATTACTTGCTGAAGCCCGTCAATCCCGTCGAGCTGAATGCGGTGCTGCTTAAATGCAAAGACGATCTGGAAGCCAAGGCAGCGGAACAGCAGCAGGAGGCGGCGGAACTGGACTATGAGTTCTTCCACAAGCTGTCCCGGTATAAGCAACTGCTGCGACTTTATTTTAATGAGCTGAACCGGGAAGGCGTACAAATGACCTGCAAGCAAATCCTACAGGAGCTGGAGAGCTACGGGGAACCTGGTCCGCATATGCTGGGCAGGCTGGTGCAGGAGCTTCTTTCCCAGCTTAAAGAGCTGGCAGCGTCCAACGGACTGGATACGCCCACCGCCAAGGCTGGATTTCCGCTTTCGCAGGACACGCTATCCTCTGCGGATCGTGCGCTGGAATTCGTGTCAGCATGTTATGTGCAGGAGCTGGAGCAGCTCATTCGACAGCGGAAGTATAAGAACAAGCTGAATCTGGAGGAGGTTCGGCGCTATATGGACAGCCACTTTGCCGAGCAGATTACACTGGAGCAACTGGCGAAAAACTTTTTTGTCAGCAAGGAGTATATGAGCAAGGTATTCAAGCAGGAGTATGGTCAAAATGTAACGGACTATATCGTGCAGCGGAGAATGGAAAAAGCGCGTGAGTGGCTGGCAGATAAACAGATTTCGATTAAAGCGGTGGCGGAGATGGCGGGATATGAGGACGTATCGTATTTCTACCGGGTGTTTAAAAAGCATTTTGGCATGGCTCCCGGTGAAATGAGGAAGGAGCAATGATGTAGGCTGTTAACAGCCGTAGTTTAAAAAAATCCAACCCAACAGGCTAATGGTGTCCAATGGCAGAAGTGACCTCCCACCCTATAATGAAAGCGTATACAAAACAAGTAGTACAAAGGAATTTAGCCTCTATGCAGCTCACACAGTGCATCATTGGAGGTTGAAAACCGACAGCATAGCTGTACTGAATAACAACTGATTAGCCAGTGGGTCACAGTTATTTTCAACTTAGAGGAGGTCATTTTGCATGAAAATGTGGAAAGGTGTATTGAGCACGATGCTGGTTGGCACGTTATTGGCCGGGTGTGGAGCGAATTCTTCAGGTAGTGACAGTAGCAGTTCCGGTGGAGACGGTAAAACGGTTAATCTCAAAATGTTTATCGCACAGCCCCGCTTGAAGGAGCATTACGATAAATATATTAACGCGTTCGTAGCGAAGGAAAAGAAAGATAAAAATATCGACGTTACGGTCCAATTGGAGATGCCGCCTTCCGACAATGCCGCACAAATTTTGAAGACAAGACTTGCATCCAACGATGCGCCGGATGTGTTCGCACTGCATGCAGTGAATGAAATTCCTCCGTTTTATAAAGCGGGATATTTGGAGGACTTGTCTGGTCAGCCGTTTGTCGGTAAATTGCTGGATAGTGTGAAGCCTTCGGTGACGACGAAAGACGGGAAGGTTGTGGCTGTTCCTTTGGAAACGATTTCATGGGGGTACTTGTACAATAAAAAGATATTTAAGGACCTGGACTTGAAGCCACCGGGAACGCTGACCGAAATGAAGGCTGTGGTCGAGAAGCTGAAAGCGAATAATGTGAAGCCGTTCCTGCTCTCCTACAAGGAATCGTGGATTCCACAGTTATTCGTGCCGCTGACGGCGGGTGCGATGATGAACACACAGAATAAGGATTTTATCGACCGGATGAATCAGGATAAGGGCTCTTTTTCCGAAATGAAGAGTATGTTCGATATTATTGATCTGGTGAATAGCAACGGTACAGACAAGGCGCTGGAAATTGGCGGGGATGATGGATCGGCGGCCTTTGCTGCGGGGAAAGCAGCGATGTGGATTCAAGGGCCGTGGTTTGCGGAAACGATTTTAAAATCTGATCCGAAGATGGATTTTGGAGTAGCCCCACTGCCAATCAATGATGATCCGAATGCGACATTGATCAATCTGTCCACTTCGACTTCGCTGGCTGTATCCTCTACAAGCAAGAACAAGGAGGTTGCACTCGATTTTGTAAACTATGTGTTGGACGACAAGGATTCCAGCGCGTTCTATGAATCATTGAAATTCAACCCAATCTCTAAAGTGCATACGTTCAAAAGCTATCCTTGGGTCAATGACGCTACTGAGTATGTGAAAGCAGGCAAGTCGTATCAAGATCCGTCCATCCCGCAAGCGGTCAAGGATGAGGCAGGCAAATCGCTGCAATCCTATTATGCAGGCCAGCTCTCGCAGGATGACGTGATTAAGGCGCTGGATAAGGCATGGAAATCGTATAACAAAGTGAACAAGTAACGGAAACCTACAGAAATACATCAGGAGGGGGAGACTCCATGCCCTTTAAAATCTATAAAAAATACGTGATGCTGCTGGCGTTTACCGCCCCGGCGCTGATCTTTTACGCCATCTTCCTGCTCATTCCGACGATCAGCGGCATGTACTACAGCTTTACAGACTGGAACGGATTGAATCCGAATTACAGCTTTATCGGCTTGGGGAACTTTGTGGAGGCGCTGAAGGAGGACCCGGATTTTCTAAATTCCCTCTGGTTCACGCTCAAATATGTACTGGTCATGATTGTACTGCAAAATGTGCTGGCGTTAGCTCTGGCGGTGCTGATTGAATCACGTACACGTACCAAAGGATTTTTTCGGACGATATTTTTTATGCCCAATATGATCAGTACCATTATTAGCGCATTTATGTGGACGTTCGTGTTTTCCTCCGTGCTGCCACAGATCGCCGAAAAGACAGCTATCGCCTTTTTGGGCCAATCGTGGCTGGGCGATCCGAAGGTATCTTTCTTTTCCATCATTATTGTGTCGCTCTGGAATGGTGTCGGCTATATGATGATCATTTATCTGGCTGCGCTTCAAGGTGTACCGCAAAGCTTGAAAGAGGCCGCTATTATTGATGGGGCGAACGCGTTCCAGACGTTAAGAAGTGTGACGCTGCCGATGATTACCCATGCGATTACCATCTGTTTCTTCCTGACGCTGAACGGTGCCTTCAAAGTCTACGAGGTCGTCTATGGACTGACTGGCGGAGGGCCGGGGCGCAGTACGCAGGTAATTACGATGAACATTTATGAGGAGGCGTTTTCCAACAACTTCCGTTATGGTTATGCAAGCGCTAAATCCGTTATTTTGTTCGCCATCGTGCTGATCTTCACGCTGATCCAGTTACGTGTGATGAAGAAGAGGGAGGTGGAGGCATGAGTCTGAAAAAAGCCAACTCCTTGTTGATTACCCTGATCCTCTGCGTGGGCGCTGTGGTGTCCTTCTTCCCGATCTACATGGCGGTGATTAATTCCTTTAAAACGCAGGGTGAGATGTTCGCATCCTTTACGTCGCTGCCGACAAAGCTTCATTTTGAAAATTACAGTCAGGCTTTTCACCAGACTCATTTGCTGAACAGCGCCCTCAATTCCACGATTATTTCTTTTATCGGCATTGGCGGTATCGTGATCTGTTCGGCGCTGGCGGGCTACAAGCTCTCTCGTACACGTGGGAAAATGAGTAGTGCGATCTTCTTCCTGTTTGTCGCATCCATGCTGGTACCGTTCCACTCCATTATGATACCGCTTACACGGATGGCAAAGGATTTGTCTGTCCAAGGCAGTACGTATGGTTTGGCACTGATCTATATCGGTTTGGGTGTGAATATGGCGATCTTTTTGTATCACGGATTTGTCAAATCCATCCCGCGTGAGCTGGAGGAATCGGCGCAAATGGACGGCTGTAATGAGTTCCAAACGTTCTTCCGGATTATATTTCCTTTGCTGCTGCCGATCACTGTCACCATTGCAATTTTGGATTTCCTGTGGATTTGGAACGACTTTTTACTTCCATTGTTGATGCTGACGGATGTGAACCACTACACCCTGATTCTTTCGACAAACATGCTGTTCGGGGAGTATAACAAGGACTGGTCGCTCATTCTGGCTGCACTTGTACTGACCTCCATCCCGGTGATCCTGATCTATTCGTTCTTCCAAAAATTCATCATGGAGGGCATTGCGGAGGGAGCGATTAAGGGATAAAGTGGAAAGCCTTCCTATCAACAAGGAAGGCTTTTTTTCTGACTCAGCTTTTTTTTTTTTTTGCGCCAACGTTTCAATAAAAAGATAGGAAGGGTTACAAACAGCTCCTTGATCTAATAACCCACCCCGGATTGTTCGGATTTAATGTGATAAAATAAAAGCCCTTCGTTAAGACAACTTTCACTTCGAGAAATTAGCTTATGATAAAAAATAAAAGCGTAACTGTTATCAGAGTTAGATATATACTAGAAACCAGTTTTCCCATTTCAGCTCCAAATGCTTTAGGATTTTTATATCCAATGATTAAACTGGGAATAAAGAAAATACTGGATAGAAAAATGGTGTAGTGAAACCCAGTATTATCAACACTGTTAGACCATGCGGGTAATCCTAAAAGGGAAAGCAACTGATCCCCCAATATGTAATTGCCAAATTCAAAAGAAACAAGCATACCAAGAAGAGATAAAAGCAGTGAAAGTGATCCCCAACCTACTTTTTTTTCGTTTTTCTTTAGAAAATTGAATATAATTAGTAAAATCGCAATGGCTTGTATGCTGTATGTCAATATTGATGAAAAAGAATGTTCCATGAAACACCTCCTTGAAGTATTTGTCTATGTGTTATACCATTTACACTTTCAGAGTATAATGTCCCGGTGTATGCGGCTGGAGTTATACATACTAGGGAGACGCTTCCGGTTCCCAGAAGCATCTTTTTTCATTCAGCATATGAACTTACAAATGGGTCTTGTTCCGATTTCTTTTATTAATCCACCTTCTGATAGTAACAGGCAAAAAAGTAAAAAGAGCGATGAAAATAATAATACTGACAATCGTCACAATCATAGCAGTAGACACATCTGCCAACTCCCTCACTCATTTCAATTAACTGTTAATTGTATAAATATTTTAACTTATCTCAACTTATGAGATATATTTTTCCCCAGGCGTGTTAAGCACGTGCCTATGCTGTTTGGAACTACGGAAAATGCCGTGTACGGACAGCTTTTCTCAGCACTTATCGTATACGTATTGTTGAAGACCCTCTTTGATGTTGCTGTTGTTGCATTTGTCTCCTATCTACTTCTGCTTATTTTTGTTATCTCTTAATTCATCATTTATACTAAGAAGAATGCCTGTTACTATCGACCCATAGAAATAAAATGGACCAGCGTTTGGTCCTTCAAAAATATTAATACCCATTGCTCCAAAAATCCAAGACAGTACCCCTACTGCAACGAAGGTACCAATAATATAGAGTGCAATCATAACTGTTCTCCCTTCAATTCATGATTATCCTTATATAATAAACCCAATTAAAGGCTGAAGATATATTTAGTTCGTAATAATAAATCCTCCAACCATTCTATGAATGATTGAAGGATTTATTCGCAATGACTCTAAAAACTTTTAAATCGTAAAATTAAAGCGACCATAATAGTCATCTTTGCCATTACCACTAAAGGAGATAACTCCATAGCTTAAACTAATGTCTGTAGTGAATGTAGGCAGGGTTCTATGTGAATATCCTACTGCAATAGCTGTATTAATCCCTTTGGACGAAGTAGGGTATCTTAATTCCTGACGTCCCCAGCCACTTTGAACTGTAGTACTCCCGCCAGCTTTCATATCTACAAGCCAAGCAGTACCGCTGACTTCTTCTTTATCAACTGGACTCGAATAAGTATTCCCTCCCACAGAATGTTGTCCATTTGGAGTACCTGTAGGAGTAGCATTAGACTGCCAAGCCATTGCTAAATTATCTGTGTAAAAATTAAATGGACTGCTAGCCCATCTATAAGTAGCATAAACTTGATAGACTCTTTCTCTTCCGTTGTTAGATGTGCCTGAGTACACAGCATAACCGGAAATATTAGGAGTCGCACTTGTAGCAAGCTGATTAATAGCAGCTCGGTCAGTTACTATATTTCCTTCTTCATCAGTAATGGTAACAGTAGTGGCCAATTCTTGAGCAGCTACCTTTTTGCCGTCTTTAGAAGAAATATCTCTTTTCATCTCAATTGGCAAAGTAGAAATTTCGGTTGTATCAAATCCCATTTCTTGCAAGTGCTCATCAAGTGTACTCTCGCTAACAGATGAGGCATCGGATAATGCAGGAATAATTCCCTGATCGACTTCATTGCTTGCTTGAGCGCCCACTGACGTTAATAAACTAAAAAACATAAATAGCGACAATAATCCCGAAAACACACTTTTTTTATTCAATGATTAATCCTCCTTGAGTTTTTTTGAAAGCTCTTACATGTTTCAAAATTATAGTAACAGGGAACAGCTTGGGCATAACGGCCAACATATCGATGTAGGACAAAAAATGAAAAATACGACACGCAGATTGCAACAGCCTTTAACAGGTTTTTCACATTATCATTTACCAATTTTCTAGTTCCTTCTTTATTCAAAAGAAGAATATCACCTTGTCTGCATTCGTATCACCATCCCTTATATTTGTTTTACTACCTTACAACCGTAACATAGATAAGGTTATATTTGTATAATTTTTTTGAATAAAATGTAAATTGATGCTAAAGTATGATACTACCACATTTATCCTTTCGTTTATAAAATTTCTCTCACTCAAGGCATATATTTCTATCTTTATGAAAATAAGGATCATATGTCTTGGAGGGGTGTATACAATGAATGATGCGATAATGAAAAGAGATTTAGATAGCCTAGGGAGAGTTGTAATCCCAGTGGAAATAAGAAATCGGTTGGGTATCAACAAGAACACAGAAATGGAGTTTTTCATAACTGAAAGCGCTATTGTTATGCGTAGATTAGAAAGTGAATCATGTCTCCTATGCGGGGGAAACAAACAACTCATTCGCTTCAAAAAATCTTATGTATGTATCTATTGTGCAAATGACCTCAAAGGGTACCCAATCCCAAAAAATCAGCTACCCTCTACATCAGAAGATATTAAAAATTTGTCTGATGCAGAAATGGTTAAGCTCCTGCTAAGCCTCATGAAACAGTATCCCGGTGCTTCCATGAAAACCTATGCGCAGCTATTGAAGATTTCACCAACTTATGTCTCTCTCCTTAAAAGTAAGACGACTGAATTAGATCCCCCCTAAGTAAGACCAGGTGTTACAATAAATAGGCGAGCGACCTCACCACAAGTTTCTCGCCCAGAACCATTGATTGTTTGAGTACACTAGCGTGACCAAAGCCATATTTATTTTGGAGGTCATACAGTTGTTGTCTAGCTACTTCTACCGCTAACACAAAAGACCTCCTATAATTAAGGAAGTCTTTTGTGTTTGACCGCTGTGATAGAGCCTACAATAATTCAACTGTAAGTACGAAAAAGCATAAAGTCAAGTCCTATGGTGTTACGTTAGTAACAAGCTGAGAAATTCCTACAATAACCAAGAAAATGTAGATTAAAACAATTCCCAAAACAGAGACCCCTACAATCTTCCATACTTTCTTCTTATTCAATTCAGAACCTCCAACGGTTAGTTAATGTCTCCTGTGTACTGACCAGTAGTACCCCAAGCTTCGCCTCTAACTTCGTTACCGTTGGCTCTGAATTGAATTACATATTTTCCTGAAGGCATCCCATTAGGGAATGAATTAACGCTAGTCCACGTTAATGTGTCTCCTTTGCCAACAGTTTTATAGACATACTCTTTCCCGTTACCTTGCAAGCTCCAAGTGAGATTTGATGTTCCTGCATTCCGAACTTTAATCCTTACATGTCCATAACCTTTTTCAACAATTAAGTTCATCGTCGGACTTGTCCCACCAAGAACCTCATGTACCTCTTGACCAGTTTGTTGGATAACTATACCTCTACCATCCTTCGATACTTTGATTCCCGCAGTAGGAGCAGCAGAGGCTGCCAGTGGAACTACTGCCGTAAGAGCTAAGACACCCGCAAGAATTACTGCTGTATTTTTCAATGTTAACATACTAACACGTCCATTTCTATTTTTTTGTATTACCACACAACATTAACATATATAAGGTATCATTTGTATATTTTTCTTGAAAAAAATGTAAAATAATACTAAAGCATTATGTTACCACATTTATCCTTTATATTATAAAATTTCATTCATTAAAAGCATATATTACTATATTTATTAAAATAAGGATCATAAAAATTGAAGGAGTAAACACATTGAGTGACGCGTTTATTCACCCAAATCAGCTACATTTAAACAGTCGGATTTTTTTTACGTCTATAATAAGTGTATTGATATTGATTGATAAGTTCGTCCAGAACCATTGATTGTTTGAGTACACTAGCGTGACCAAAGCCATATTTATTTTGGAGATCATGCAGTTTTTGTCTAGCTGCTTCTACATGGTGACTCAAAATGTTGTCGGTTTGCATCACAGTTCCCCCTTTGTACTCTTATTTTAGGGATTCATGTGGAAACCATTGAAAAGTAAATGTTTGGTACATGTTCTATATATTCCAAAGAGAAAAAACGTACTCTAAGAGTACGTCCCTTAATTCACTTCATCTAAAATGGGTTACATTTCGCCGTGGTATGTCGGTTGATAGCTGGACCCTTTATCTTGAAGTTGTAAGGGAACAGTTACTATCGCTACTAACATAAAGCTGGTTACTAAAAAGGTTAACAGTATTTTACACTTCATCTTTGTTCACCTCATTAATGATATTTTTGTACGCTTTCTTTGTATCAGATGACGCATAATCATGATAAGACTCAAACAGGCTCATACATTTAATTATATACGATTTATTATTGATTAATGTAGATTTTTCCAAACAACTAAATAAAAATTTGAAGCCATCAGTAAATTTTCCTTTGGTCAAATAATAGGCGGATAATTCCTTGGAAAAATGTATAAAGCGTTCTGTTATGAATCGTTGAGTATAAAAACTTTCAACTTTTTGTTGTTCCAGATAAGATGAAATATCTGCTTCGAATTGCTTTAGAATATCATCTACATCAAAATGATATCGGTTAGCAGCCTCAAGGATGTTATCAAGCGCGGGAAGAACCTCATCTTTTCTTGAAGAAATATAAGCTACATAATCGGGAAGCACGTTCCTGTCGCCCGAAAGAAGCTTATTTACATACATATTTACTACTGCCCAATCCTCATAATTCTTTTTCCATTTCAAGGTTTCTTCATCCGTATCCGTTACCCAGCTTAAATTAGCATACTTTTTAATATGATAAAATGCCTGTTCGTAATCTCTTCTTTCGCCACAGGCTTGCATTCGAAGTAAATGTGAGAATGCCCAGTAAGCAAACAAAGGGAAGCTTGGTTGCTTTGAATTTTCTTTTTTTGCTCGATGTTGCTGTTTGCTCAATTTGTATTGAATCTCAGCCTTTTCTCCCAAAGCTTTAGCGAATAATTCTACTTTGTCCCATTTACGCAACGAACGATATGTATTCGCTAAAGCTTTTAGCCCATCTAGTTGGTCTAGTTCGTCCAAACGATCAACGTAGGTTCCAAACTGCACGGCTGCTTCATAGTTTTTTTCCTGGTTATCCCCTTGCCTGCTCTGAAACAGACGGTACTGACATAGAGCCAAGCGCTCCGAGTGCTGCTTATTCTCACTTAGAGCCACGTTTTCATAAAGTATAGCTGCTGCCTCATACAAACCGTCTTCAAATAGTTTCTCAGCCAGTTCAAATAATGGATTAGCATAGCCCAACTTATCCAATAACATATTTACGACTTGCTGAATACAATCCAATTTATTCAATTTTGCACAACTTTCCAAAAAAGGACTCATTCTTCGCCAGTTGGGGTCGGCATCGGCCAAGTACTCAGAAATATAGTGCTCATAATAATAACCAATAGGGTGTCCCATCGTTTCTGTGATTCGATCCAATTGGTAGACTGAGAGCTTGCGATTTCCATTGACGAAGCCGCTAATTGTGCCGGGATTCATATTGCATGCCCTGGCTAAATCGCTAACACCTAATTTTTTTTCTTTCATGTACTTCATCAGTTCTGCGAGTATCGTGGTTGTATTGGACAAAATAAACCACCCCTTTAAATAAATAGGATATCAATCATTTTAAAATAAGAACATCAAAATCAAATGATAAAATGTCAATTTCGGAAATGAGTATACCATCTTTTGGGATATTTTTGTATACCTTTCAATGGTTTACTTTATATATACATAATAATTTTGGGGATTTTTCGAATTCAACTAATCTTACGGCGTTTGGTAGTGCATCGGTTGATTTGAATCTGCAACAGCGATCGTAAGATCAAATGGAACGCGGAGCGGCCACAGCCATACAATATTTCATCTGAATGTCAAAGGGGATGATTATGTTGGCTACCTTCTCGGCCGCCCTTCAAGTGAAAAAGCGGATGGCCAAGCGAGTCTTAAAAATGTCCGGTGTCCACGGCATCGGCGTAGG
This sequence comes from Paenibacillus sp. 23TSA30-6, assembly GCF_014858585.1. Lineage (NCBI taxonomy): Bacteria > Bacillati > Bacillota > Bacilli > Caryophanales > Paenibacillaceae > Paenibacillus > Paenibacillus sp. 23TSA30-6. The sequence continues at coordinate 17,159 of NZ_SLTL01000018.1, read as the reverse complement.
GTATAGGGACCCTGCACATCCCAAAAAGGGGGCCGCTGTCATTGTGTACACAGATCGGCTGGCCACGGCCTCTACCGGACTTCTGTCGGCCACAGCACTAGGCAAGCAAACGAGCGTTCCTGTCCGGATTGTTAAATCCGGAAAGATCAAAGCCAATGCCACGGACTACAGGGTACGCATACGCCCGGTCATCGCCGGCTACAGTGTCGGAACGGTTGAAGGCTCCGGTACGACCGGGCTGATCGTTGCCCCAACTGGAGCGCCGGCGACGCGTTATCTTTTTAGCAATAATCATGTCCTCAATCCCTCCAATACAGATAACCGAGAGGCTACAATACAGCCAGGCGGAGCCGATGGGGGGACGGATACCCGAGATCGTATAGGGCGGTTGTATCGTTACGTACGCTTGAATCCCACCGGTACGAACCTGATTGATGCGGCTCTTTCGCTTCCGACACGTAACAACCTGCTCAATCCGCGTTATGCTACAGTAGGAGCGATTCCAGGTCATGTTACCGCTTATCGCATAGGAGAAAGATTGAAGAAGGTAGGGCGTACGACCGGGCGGGTCAATGGCACGGTAGAGTCCGTCTATACGGACCTGCAAATCAATTATGGCGGAGAGTTGGGCCTGCTGACCTTCGAAGATCAGACGGTTATTAGAGGTACGACTCCTGTATCACTACCTGGGGATTCCGGCTCTGTATGGCTCAGACAGTCAGATAATTATGCAGCTGCGGTCAACTATGCAGGCACGGCAGATGGCCGCTTATCCATAGCCTTTCCGGTGCAGTGGTTCATGCAGGTATTCAACACACGGGTAGCCCGCCCCAACGGGGCAGGCAGGGTGCTCAGGGTCGATACAGGATCTTCCCCTCGCTCCTATACTAGGCAACTCACCAGTGAGGAGCTGGTTCGCTTAAGACCAAGAACGACACGGATTAGACGGAGCTAATGTCCCATAGGTGGAATAACTGCTTTCTCACAAACTAATCGTAAAGCTGCGTGTGAACGGCTTCGCCAACTCATCATAATCCCGAAGCTCGATCGTAAAGGTGTAGCTGTTTTGCGACTGGCTGGCGGATACAGTGCCGCTGATCGTTCCGGTAAAGCGGTCGAGTGTCAGCCCGGTAGGCAGATTGCCGCTTTTCAGTGTCCAGTCGTAGAAGGGGACTCCACCCTTGGCTGTAAGTTTTTGGCTGTAGCTTTGTCCTTTGACGGCTTTGGGCAAGGAGGCTGTGACGATTTCCGGTTCGAGGAAAGGTGTCAGCTTGCGGTTCAGCTTCCAGCCTGCTTTCTCGGCTATGAGCAGCGTCAGCTTGTTCAGCATCCAGCGGCGTACCGGGAATTCTGCCACCCAGCCTGCGCTTTGTCCGCTGAGACGGTCCCAGTATTGCCGATCCGCCGGGATGTGATAGCTTCCATCCAGCGGAACCCGGACGCCTTGGTACGCTTCAACGACGGAATCGGCGCCGCCGCTGCTATGATAAGCCTGCATCCCCGACCATGTATCACTGAAAGCGACGGCATGGCCAAACTCATGCATGATGAGTCCGTATACGTCTGTTACCTGAGTCAGATCGGTTTTGTACCAGTCGTCGTCATTCAGCGAGGTAAATACCTGAGCATCTGGATAAAAATCGAGCGCAGTTCCTAGCGAACGGTGGATGGGACCCGGAACGCGGACGCCGTTTTTCGTGTGGTAATAACCACTGTTACCGGGCCATCCGGTCGAATAAGGGCCATCGATACCACGCAGGAAAATCCATTCTCCATTATAAGGAGCGTTATTCGTGCCAATCGTATGCCCGTTCCAGTCGTTGTTCGGAATATAGTTGCGTTCAGCTCCGGCGGGAACGGTATCGAACGGCTCGACATCGAAGAAGTAAAACCAGTCCTTAATCGCCTGCTCGGCTGCTTTGCGGATACCTGCATCATCAAAATAGTGATTGACCGTATCGTAGCGATAATCGAACACCAATGGGAATTTGGTATCCTGATTATCGTCCTGATCCCATACCCGGATTGGAATCGTATGGGTCCGCGTGGCCCCCGCGCTGTCTGCAATGGTGAGGGACAGCGTATAGTGCTCAATCTCGTCCGGGCCACCGTTGCGGTCAGGTGCAACCTCCAGCTTAAAATCCTTCCTCTCGGATGCATTGTTAAAATTCAGCACCTTCGTAGCGCCAGTGGCAGATAACGTACTGGGCAGATTCATCATAAGTCGGGACGTTCCTTGCGCCTTGAGTGTGATGCTGATCGGATACGCCGCACTGGCAGGTGGCTTCACGGTCAGGTTAATGAATGGATTGGCGATATAGCCTTGCCAATCCACCAGTTCAACGCCGTACCAGTTAATAATCCGCCCGAAGCGGTCGATCACCTCGGCATCGCTGCCAATCGCTTGCGGGGATACATCGGAAGCTGAGACTTGTGCAGTTATGGATTCGAGGAGAGTCTGGTTTGTAGAAGCAGAAGAAGTACCGCATGAATCACAGTCAACACTTGCCAACAGGGGTGGTCTTGCATGTTCTTTACACATGGCGGAATCCTCCTCAAAGCCGGACGGCCTCTAAACCGGGCAGCAACAAGGCTTCCACGAGAGCCGTCCGCCTTTTTTACTCAAATGAATAGGGCATAAAACCATTCATAGCCTGAGTGATTCACGATGCAAATCATTCACGGCACAAATCATTCACAAGTTAAACAGTTAATGGTATAAAATAATTACATCCGCTTAATCTGCCCCTTCGGCATACGAACTGGCTACCTTTTTAGGGTCTGCAACAGTACTGCTTACCGAGGCCAAGCTGCGAATCTCCTGAGCTGTCAGCGCTCTGTTGTAGATGATCAGTTCATCTACTGCCCCGTTCAGATAAGGATCATCAAACTGGGATTTTCCAATATAGTTCCGGTCCGTCAGCCCAAGGCTGGACGGCTTTAACGTCATGTTCGTATTTCGCGTCGCTTCTATACCATCTACATACATAATTCCCGTGTTGTCCGACAGTGTCACGGCCACATGTTTCCAGACCCCTGTCGCCAGTTCCGGGGCATTTAACTGCTGTTCCTCCCCGTTACCCGAGACGGTGACGGCAAAGCGCATACCTGTCCCCTCGGCCTTGGGTGTCAAAAACATATACCGATCCGTGCCTGCTCCAAAATCAAACAGACGGGCCCAGCCGTTATGCGTGTTCACCCGCACCCAGGTCGCAATCGTAAAATCGTTAACGCTGCTGACCAGACCACCGGGCAGGCTGGCATAGGCGGCTGTGCCGTTTAAGAGCAGGGCGTTGCCGTTCCGTCCGGCGCCCCACGAGCCGCCGTTCACATTGGCCTGCTGCCCATTACCTGACAAATCGGCCGCGGTAGATCCGCTTGTTTCATTAAAATCATAGCGGGCTACAACGTCTCCGGCTGGAGTCGGATTACCTGAGCCTGTCTGAATACGAATATCGTAGGAGGCCGCCGTACCGATATTCAGTCTGACCGTAGCCGCTGAACCGTTAATAGCCGTGACGGAGCCGGTTTTCGTTCCATCTACGAGCACGTCGTACGTACCTGCGGCCAGTCCGGTCAAGGTCAGAACGGTAGTGTGAGCTGTGCCTGCTGTTGTGTTTTTCAGCGTGAAGCGGACGTTGTTCTTGGACTTGGACACGATGGCTGAGCTGTATTGGTCCCGATTCAGCTCCAGACTCAGCTTTTGGGTGATCAGATGCAGCCGCTGGAATACACCGTCCTTGGGAGTGATCGTATAGTTGTTACCGCTTTCTGTAACGTCACAGCCATAGCCATACAAGCCGAAAATGGGATCGACAGCAATGTCCGAGCTTAGAACTTTAATCGCTCCGAACAGCCCCAAATCCGCTTCCCCGGACATGCCGCGCCAGCCGTTGAAGAGCGGACCGCCGTCCAGACCAAGAGCGCCGTAATTGCCCTTACCCGCCTGATACGTCCACGATACTGCACCGATATTGGCTGGATCGGAGCTGATCTGTCCCGAGTTAATGGCCCCGATGTTAGCGAGCTTGGCGGCATAGGACAAGCGTTGATCTACTTCGGGCTTGGACGAATAACGGCGTGTCCAGTCATCCATCGCGTAGCCTGCCAGCGAGGTGGTGTACTGGAAGTTCCACCAATTTTCCCCGGTAATCGTGACCGGATCGGCGTAGTAATACCACACAGGCATATGACCGCGTGCGGCACGTGTTTTGGCGTTGATTTTACTCATCATCGTCGTATTGCTGTTCATTTTAGCGAGCGTATATACCGCTTCCTCGCCTGTATTGTCATAGTTATACTCGGAGCCGTAGGGATAGGTGGTGTTTTTGAAATTGTTGTACTTGGTAGCCATTTTGGCGATCAGGTCGTTAGCCTCGGTGGTCATGCCTTCTTCCTGTAGCGCTTTAATGATATCCGGCGTGGTCAGTTCACCCATGAGCCCTGTGTTCCAGTTGTAGGCGACAGGGCCTTCATACAATGCCTTGAAAATACGATAAGCGCGTAGCAAATACGTGTTTTTGCTATTGCGGTAGCTAATCAGGTTCGGATACAGCTTGGTGAGCTTATACATGCTGAAAAACGTGTTGTAAATATGCGGATAGGCATAGCCCCGGTACGTCGGTGTTGTGTTGGGCTGTGGCATCAGGAAATCGGGAACCAGATAATCGGTATGATGGCCTTCCATCAGATTCGTCCAGACGGTAACCTCCAGATAATCATCGACTGCTTTAATCTCGGATACCACGGGCTTCTGAACGTTTTTCTCAGCCAGAAACTGGCCATGGGTTAATCCCCAATCGTCGCCCCAGCCCCAGTAGCCTGCAAAGCTGTTGCGCTTGGCCTTATATTGCATCATCCAGTCGTCAAACACCTTGTCCCGCAGGTCGCCTGGCACGTTCCACTGGGTACTGTTGATCATGAAGGTAGAGTGGCGCTGAAGTGCGGCGTCGACTGGCTCGATGGCATAGAATTGGAGAACGGTTTTTTCGCCGTTGCCATAGTTCACGGTAATATTGTTGTGCCCCAGCCGTCCCAGTGCAAGCTCATATATTTTATGATTTGTGGGGGCTGTTTCCAGATAACTGATGGTGGTTTCAGATGGATACTGTGCTGTGACAGAGGTAATGGATTTGCTGGTATGCAGATCGAATTTAGCCTTGAGATTCGTCGGGAAAATCATGCCCGGAACCACGGTCACATCTACATGTCCCTCGCTGTACAGCCTGTCCTTCACGGCCTGCTCGTCCGCTACCTTGTAAAATTTAAAGGCATACGTTTTGCTTTCGCCTGGAGCCAGCGACAGACTGGTGTTGGAAAGATAGCCACGGTTGGTGCTCTTGATGACATTGGAGTGGATATAGAACACATTTAGTCCTTCGGACCAGCCGCCTTGCTCCATAGCCCACGTACTGCCCGGGTGCTCCTCGACTCTCCAATGATCCTGATATTCGAGACCTGCGCCTGTAGAGGAATCAGGGGCTAGCAGTAGATAAGGCCCGATGCCGCTAGGCCGTCCAGCGGTAATAAAAGAACTGTTATGCCCTACAAAGGAGTGGGAAAGTACCCTTGTTTCATAGATTTGTTCGTTATTGCCGCCGGACCAATACTCGTTAAAAGGCAGCGGAAGCCCCCAATCTCCGATTTCCAGCGTTTGATTGGAAGTGTTCGTTACTTTCATCTGCCAATGCAGGTAATCGTTAACCAGCGAATACGTTTCATTTAATGTAAAATTACGTATTCCCTGATTGTTTGAAGAATTTTGATACGATACTTGAACACTACTGCCGGATGAAGTGATCGTGCGTGCATCCGCAGAGTTGCTTGTCCATGCCCGAGTCCACGCCCCGTTACCGATACGGTAGGTAAACATGAGTTCACCAAGCCACTGATGATCTGCCGTATTTTGTTTGGGTGCATTGGAGCTGTTCATGACATAGTTCGTATTGAATGTGTCTCCTACCAGACGTAAGGAAGAGATATCCCCGTAATCTCCGACTGAGATGGAGAACACATTATTGGATAGCTGTACTGCCATGCTATCAACCTCCTTAAAAAAAGGTTCGTGAGTATACTCACAACGTTAATATATGTGACAGACATGCTTTTGCTACGCTATGTGTGGAGATTGATAGAAAATAGATTCGTATATTAGGGTGCATAGATGACAGATTCGAAATCCGGTGACCCTCTGGGTAGCGCGGCTTTTCTCATTTTACAGGTACGTGTATAAAGCCATTGTTACTGCGTCGCATCATCATATAAACTAGACATATGCCGGAATAAGCACTCAGAAGGTGGAGATAGCTATGGAAATTAAGATAGAGTTGCCGAAAATTCCTTCAGACTTACCTGTATTAACCGATGAAATGTACTCCTTACGATCCAAGGATGAATTTAACACGGGGTCTGTAGAGGATATGACCATGGATAATGTGGAAGCTACCAGGGTTTCGTTTGAGAAGATGACTTTTAAAAATGTTACGATTATGGAATCGTCATTGCCGGAAAGTGAATGGACAGATGTTATTTTCGATAAATGCGACCTGTCTAATATTAACTTTTCCGGTTCCTTTATTCACCGGGTAGAGTTTAGAAATTGCAAACTGCTCGGAACAGACTTCTCCAGAAGCAGACTCCAAAATGTTCGTTTTCTGGATTGCTTAGGGGATTATTCAATGTTTCGCTTTGCCAATTTCAAGCAGGTTGGTTTTGAGGATTGTTCATTGATAAGCTCTGACCTTTATCATTTGACGCTACAAAAAACCTTTTTTACCCGTTGCAATATGGATCAGGCCATGCTGTCGGGGTCCAAGCTCAAGGGGATTGATCTGAGCGATTGCGAATTCGATGGACTACAGGTGGATATCGAAGACCTGGATGGGTGCATGATCTCTCCGCATCAAGCTTCGTCTTTTGTGGGGCTGTTAGGGCTAGTGATTAAATAAGGGGGATCATTATGTTTCAGTATCAAGAGCAGCAATATGAGGACATTGATTATAGCGGGAAAGATTTAAGGGATGGTGAACTTATTCGTTGCACCTTTGAACGTTGTACTTTTACGAACGGTTCGTTGGAGGAAATCATGACCAGCGAATGTCGTTTTATCGAATGTGATTTTCAAGGGGCGCTGTTGAACGGTTCTATTCATACTGAATCAGCTTTTATAAATTGTAACTTTATTGAAGCCAATCTGTTCGTCACCAAATTCAGCAATTGTAAAATGACGGGTTCGGACTTTTCAAAAGCAAAAATAGACGGCATTACGCTCGTTCAGGGGGATTGGTCTTATACCAATCTGCGGCAGGCCCGGCTGGAAAAGCAGGATTTGAGAGGAGTACGCTTTTATGAAGCGGATCTCTCGGATGCCAATCTGCAGAAGGCAGACCTCAGAGATTGCGACCTGACCAGAGCTATTTTAGCTCATGCCAAGCTACAGGGAGCCGATTTACGTGGTGCTACTATGGATGGAGTCGATTTTAAAGCACTTGTTGTCAAAGGTGCACGGATGGATCGAGACCAGGCGCTGGCGTTCTTGCGTTCATATGGTGCGAAGGTCGATTGAGGCGAAGGTTCCACTCATTTTTTTATACTATCCCAAGCCTGGCGCAGACGGTTAATGCCTTCAATCATTTGGTGTTCCGTTAAATGGGCAAAAATAAAACAGGCGGATGGGGGGCCTGGCGTCAGTTGGTAATCGGCTGCATCACGCCATGTGACTCCGAAAGACCGGGCCGCCTGCATCAATTGCTGATACTGAGCAGGCTCATGCTTCCAGACCGCATAGGCATGCAGGCCGCAGTCAGTCTGATGCCATTGAAACAGTCCACTCAACTGCTGCATTTCGCGCTGGAACACCTCGTAACGTGATCTGTACATCCGGGTCATCCGACGCAGATGGCGAACATAGTCGCCGCGTATCATAAAGCGTGCCAGTGCGCGCTGTTCCAGACGGGCAGGAGGCAGCGGGTCATATAGCCGTTTGGCGGCTGTTAGCGCTTGAGCCAGTGCAGCGGGCAGAATAGCGTAGCCCAGTCGAAGACTGCTGAACATGCTTTTGGAAAAGGAACCGACATAGATGACACAATCCGCGCGATCCAGTGCTTTCAGCGGTTCAATCGGTCGTCCTGCCCAACGGAATTCGCTGTCATAATCATCTTCGATAATCCACGCGCCTCTGGACACCGCCCATTGCAAAATATGTTGACGGCGGGCTAATGGCAATACAGCTCCGGTTGGAAACTGTCGTCCCGGTGTAACAAATAGTAATCTGGAATCCCAATCCTGCGGAATAATTCCTTGTTGATCCAGCTCAGCAGCTTGCACCTGTCCGCCCGATGCGGTAACCGCACGGTGAATACCGGGATAACAGGGATTTTCCAGCACGATGGGATCTTGCTCATTAATAAGCAACTGGCATAATAAGGTGATCACTTCCATGGAGCCACTGCATAATACGACTTGATCCGGGTGGGCCATAATTCCCCGCGTTCTTCCAACATGCTGACAAATCGCTTCACGCAACCATTCATCGCCATTCACGGGTGCTGTCATCAAGGCAGACGAAGGCTTTTGCAAGTCTTTGCCAGCGGCAGCCATTGCGCTTTTCCATGCGGTCAGTGAATTGCCTTCCAACACCACTTCTCCTGCCTGAAAAGAAATCAGGGGTTGTTGAGCCGCATCTTCATTTACACCAGAAGCAGAAGACGGCCGTGACTCTCTTTCCATCTGCATAATCCGTTGTCCCCATGTGGACAGAGCTGGGGGTGTTTGTTTAACAGAAGGTGCTTGTCGGGTCTGCTTATCAATCGATGATGTGTTGGGTAGCAACGCGGTTTGTTCAATGACAAAAGTCCCTCTGCCTACCGCCGTTTCCACGTACCCTTCTGCCAACAACATATCGTAGGCTTCTGCAACACTGCCCCGCGAAATTCCATACATCACAGCCAGATCACGACTGGAAGGCAGGCGCGTACCGCTGGCAAGTGATCCGTTCAGAATTCCTTCCCGAAGAGCATGATACAAGGCCAAATATTTATGATGATACAGTTGAATAGCACGCTGATAAGCAATCGTAATATCCATAGCCTTCTCCTTCCATTGGACTACTCATTTTCGATCATATTGGATCTATTCATTGATCCATTTTCAACATAATCTGAAATGTAGCGCTGGTCAATAGACGAAAGGAGCATGATCCATGAGAAGAAAAGAATTTACGGTGGCAGAAGAAGAGGAAATAGAGCTATTTCTGAGCGAGGTCAGTTTCGGTTTTCTGGGCATGAACAGCGAGGATGGGTTCCCGCGGGTTGTACCCTTGAATTTTGCTTATGGAAATGGTGTTTTTTATATTCATGGCAGCCGTGCCGGAGAGAAGATGGAACGGATGAAGGAGGACAACCGGGTTACTTTTTCCGCTGCCAAAGAGTATGCGCTCATCCCGTCTTATTTTACGGATGAACATATGGCATGTCCGGCGACATCATTTTTTAAAAGTATTACCGTGCGAGGTCATGCGGAACAGGTAGTGGAACTGGAAGAAAAGGCATCTGCCTTTTCCATTTTTATGAGTAAGCTGCAACCGGAGGGCGGCTATGAACCTATCGATGCCAGCGATCCCCGGTATGCTTCACGTCTGAAAGGGGTTGCGCTGATCAAGATTGTACCGGATGAGTGGACCGCAAAATTCAAATTCGGGCAGAATGTTAAAGAGCAGGAACGTCAACAGATTATCGACGGTTTGCAAAACCGAGGGCGGGATGATGATCTGACAACCATTGAAATGATGCGCAAATATTGTCCTCACCACTGATCCGGCGTCATCATTCTTGCTTGCTCACGGTCTAATTGGTTAATACTACCTTAAAGGGAGATGCCCTTATATTTTCAAAACCTTCATTTCTTCTGTATTAGGACTTTGGAAGGACAGGCATATATCATCCTCAAGCCCATTGTTCTTACCGCAAGGGAACTTTATAATACGATAGATTTGTGGAGTAAGGGGGCAGGGACCGTGACGAGAGCAGGAGTCAGAAGTCGGGAAGGTCGACGGTTGTTACTGGAGGCGGGGGCTGAGGAGTTCGCTCAGACCGGTTTTTATCAGACCAAGGTAAGTTCGATCGCGGCGCGTGCGGGATTGACGCAGCCGGATTTTTATATTCATTTTGAGAGTAAGGAACAAATGTATGAGGAGCTTGTTGAGAGCTTCCGAGTGTTGGTGAATGAGACGGTCCAATGCATGAAGGTGGAACCGGATCAAAGCCAAGCTGAAATTTTGAGCCGGGGGCTAGTGTTTCTGGAATCCATTTTTCGTATGTTATCCAATAATCCGGCGATAACCCGTGTCGGATTTTACCAGGCGTCGGACTCGGTGCGTATCAAGGCAGAAATGGCAGGTCATATTAAAAAGCATCTGCTTGCGGCACAACGATGGGGTTCTTGCCGTGAGGAATTGGACCCGGAGCTGACAGCGGAATGCGTCGTTGGTTTGATTGAACGGTTGACGTTAACCAAACTGCTGACTGGCAGCGAAAGTCCATCCGTGCTTGCCAAGCAGACGCGAAACCTGTTGTATCACGGCATGCTGGCGCATGAAGGATAACGGAACCAAAGCGAATGACCTACATTTGGGCGGGAGGCGCGGCATCTGTACCTATCATGGTTGGCAACATACGCATAAGATGCTTTTGTAAACCTTGAAGGGAGGAATCAGTATGTCTGGAGTAGGCGCTGGTTATGGAGCTTTCACATCTACAGGAGCGATTCTGGTACTTTTTATTCTGCTCGTTATTATCTCCAAAGCATTTATCATCTAATTCGTAGCTCAAGAATTTAAATTCGGGCGATTTGCTGTAATCAGTAGGGAGGAGGAATACGAAATGGGTGAAGTAGATAGAGGTTGTGGCGGCTGTAACATCTGGACTTCCACTGGTGTTATTCTGGTTCTCTTCATTTTACTGGTTATCATCACTCGTACTTGTTTCATCTAAAGCTATAATCATGGGCTTGAGCGCCGATGCTTCGGGCCTATGAACATGCAAGTCGAAACAGGAACCGTCTCTAATAGGAGCGGTTTCTTTTTTTTCTCCAAAGTTAACGTTGACGTTAATGTTAGATAGGCGTAGTATTTATATATAAACTTTTTCATAAGGTGGGTGTCATGGTTACGTATAAAATTGATGAGGTCGCCAAGCGATGCGGTTTGACCAAGCGAACCATTCGTTATTATGAGGAAATCGGTCTGTTGCCCTCCCCGCAGCGCAGCGAAGGGAATATGCGGCTGTATACACAGGAGGATGTGGATTTACTGAAAAAAATTGTGAGTGCCAAGGAAGTCCTTGGTTTCTCCTTGCAAGAACTTCAGCGTTACATGTCCGCAGCGGAAATGCTCAAGGGTCAGCGGGAGGAATATCGTGAGCGAACGGATATCCTGCATCCTGTTGAGCGCCGGGCCATGTTGGAGGATATGGAGGTAACACTGAACGAACAACTGGAGCTGATGGAGGGAAAAATCAACAGCATCCGTATGCTCCAGACCGAGCTGGAGGAGCTGCGGGTCAGGGTTCGCGAACGAAAGGTTCTGCTTGATAAGGAACTTGGCAGCGACCCGTCATAAGCGAATCATTTTATATTTAGATATGGAGGTTACATCCTACTATGAGTTCACAACACGCATTACCTGATGAGTTAAAAAAACAGGCAGGCTTGCTGTCTCAGCCCAAGGCGGTATGGGCGGTTGCTTTTGCCTGCGTTATTTCATTTATGGGACTGGGATTAGTCGATCCTATCCTTCCGGCCATCGCCGATCAGCTTCATGCCACCAAGAGTCAGGTGTCACTGCTGTTCACCAGCTATAATCTGGTGACAGGCGTAGCTATGCTGATTACGGGCGTAGTGTCCAGCCGATTGGGTGTCAAATGGACGCTGCTGACCGGGATATTGTTGATTATTGTGTTTGCCGGGTTGGGAGGTACAGCCGATACGGTTGGCGGGATTGTGGGCTACCGGGCAGGCTGGGGTCTGGGGAACGCCCTGTTTATTGCAACGGCGCTGTCTGCGATTGTAGGTCTGTCCACTTCGGGAACAGCCAAAGCCATTATTTTGTATGAGGCGGCCCTGGGTCTAGGGATTTCGGTCGGCCCGCTGCTTGGCGGTGAGCTAGGCTCCATTTCTTGGCGCGGTCCGTTCTTCGGTGTAGCTGCGCTGATGGTCGTGGGATTTTTGTTCATTACATTTATGCTGCCTTCGATTCCGAAGCCTAAAAAGCGCGGTTCGATTGCTGATCCGTTCAAAGCGCTCACTTATCCGGCCCTGCTAACGCTGGGCATTGTGGCTTTGTTGTATAACTTCGGATTTTTTACGCTGATGGCGTATTCTCCATATGTGATGCATTTGGACGAGCACGGTTTGGGCTATGTCTTTTTCGGCTGGGGGATTATGCTGGCCTTTACCTCGGTGTTTGTAGCACCGAAGATTCAAGCACGCTTTAGCGTGGTATCTTCCATTAGTGTCATGCTGACGCTGTTTGCCATTGATTTAGGCGTTATGGCGATAGGAACGGTCGCAGGATCACCGAAGACTGTCATTGTTGCGGTGATCGTGGCTGGTATTTTTCTGGGGATTAACAATACATTGATCACAACGGCTGTGATGCAGGCAGCTCCGGTGGAGCGCTCCACGGCATCTGCGGCTTACAGCTTTATGCGCTTTTTGGGTGGCGCAATCTCGCCGTGGCTTGCAGGGAAGCTGTCCGAGTGGTATACGGCGGAAACTCCATTTTATTTTGGCGCATTGATGGTACTGCTGGGTGTAGCGGTACTGATCGTACGTCGTCGACATATGCAGGATATACAGATTGATGCTCACTAACAATGAACTTCTGAGGAGGAAAAGAGTATGAGCGAATACAAGCATATTCTGGTCGCGATTGATGGTTCGGAACAGGCTATGAAGGCGTTGGAGACAGCCAAAGCGCTGTCCAAACAGCTTCAGGGTGAACCGCGTCTGACCATATTGCATGTGAACCCGGCTTTATCCATGAATGAGCCCCCGGTTGGGGTGGATGTGGATGAGCGAATTGAGGAAGAAGGGCGCCATATATTAGAGCCAGCTTCCGACTTTCTGAAGGACGAGGGTATTTCTTACCGCATGCTGGCGGGTCATGGTGATCCGGCGAGTATCATTTGCAAAAGTGCAGAGCAAGAGCAGGTGGATCTGATCATTATGGGAACACGGGGCAAAGGGCTGGTTTCCGAAATGATCCTGGGCAGCGTCAGCCATCATGTGATCCAGCATGCACCTTGCCCTGTGCTGACGGTAAAATAAACGGTAGAATAAACGTTAATATAGGGAGAAGGAGGCCATAAGTATGCAGCAGCATTTATTTATTGGCGGTGAATGGAAAGCAGCACTATCGTATACGGCACTGAAATCACCGTATTCCGGTGAGGTGATTGCTGAGGTGGCAGAGGCCACAGCAGAGGATGCCAAGGCTGCCATTCAGGCGGCATCTGATGCCCGCGCTGAAATGCGGGCTATGCCTGCGCATCAGCGGTCAGCCATTTTGGAGAAGCTGGCTGATTTGCTGGACGCGCGGCGTGATGATGCGGCGCGTATCATTGCACGCGAAGCGTCCAAACCGTGGAAGGCTGCGCTGGCAGAGGTTGACCGGACGGTGCAAACCTACAAGTTTGCAGCCGAGGAAGCCAAGCGGATTCACGGGGAAACGATCCCGATGGATGCCGCACCGGGGGGTGAGGGGCGTATGGCCTACACCCTCAAGGAGCCTGTCGGCGTTGTGGGAGCCATCACGCCGTTTAACTTCCCGATGAACCTGGTCGCTCACAAGGTGGGTCCCGCTTTGGCGGCAGGCAATACGGTCGTATTGAAGCCAGCGGAGCAGACGCCGCTGTCGGCTTACTTGATCGCGGAGCTGCTGGAGCAGGCAGGATTGCCTGCGGGCGCTCTTAACGTGATCAGCGGCGACGGTAAAACGATCGGCAACGTTCTCGTTACCGATCCGCGCGTCAGCTATATCACCTTTACCGGTAGTCCGGCGGTAGGTACGGAAATCCGCTCCAAGGCTGGCTTGAAGCGGGTCACATTGGAGCTAGGCTCCAATGCAGCGGTCATCGTCGACAGCGATACGGACGTGGACGCGGTCATTGACCGCTGTGTGAGCGGAGCTTTTGCCAATCAGGGACAGGTATGTATCTCGGTCCAGCGTATTTACGTCATGGACGAGCTGTATGATACTTTTGTATCCCGATTCATAGAGGCGGCCCAACGCTTGAAAACAGGTGATCCCCTTGATCCGGACACGGATGTATCTGCGCTTATTTCAGCGAAGGACGTCAAACGTGTTCGTGAATGGCTGGATGAAGCCGTTCAGGCGGGCGCAAAGATCGCTCTGGGCGGTCAAGCCGAAGGCGGGATTTTGGAGCCGACCGTTCTGTTGAATGTGGACCCGACTTCCAAGGTGTCCTGCCGCGAGGTGTTTGCCCCACTGGTGCTGATTCATTCCGTAAGCTCTATAGATGAAGCCGTTCATCATGTGAACGATTCGATCTATGGCTTGCAGGCGGGGATTTACACCCGTAATATAACGACTGCGCTGGATGCGGCGGACAAGCTTCAGGTCGGCGGTGTGATGATCAATGATATTCCGAGCTTCCGCGTCGATCATATGCCGTATGGCGGTGTGAAGCAAAGCGGTACCGGACGCGAAGGCGTGAAGTACGCTATGGAAGAAATGCTGGAAGTGAAGCTGGTCGTGATTAAAAGATAACAAAAGCCTGTCTGAAAAGGGAAGGAGATACACATAATGTGTACCTACCCAGATTCAGCGGGCTTTTTTAGTAAGGATCTTTAGCGCAAAATTTTCCGAACCCACTTGAGTTTATCGCCGTAAGGCGGGTAAGCACTTCATGTTCAACCTGTTTATCTTCTGTAAATAAATACAGTGCCAGTGGCTTCAGATGATCCATTACCGTCTGGATGGCCTCTTCCACTGTTCAAATTCCAGCATCGGCAGATCGGACCGAATATTACATCCTGCATCGCAGCATCAGACCAGGATTGGGACTCCAGAAGAGTAGTTTGCTTGTTTTCCCATATCTATAAGTTCTCCTTAAATGTTTAAACATTTAAACCTAATGGAAGGAGTATAGTCTTCTTGATGCGTGTATTCAAGTTGAAAAAGCTATTATTCCTACTCTTTAAAACCTTTCATGAAAAGCTAAGTTATCTTAGATTAACTAAAGCTGAAGGGGGTTATTATGAAAACACCGGCTTCTGAAGTTATAAGAAAGACAGCTCTAAAAATATTAACTGAAAATCCAAATGGTATGCGTCTTTCTGATTTGAAATTTTCAACTGAAAAAGAACTAGAAGAGATTATTGAACCAGATAATTCGAAGAACGGGAAATTTAGATCAGCATTATGGGATCTGGAGAAACGTTATCCTGAATATGTTCTTAAGGAAAAGCAAGAGAAATCGGCAGTGTTTTTTCCCACTGAGAAGTTACAAAATGAAAAAGAGGATATCGTAGTTCCTAAATATTCACCCACGGCGAGGCAAATGTATGAGGAGATGCATTCCAGGGGGGAGAATAGACATAGTGATTATATAGAAATGAAGGCAAAATTAATGGACGTTATTGAACTAATTGAGGAAATTAATCTAGATGGTTTTGATATCAAAACCATAGAGAATTCTAAGGAAGCTACGGATATTGTAAAGGCTTTGATTTACTTAGAAGGCTTAAAGGATCTAAAATACAGTATGCAAAATGTTCAATCACAACCTCGTCATCATTTTAGGTATTAAAAACTTATTAAAAATAAAAAACAACCCAGCTCTGCTAACGAAGCGGAGAAGGGTTGTTCCTAAAGTGTAGTCAGCACTGCTAACGAAGCGGGGAAAACTACACTCAATCTTATTATATATATAATTAATGATAATATGTATCGAGGAAAATGTCAAATTGAACTTTATTAATCTTATGCAATCAACGAAGGGAACGGTAATACAAAATGAGTTTTCATTTGTACTTTGATGAAGCCAACAAAATTGATCAACCGGGAAAAGCTTTCTCGTACTATGGTGCCTATGGTGGAATGGACACCACAATGGCTAACATAACCAAAGCAATCAGAGATATCTATATATCTCTAAATACACAGAGTGAACTTCACTTTACAGAATATAATCATGATCAGTATTTAAAAAAATACTTCAAAGTGCTTAATCATGTTATCAATCAAGACATAAATATCAATATCATAATTGTTAACAATCAGAATGCACATTCAATTGCTCAGCAAATGAATTTAACCATGCTTGAGCTTCGAGGGTTATTATACATAAAGATTCCTGAGAGGCTATTTTATGGGGTTACCCGGCATTTAAACTTACCTAGTAATATTGATGTCAAAATAAGTGTGGATCGTAACGATGAATATAAAGTATTGAGATTATACTCAAAAATTAAAGAGCAAATGAATGCACATTCAGTATACAGAAACCGAAGATATACAATTGAATCAGTTCGTTCACAGAAATCCCATGAATCCATTCCGTTGCAAATTATAGATACTTTTATGGGTATAATTGTATTTTTGATGGAGCAAGGTTATGCAGAAAACTCTGATGCTTCGATGATTAAAAGTGACTTAATTTATCGGTTTTTATCAGAAGGTCAGAACACTGAAAGATTTCAGAATCAGATTAAGTTATTTCAATGGGATGGTAGTAATAAGTTATCGAATTTGCCTGTAAGCAATTATATATCAAAGTTTATGGTTCACAAAACGCAATTTGATATAAAAGAGATAACTAAGTTAAATTCCTTATTAATTAGGGACCCAAACCGGACTACCAGAGAATACAGGGAGCTAATGGGGTATCCCAATACGAGATTGGACTACTGTCAATAGAATGGACACCCAAAGTCGAGAATTTCAAGCGGGTTTTCGGTACAACCGTTCATACTGATTTGGAGATACATAACCTAGGGAAGAGTGGATTCGTTTTCCATTATAAAAGCATGTAATATATTCGAAAATCTGCTTCTTTGCCTCACGACGGGTTTTGTAGTGGTCTAAGTAAATCAGTTCCTTCTTTAGAACGCTGTGAAAGGATTCGATACAGGCGTTGTCA
>NZ_SLTL01000017.1:0-110575 GCF_014858585.1 Paenibacillus sp. 23TSA30-6 | reverse complement strand
AACTTGAACACATCATTCATTAGATTATCCTTTTTGCTTAATGGGGTCCACATGTTCCATCCCGTCCTCTTCCTATTTATTACTAGACAGTATGGACACTTTCTCTATTAAACAGACATCTAACATTCACTTTAGCGAAGAAGCCTTAATACTTGGGTCACCGTGGATGGCATTAAGAGACTATTTCAATCCACGCACTCATATAGAGTGCGACTTTGAAATGGATGCCGCTTTTCATTTTGTTATATTGATTTCAATCCACGCACTCATATAGAGTGCGACTTTTAGCGCTCCTTCTGGATACTCCTTTCCCGTAGCCTATTTCAATCCACGCACTCATATAGAGTGCGACAACTGGTTGTACATAAGATGTAACGCTTGTAGAGATAATTTCAATCCACGCACTCATATAGAGTGCGACTCAGTTTATTCGCACCAATTTGCAAAGTAGGCAATATTTCAATCCACGCACTCATATAGAGTGCGACTTTTATGCCAGATATGGATGCCGATTGTTCGATTATTTCAATCCACGCACTCATATAGAGTGCGACGGTTTTGGTTGAACAAATATGTGATTTTATCAGGATTTCAATCCACGCACTCATATAGAGTGCGACCGACTCGGCAACCACCAAAGACGGTACGAGGATCATGATTTCAATCCACGCACTCATATAGAGTGCGACTACGCATTTAGCCCTATGGGGTAACTGCTATGCAATTTCAATCCACGCACTCATATAGAGTGCGACGATAATTACGAATGGAGGCGTTTTTAATTGGAACATTTCAATCCACGCACTCATATAGAGTGCGACATAGATTAGCTTGCTCTAAACCCGTACGAAACAAATTTCAATCCACGCACTCATATAGAGTGCGACAATAGACCGAACAAACAACCAGCGGCAACCAACTTTGATTTCAATCCACGCACTCATATAGAGTGCGACGCGAACGTGTCGGCGTAAGGCTTACCGCTGAGGAGTTTATTTCAATCCACGCACTCATATAGAGTGCGACTGGGCGACCGCGTTATTATCGTCAGCTCGAATAATTTCAATCCACGCACTCATATAGAGTGCGACTCCAAAACGGATGACCTTCCGAAGCTGGAGTACGAAATTTCAATCCACGCACTCATATAGAGTGCGACAGCGAAAATGCAGTAATTCATACCTTAATGATATCAATTCCATACATTTTAGCAAAAAACGATGCCAAAAAGGCTTGAATCAACCATTGACTTCTACTGAAGAAAACTGATTTAATGTTTTTCGACAAATTTCGAGGTGCGAAGGATCCGGGGTTTTTATGTGAGCTTCACATTCGCACCTCATCAAAAGAGCAGTATACTCATTTTATTTTCCCTTATACATATACCATAAATGAGCATGATAACCAATAATAAGGTGCAGATCCGGTGAATGTTTGGGCAAAAGACAAACTTCGATCCCATCTGCTTAGACCAACGTATAGGACGCCTACTTGTAGCTAAAGTCTAAGTTGTATACGAGTACGGGTAGCCCTCGTTCACTAAAGGTATTTTATACATTTGAACTCATACTGTTTCCTCCTCATCCAAGCGGCTGCTATTGAGGTCACCCATTCCTTATTGGGGATCTTCGAATAGCTCCTGCATCATCTTTTCCTTGTTGTTCATAAATTGTTTCATGATGATGAAATGATCGGTTTCCTCCAGCGTCCGGGTGTCTATGCCTTCATGTGTCAGGTGGTACAGGACGGAGTCGGGATAGGCCATCAAAATCGGGGAATGCGTAGAAATGATGAACTGCGAGCCCTGCTGTACCAGCTCGTGGATACGTGCAAGCATGGCCATCTGGCGCAGGGGCGATAACGCAGCCTCTGGCTCATCCAGAATATACAGCCCCTGACCTCCAAACCGATGCAAAAATGCAGCAAAAAAAGACTCGCCATGCGACTGCTCATGCAACGATTTTCCCCCGTAGGAGTCTCGGATGGGCGGGCCCCCTCTTTCCCGATCCAACTCGTCGATATGAGTCGCCAGATTATAATAGCTTTCTGCCCGGAAAAAGAAACCGTCCCGCGGCTTGCGGGCCCCTCTCACCAGCCGGACATACTCATGCAGCGATGAATGCGTGGCCTGTGTGGAGAAATTAAAATTTTTGGTGCCGCCCTCCGGATTAAATCCCCACGCGACCGCTATCGCTTCCATAAGCGTTGATTTACCCACACCGTTTTCTCCAACAATATAGGTAACAGACGGGTTAAATTTCAGCTCATTCCATTGACGCATGGCTTTTAAGTTAAAGGGATATTGACTCTCGTCAGCATCCTGCGGCCACATCAGCTCCAATCGACGTACAAAAAGATCACGATCCCATATACTCATGTCCGTTCAACTCCATTACCAAGCAAATGACTAGGCTTTTTATCATTATATTGGAATTATTTACGGCAATCAATCTGAAAATCCGGTTTTCGTAACCCTTCTGTTGTTATTCGTTCGTTTATTACAGGTATAATATATAGTAGCCTTTCATTGGGCATGATATTTCCGTGTATCATTCAGAATCTATTTCATTATTTTTCAGGCAGGTGAATCTATGAATTCAAATCACAAACCGATCCAATCCTTTAAAATCGTACAGTTCATGATGACCATCTACAGGCAGCGGCTGACACGTATTTTGCTTCCACTGGCTGTATTGGCTTTTATTATATGGGAGGCCGGACGAGAGCTGAAAAGCTTCAATCTGGCACGTATGCTTCATGAGCTGCGGCGAATGGATGCTACCTTTCTCATCGAAATCGGCTTGTTCTCACTGATAGCCGTGGCCGCCATGAGCGCATACGATTACGTGATCAGGCATCATTTCAAACTACAGGTCAAGCCCGGAGCGACATTCCGGTACGCCTGGATTTCGAACACCTTCAATAACGTCTTTGGCTTTGCAGGCTTTACAGGAGCGGGATTGCGCACGGTGCTGTACAGAAAAAGCGGCGTGCCGCTGGGTGTTATCACCTCTGCGGTCGTGTTCCTTTCGCCTGTGGTCATTACGGGTCTGTCTTTGCTGGCCTGGGGCGCGATCGCCCATCTGTATCCGGTACAGCCCGTGCTGGATGCTCATCCGTGGCTTCATTGGGCGTTATGGGGAATGGCGCTGTACCTGCCGCTGTTTCTGATTATGCAGCGCTCCAAACGATACGCCAGTTGGTTCAACAAGGGAGAAGGCCAGCTTTCCTGGTCCACCATCTCCGCCTCCATCGGCGCTTCGCTGCTGGAATGGCTGCTGGCTGGTCTTACTTTTGCATGGATCGGCTCGCACTTGCTGCATGAGCTGCCGATAAATGCCGTGTTCGGCATTTATGTGATTGCCGCGATTGCCGGGCTGATCAGTCTGGCACCCGGAGGGGTCGGCGCATTCGACATCATTGCCCTGCTCGGGCTGCAAATGGCAGGCGCCAACTCAGATCGGGCATTGGCTGTACTACTGGCCTTTCGCGTCTTTTATTACATCATTCCATGGCTGATCGGCCTGGTGCTGGCTGCGCTGGAAATGATACCGCGCAACGAACGTCTGAGCCAACTGGCAGAGACGGGTTGGGAAACCTCACTCAACGCTTGGCAAAAGGTATGGGGCTGGCCCGGTCAATTCCGCTTTCTGGCCGACCTCGGGGTATGGGCACTCGGCAAGCTGGTACTCATCTCCGGCGTGGTGCTTCTTCTGTCGGCGGCTACGCCAGGTCTGCTGTATCGACTGCGTTTTGCCGAGCATCTGCTCAGTCTGCCCGTCATGCGCCTGTCGCACGAAATCTCAGTCGTCATCGGGATTATGCTCGTAGTGCTGTCTCACGGCATATCCCTGCGCATTCGCAGAGCCCTGCGGCTGACGCTGGTACTGCTGCTTGCGGGGTCCATTTTCACCTTCATTAAGGGTCTGGATTTCGAGGAAGCTCTAT
Organism: Paenibacillus sp. 23TSA30-6; assembly: GCF_014858585.1. NCBI lineage: Bacteria > Bacillati > Bacillota > Bacilli > Caryophanales > Paenibacillaceae > Paenibacillus > Paenibacillus sp. 23TSA30-6. Next base: position 106,627 of record NZ_SLTL01000017.1, on the reverse strand, counting down.
TCCTGTTGTTCGTAGCGCTGATGCTGTGGGTCTCGCGCTCGCGGTTTTATCGGGTTAGTGCGCCGCTGAATCGGCACAATATTTTAATATGGGGCGGATTGTCTCTGCTCGTGACCGGCGCTTACTTTATAATAGGGGCAGGCTCCAATACTCCGTTTATGCGCCATCTGCACGCCAAGGTCCATCTGGACTTTTTTATGAACCGCAGCGATTACGGGGTTACAGCGGTGTTCAGTCTGATTTTGGCGTGGGTATTCCTGACGGTATATTTCTTCCTCCGTCCCCAGCGTGGAATCGGCAATCTACCTGATGCGCAGGAACTGGATAAGCTAAAAGAATTTCTGGAAAAGCAAGGCGGAAATTTGGTTTCTCATATGCTCTTTCTAGGTGATAAATATCTGTATTGGACCAAGAACGAACAAGTGGTTATTCCCTATGCCCGCAGCCGGGACAAACTGATTGTGTTAGGTGACCCGCTGGGTCCGGAAGAACGTGTGAGCGAAGCGATTCAGGAATTTCAGCGCTTCGCAGACCGGTATGCGTTAACGGCTGTATTTTATCAGGCATCACCGGAGTATTTGTCCATCTACCATGAGAACGGCTATCGGTTTTTCAAGCTCGGCGAGGAAGCGCTGGTGCCGCTGGAGTCCTTTACACTGACAGGTAAAAGCAATCAGGTGCTGCGCAGTGCCAAGAACCGCTTTGACCGTGAGGGTTACACATTCGAAATGATCCAGCCGCCTTTGGATAGAGCATTAATTGAGGAGCTTCATCACATTTCGAATATCTGGCTGGACGGACGGAAGGAGAAGGGCTATTCGCTCGGCTGTTTCAAGGAGCCTTATCTTCAGTTAGCCCCGATTGCGCTGTTAAAGGACCCTGAAGGAAAGATCATCGCCTTCGCGACAATGGCCCCTGCCTATGACTGTGGACAGACGGTCTCCATAGACCTGATGCGTCATCTGCCTGATACGCCAAATGGCACGATGGACTACTTGTTCACACGAGTGATCGAGTGGGCCAAAGACAGCGGGTATTCGACATTCAATCTGGGTATGGCTCCGCTGTCCCAAGTAGGACAAAGCGAAAAAGCGTTGCGCGAGGAAAAGCTGGCTCGACTCGTTTTCCAATACGGAGGACATTTTTACGGTTTTCAAGGGCTGCGCCGCTTCAAGGATAAGTTCAAGCCGCAATGGGAGCCACGCTATCTGGCCTATCCGGCTTCTGTCTTTTTGCCTATTCTGACGCTGGAGTTGGTATATCTCGTTTCCAAGCGTTCGGATTAGAGTAAAAGCTTTCTTGCAACGCAAGACAGGCATAACAAAAGGGTGTTCCCCAATCACGACGGTTGCAGGAACACCCTTTTTATGTTAAAAATCCTTCTTAGAAGCTACCTTTTACAACAACTTCAGACAATGGGAAACGTCCTGATGGACGTGCTGGTACTTGTGCTTTACCTACCGTAATCAGCATCGTTGGCAGGTAACGTGCAGGAATGTTGAATTGCTCAATTAATTGCGCAGGAATGAAACCACCTATAGCGCAAGTGTCATAGCCAAGCGATTTAGCAGCCAGCATAATGTTTTGTGCCGCAAAAGCAGAGTTCAGGATCGCTGCATCGCGAGCTACTTGTGCGTTTTGGTAAGCACCGTTGATTTGGCCTACCAAGGCGTCACGGATTTCTGCTGGCAATGAGCCTGCTTCTACCGCTTGATCATAAATAACTGTGTTACGGTTCGCTTCCAAATCACCCAATACGACAATCGTTACGGAGCTTTCCGCTACTTGACCTTGGTTGTAGGCGATAGGCAGCAACTTTTGCTTGTCAGCTTCGGTTTCAATCACGAGGAATTTCCAGTGTTGAAGGTTCCAGGCGGAAGGAGCTTCTATCGCAGCTGTCAAAATAGCTTCCAGATCTTCCTCTGGCAATTTAAAATCCTTAACATAACTTTTTACCGCATGTCTTTCACTAATGACAGACAGAGTTTCGTTTTTTTGGATACTTGACATTCTGGACACACTCCTACATTTCTCATAGTATATATATCTGAATCTTGAATCCTTATTAACTTCCCAAACTATTGTAATTATAAAAACGATAGTGAATGATGTCAATATGTTTAAGTATGACCCTGCACTCAAAATACAGTACAATATGGATAAGACATCCATATCGGTAGATGCCCGCCCGATCGGACAAGACACGGTGAGTTCATTTTGTTCTCATTTGAATCAAAAAAGGAGCGTTACTATGATTGGATCGTTTAAAAAAACGGATATTGCTTTGTTTGCCGCCTGGGTTGTGGCTTGTGTGGCCACATTAGGCAGCCTCTATCTCAGCGAGATTTTGGGGTATGAGCCTTGCAAGCTATGCTGGTTTCAGCGCATTCTGATGTATCCCCTGACTCTGCTGCTCGGAATCGCTTATTTTCGGGGAGATACAGGAATACGGCGTTATGTCATGCCGCTGGCGATCATTGGTGGCGGTATTTCGGCCTACCATTTTGTGATTCAGCGCATCCATGCAGCCGCCAAAGCGGCTACGCAGGCTTCAACGTCCTGTGGAAGAGTATCCTGTGAGCAGGATTACCTGAACTGGTTTGATTTTATTACCATTCCTTTTCTCGCACTCATCGCTTTTATCCTTATTATTACAGCCATGGGTTATATCATGCATCAGGAGAAAAAATCGGCGCAAGGAGAGGTACAAGCAGAGCATCTTGCATAAGTATGATAGAGACCCGAGATCGTTGGGCCAGTCACCACAATCGAGCGTATAATCCGCTTGCCGGAGGAAAGACTGTAACTAAATATATCCATTACATATGTGATATAATAAAAAAGGTTTGCAGTCTGGCCAATAACGCTTACATTTCTTATAGAGGGGGCCCAGGCCATGTTTCATATCAGCACCCCAATTCTGCAATATGGCGCAACCTTCGGCATGATCTTAATCGCTGTTTCGGCTATTTTCATCCGTATGAAGACAGGTCACCGCCCGGTTAACGCCAAAAAGATTATCATCCCTCCGCTCGGCATGAGCACCGGCTTTATGATGTTTATCGTGCCAGAGGTACGGGTTCCCTTGCTTTGGGCGATGGGCGCTTTTCTGGTTGGCTGGTTTATTTTCTCGTATCCGCTGATCCGCAGCACCAAGTTTGAGATGCAAGAAGGACAAGTTTTTGTACAACGCTCACGCACCTTCTTTTTTATCCTGATCAGTCTGCTAATCGTTCGCCTGCTGCTGCATGAGTTTATCCAGCGCTACATTACCATTCCACAGACGGCGGGGCTATTTTTCATCCTCGCGTTCGGGACATTGCTGCACTGGCGACTTCGTATGTATTTTCAATATCGTCAATTTGTTCCGGACGAGAAGGAAGTCCGCATCTGACAAACGGATGCTTACATGTATCATGGCATATTGTTGCATAAACCAAAAAGACACGTTCTCCCCACGGGGTGTCGTGTCTTTTTGGTTTATATTTGCATCGCAGGACGGAAAATTCATTCAACCCGTTAATCTATACGCTACCTGGTTAAATGTCTGCTTTTTATTGCTGTGTCAAAATAATCGGGCCGTCCGCTGTAATCGCCAGCGTATGCTCGTATTGCGCCGACAAACCGCCGTCCAGTGTACGCGCCGTCCATCCGTCTGCATCCACTTTGCTGCGGTAGGTGCCCGTGTTCAGCATCGGCTCAATCGTAATGACCATGCCTTCTTTCAGGCGCGGTCCGCGATGCGGTGGTCCATAATGCGGCACCTGCGGTTGCTCATGCATATCTTCTCCGATACCGTGACCGATGAATTCGCGTACAACTGAGAAGCCTTCCGCTTCCGCATAGGTTTGGATCGCATGGGAAATATCGCCGATTCGGTTACCGATTACAGCCTGCTCAATCCCTCTGTACAGGGATTCCTTCGTAACGTCCAGCAGCTTTTGTGCCTGCTCGGAAACATTACCCACTGCATACGACCAGGCGGAATCCGCCAGCCAGCCGTTCAGGTTTACGACCATGTCAATCGTCACGATGTCCCCGTCCTTCAACGGTGTCTTGTTCGGAAAACCGTGGCAAATGACATCGTTAGGCGATCCACAAGTCGCAAACTGGTAGCCGTTGTAGCCCTTTTGTTCCGGCGTTGCGCCATGCTTTTTCATAAACGATTCCGCGAAGGCATCAATTTCCAGTGTTGTAATACCCGGCTTGATCATTTTGGCAATTTCCCGGTGGCAAGCAGCCAAAATTTCGCCAGCTTTCTTCATATTTTCAATTTGTTCTTTGGTTTTAATAATAATCATTAAACGGTCTCCTTCTTTTCCGTGTTCGTTCCACTTTCACTGCTGCTTTTTTCTGCTTCTTTTCTGCTTCTATTGTAACGCTAAAAGCATTGAAATGGAACCGATGTCCATTGACACCGTTTACAAGTATCTTTTACGGGGTATATAATACTTCATAACTTGTATACAAGTATGCCCGAAAGAGGCAACCTAAATTTTCAAGAAGGAGTATGCCTATGAAATATCCGTCAATCTGGCTACAGGGTGCATCGCTTGGTGAAAGGATTGCTTGTGAGCTTCGACTTCAGATTATCCGTGGCATGCAGACACCCGGCACGGTATTATCTGAAAATCAGATTGCTGCCGATTTTGGCACCAGCCGTTCTCCTGTTCGTGAAGCGTTAAAAGTGCTTTCCAGTGAAGGATTGCTTCGCTTGGAACGCATGGGGGCGATTGTCATAGGCATGACGCCCGCTGATATGGAGGAGCTTTTCGATGTGCGAATGCTGATTGAGCATTTTGTTGTACAAAGATTTGTACATAGAGACAATGCCGGGTTGGTGACCGCTTTAAACCGGATGATTGATAAAATGGAAGTCGCTCTCAAGCACAGAGACGTCGTTGAATTTTCTCTTCAGGACTTCAATTTTCATGAGGCTCTGGTGCTGGAAGCAGGCCATACTCGTATTCTCCACACCTGGAACGGAATGAGGCAGTTGATCCTGACGGTCATGCTGGCTGCCACAGAACAGCGCTTTACGTCCAAGATTGAAGAATCCCAAGTCACGATTCACAAACATCGTACCTTTGCAAACGCTTTAAACCAAGGGAGCGCTCAGGAGCTGTCCGAATTTATCGAGGATCATTACCGGGACACCCGCAACGCGGTAAACGACAGCGTTCTGTCCCCTTACCGCAAGAGTCTGCCCTAATCCGCAAAATGTATAAAAGGAGCCGCTGCACCGCGCTTTAGGTGTTCTAAGCTGGCGCAGTTCCTTTTTAGACTAAAGTTGTCGACAAGTATACATGTACTACACATTAACGCATAAGGAGGCATTACTTCATGAACACCCTATTCGGCTTGAGCCATAACGCTTCACTACTTACGTGGGCGCTAATTACCATCATTCTTTTGATTTTGCTGATTGCCAAGTTTAAATGGAATCCCTTTGTTTCACTACTGCTTTCCTCCGTATTTCTCGGGCTGGTTAACGGGATGCCGGGACATGTTGTTACTGCCTCCATCACCAAGGGCCTCGGGAGCACACTTGGCTCCATCGCCATCGTCATCGGGCTGGGCACCATGCTTGGTAAAATGATGGCGGAATCCGGCGGTGCCGAGCGTATTGCAACTACACTTATGGATCGGTTTGGTGAAAAACGTGTCCATTGGGCCATGATGATCGTAGGCTTTATCGTGGGTATTCCGGTATTTTTCGAAGTTGGCATTATTTTATTAATTCCGATTCTGTTCACGGTCGCCCGTAAAATGAATATGTCTCTGCTGAAAATCGGTATTCCCATGCTGGCGGGGCTATCGACGGTACATGGACTTTTGCCGCCCCATCCGGCTCCGATGATCGCGATTGAAGCCTTTAACGCCAATATCGGACGCACGATAGGGTATGCGCTCATCGTCGGTATTCCTTCCGCTATTATTGCAGGTCCGGTCTTCGGTGCCTGGATTGGCAAAAAAATTATGGTCAGACCCTCCGAGAAGCTGGACGAGCAGTTCACCAATACAACAGGACGGCCATTGCCGCCTTTTTGGATTACCTTGTCTACTATTTTGCTGCCTGTTATCCTGATGCTCAGCGGATCGGTCGCTGAAATTGTGGACCCGTCCAATACGCATCCACTTACGGTATTTTTCAAATTTATCGGTGATGAGGTTATGGCGTTACTGATTGCGGCTGTATTTTCATTTTTCTCACTTGGTTACGCACGCGGCTTGAAGAAAGAGGATTTATCCCGTTTTACCAGTGAATGTCTGGCACCCACAGCCTCTATTATTTTAATCATCGGCAGTGGGGGCGCGTTTAAAACCGTATTGATCGACAGCGGCGTAGGTCAGGCCATTGCAGCGGTGGCTACGGGGGCGCATATGAATGTAATCGTGTTTGCTTTTCTGGTCGCTGCGCTCATTCGTGTAGCCACCGGGTCCGCTACGGTTGCGATGACGACAGGCTCCGGTATTGTCGCACCTGTGCTGGCACTTACACCCGGCGTGAATGTCGAGCTGGTTGTCCTTGCTACAGGGGCGGGATCGCTGATCCTTTCGCATGTGAATGACGCCGGTTTTTGGATGATCAAAGAATTTTTCAACATGACGGTTCCCCAGACTCTCAAATCATGGACCGCGATGGAAACCATCCTCTCCCTGGTCGCCTTCGGTTTGATTATGCTGCTGAGTGTGTTAATTTAACGGTAATGAGCTAATAACGGTAAGTGAAGGGGAGATTGAATATGACAGACACTCGGTATATGATCGGCGTTGATATCGGTACGACCAGTACCAAAGCGGTGCTTTTCGAAGAAAACGGCAATATTGCTGCCCAGCATCATGTAGGCTATCCGCTGTACACACCTGAGCCGGATGCGGCGGAACAGGACCCGGAGGATATTTTCAAAGCCGTCGTGACAACGGTGCAGGAGGTCATGAAACAAAGCGGAGTAGCAGCCGAGCATGTATTGTTCGTCTCCTTCAGTTCGGCCATGCACAGCGTTCTGGCGGTGGATAAGAACGGCAAGCCGCTGACCGCCTCCATCACGTGGGCAGATAACCGGAGCGCCAAGTGGGCTGAAGCGCTCCAACATGAATACAACGGACATGACATTTACTTGCGCACAGGGACACCCGTTCATCCCATGTCGCCGCTGACGAAGCTGATGTGGATTACACGGGATTTGCCGGATATTGCGGCACAAACGTACAAATATATTTCTATCAAGGAATACGTATTTGTCCGGTTGTTCCAGCAATATGTCGTGGATCATTCGATTGCCTCCGCTACCGGCCTCATGAATTTGGAGCAACTGGATTGGGACGAGGAAGCACTGCGTATTGCCGGTGTGACGAAGGAGCAGTTGTCTGAGCTGGTGCCTACGACTCATGTCCTGAAGGGACTGGATGCGACCTATGCGCATGACATGGGCTTGCTGGAGACGACTCCTTTTGTCATCGGAGCCAGTGACGGTGTCTTGTCCAACCTTGGTGTGAATGCCATCAAACCGGGAGTTGTCGCTGTCACGATCGGTACCAGCGGAGCCATCCGCACTGTGGTCGATAAGCCGTTGACCGATGCCAAGGGACGCTTTTTCTGCTACGCATTGACCGAAAAGCTGTGGGTGATCGGCGGCCCGGTGAACAATGGCGGCATCGTTTTCCGCTGGATTCGCGATGAATTTGCAGCCTCCGAGGTGGAAACCGCCAAACGATTAGGGCTTGATCCGTACCATGTGCTGACCCAAATCGCGGAACAGGTACGCCCCGGCTCGGACGGCCTGCTCTTTCTCCCGTATCTGTCCGGAGAACGTGCACCCCTGTGGGACCCGAATGCCCGCGGCTCCTTCTTCGGCTTGTCCCTGCGTCACAAAAAAGAGCACATGATCCGCGCCGCTCTGGAGGGTGTGCTGTTCAACCTGTACACGGTTATGCTGGCCATGGAAGAGGTCATCGACAGACCTTCGGTCATTCACGCCACTGGCGGATTCGCACGCTCGGAGCTGTGGCGACAGCTTATGGCGGATATTTTCGATCAGGAGGTCATTATCCCGGAAAGTCTGGAAAGCTCCTGTCTTGGCGCAGCTATTTTGGGCTTGTACGCACTGGGACGAATTGATTCGCTGGACGCTGTATCCGATATGATCGGCACCACTCACCAGCATAAGCCCGTGGCGGAGCATGTGGATATTTACCGTGATTTACTGCCAATCTATATCCGCATTTCGCGTAAATTTGAAGAGGAATTCAAGGATATTGCCGAGTTTCAGGCCAAATCCTTAAAACCTTTAAATTAGTGGAACCCATTCCAACACCGCTGCGTATTACCGTTTCATAAGAACCTGTCTATGTCAGAAAATGATCTAAAAAATCAGTCGGACAGGATTAAGAAGGAGGATTAGACGATGCTCAAAAAACTATTGCACCGCCTGCTACATTCCACCTCTCATTCTCATAAGCGGAAATACAGTAGCTCGGACCGTTATTACGAACGTAAACGCCGCTCTTCATCCGATTTAGGATACAAGAACAGCCATAACGGGCACCAATATTACAAGGACAAACGCCGTCATTACTCCAGTTCGTAAGTAAAGAACTGCGACGAATGAAACCAGGCATAGGAAGGAAGCCAGTGGCTCCTTCAAACCCTATAAAGCGAAGACCCTTCTCATCAAGGGCCTTCGCTTTATTGTTGTGCGCCCGGCGCTATGCAGGGCAACATCTCTGCATTTTACAGGAAACCGTCTATTAACAAAATTACAGAAATAGAGTTTTGGAGATAATTACCATCAAAATAAACAGAACCAGAATCGCTCCTACAGAGGTCCAAGCTCCGCCGTACCCCATACCGCCCATTCCACACATATGACTCATTTACAACACTCCTTTCGCTCATTTACAGGATCATTGTATGTAGATATGGTCAGATGCGTAAGGGGGGCATTCCCCCATTTTTGCGGCGAATGCCCGTATTTTTATGGATGATCTTTATGGACGATCTTTATGGACTAGCCCTCCTGCTGCACCAACGCCTTCTCCAGCTCCAGCATAAACTGGCGACTATGTTCATACCTGGGGCCAATCTGAAAAAGACGTTCCAGCAGATGGCGTACAGGTGGACTCAACTTCAATTCTTCCTGCCAGCTTCCCGGCGGTTGATCCGGTTGAGGCTCGTAACTGCTGTACAGCATAAAAAGCATCAAATGCCCGACATCGTACAAATCGCTGTAGATAGCGACATCCTGCCGTTCGGCTACACGCTTTTCCAGCATAGATTCGGTAAATACATCTTCCTGCTGCTCGCCCATCGCCAGTGCAAGGCCAAAGTCAATCAGGTACGGTTTCCCTTCGCGGTGGATCACATTGGGAATGCGGATATCCCGATGGATGTAGCCCTGTTCATGCACATGCAGAACCCGCTCCATCAGCTCTAAGGTGTAGACAATACATTCCTGTTCGGTAAAAGAACGCCCCTGTTCAAATATAAGCTCCTCCAGCGTCATGCCGGAGATATATTCCATGACCAGGTACATTCCATTCCGATGCTCCACACTTTCGAGCAGCCTCGGGATATAGAGATGTTCCATTTGTCGCATAATGTCGGCCTCACGCTGCAACAGTTGAACACCCTTCGCCCGCTTGCTCGGTCTGGGTAGCTTGACCGCCACCTCCTGCCCGCTGTGCTTGTCCAAACAAAGGTAGGTCAGACCATAGCTACCCATACCCAGCAGCGACAAGATATGATAACGTCCACCCAGCAGATCGCCGGGCTGTTTCGGGTAATCTATCCAAGATTCATAAACATTCCGTAACCAAGTAAACATTCTAATATCCCTTTCCTATACACGCTGCGGCATGTTATATAGGTGCCCTAAATCCATTCACTCCGGTCTGTTCCGCTATTATACCATCCACAATAAGACCATCAGAACCGGGTAGGTCTGATGGTCTTATCATTATCATGCCTATGCCTCTCTACGTCTGCGTGGTGCCAAACCGAGCCAGGACAGCAGCGAACCGCGGGACTTTCGCTGTCTGCCCTGATAGGTGCGCAAATTGGTGATTAACTGCCGATCCCGTTCCTCTTCCACCCGTTCTTTCATCCAGCGCTTTTGGTCCTCCAACTGATTGGAAAGGCTGGTGTTCTTCTCCACCAACCGGCTATGCTCCACTTCCAGCTCTTCCAAACGAATCCTCATCTCCAGTAGAGCGCTCTGCACCATAATTTGCATCTCCGTCAGTGCTTGGGACTCTATAGGCTCCTGCGTTTGTATCTGTACGGGTGTTTGTTCCAGTTCTTCTTTTTCCCTCTCCCTTGTTTGCTCCAGCCTGTGCTCAATCGTTAACGCCAAGGTATGCGTCTGTTGTTCCTGCGGTTGTAGCTGCATCGGGCCTTCTGACTGTTCCTGTACGCTAACTTCATCCTCTAATCCTGCCGATTCAAGAGTAGCGGCGGCTTGCGCCTGCATCACAGACTCATCTCTGCCCTCTGCCGCAGCCAATATTTCCTCCCAGGTTGCAGCCAGCGACTCACCATCCGATACGGATGGCAAGCGGATGCCTGCATCCTCGATTTGGAAGGGTGCGGTTACCCTCTCAAGCACCACCTGAACCGCCTGCTCCATCGTCAAATGCTCCTCACGCAACGCCCCTCGCATCACCTTTAAGCACTCTACATCCTCTGGACTGAACATTCTCGATTGGTTGGCGGAACGCGGGAACACATAGCCCTGCTCCTCCAGCGCTGCCGCATATTTACGAAGGGTACTGGCCCCGATTCCCAACTGCTTTGCTGCTTCCGTCGTCGATCTGCTTTCTTCCATTGATCATTACCTCCCTGGATGGTATGGAAAGAAATAAGCTTGTATATGTACAATTCGCGGAATCAAATGGAAACCCTTTGGCAAAAATGTTCTAATATTGCGGACTGCTAGGAACCTTTGTCATAAGCGAATATTTTATAAAAATGCAAGAAGCGACTTCATATTGCCATATAAGCTTGGCTTAAAAGTTTCCTATTGTGCCACTGCGCAGTCGGATGGTGCCTCCGAAGGGCACTTTCCTACGGAAAGCTTTTTAAGCGACCGCTTCGCTTGTACAGCACCATTCCGCCTACTCCGTTTTTGTTCATTTTTCGAGTTCGGCTTATATAGCTTATTGTTGGATAAACCAGCAGCATTTAAAATCTGACAAAGTATGTGGTAGCTCGCCTATTTCCCATTCAATAGGGTGTCCTTTTTAGAAACGTCACATAAATGTCACACTCCCCATGATCCTATGGCATTATTTCTACCATCAGCGCGGCGTAAAGCACAATCAATGCGGATACCGCCTCAAAAAGAAGCTTCTCACTCCCTGCAATACATACCTGCAAAAATACTGCGTATTCCATGTATCTTCTATATTACAGCCTATACATGTGCCTCTGGTGATCGTTATTTCTATATTTTTCGGAATAAAGGCAAAACGATGGATATTTCCAAAAGATCAGCAATATGTTATGTTATGTAACGTAAAATGGGTTTCAGACATAATTTGTAGCATATTAACGTTCGCTGGAACGAGGAGGAAACATAAATGAAGGGGAAGGCAAGGAAAGTAGCTATTGTCGGCGCAGGGATGGTCGGTTCGAGCTGTGCCTACTCAATGGTCAATCAGTCCATTTGTGACGAAATTATGATGATTGACCGCACATATGATCGAGCTTTGGCCCATGCACTGGATCTGTCCCATTGTATGGATTTTACGTCTACACGTACCAAGGTACACGCAGGAACGTATGCAGATTGCACGGATATGGATGTTGTCATTATCACGGCCGGGGCTAACCCCAAACCAGGTCAAGATCGTTTGTCTGTACTGGATGATGCGGTGATCATTACGCGCGAAATTGTAACGGCGATTATGGAGAGCGGCTTCGACGGCATCTTCGTCATTGCGGCTAATCCTGTCGACATTGTGACCTATCTCGTACAAAGCATATCCGGTCTACCACGCAACAAGGTAATCGGCACTGGCACCTCCATTGACTCGTCCCGGCTTAAAACGCTGCTTTCCGAGGTATTTTCCATAGATCCACGCAGCGTACAGGGGTATGCTCTTGGCGAACACGGCGATTCGCAATTCGTCGCATGGTCACACGTGACCATTGGCGGCAAGCCGATCCTGCATATTCTGCGCCAGCATAAGGAGCGTTTCAGCCACGTCGATCTGGATGACATCGCCCGCAAAACGAAGGATGCAGGCTGGGAGATTTTCACCCGCAAAGGGGCTACTTATTTCGGTATTGCCAATGCGCTGGCGTACATTACCCGTTCCATTTTAAATGATGACGGTAAAATTATAGCGGTTTCTGCCGTATTGGATGGCGAGTACGGGCACACGAATGTCTGCACAGGTGTTCCGGCGATCATCGGCAGCAAAGGAATTCAGGAGGTCATCGAGCTGGAGCTAAGCCCGGAAGAACAAGCCAAGTTCGATGCCTCCTGCCGCTTCATCAGCGATAATATCCGTGCCATGTCGGGCTTAGTTTAAATTGTGTCATACGCCGGATTGAAATGTATTATCGTATTTTATCAATCCGGCGCGATGTATACTTCAAAAAAACTCCACTTATCAAATACACTATCTTCATTCTAAAAGCTGTAGAGAAAATAAATCATCCGAAAATTCTAATCAATCTATGAGTGCCCTCTCAAAAAGTATAAAACTGAATACCGCTGAAAAAGGCTTTGTGGCCATCTACTCTGACGCAATGAAGGAAGGTGCTGATCTTGTAAGCTACAGCCCGACTGGAGATATTATAGGTGTGCAGAAACTAGAATAATGGTCAAAGTTGCCACACTCCTTCAAAGCGAGGTGTAATTATGATCTATTTAGTTTTTCACCAACTGAACCCCCTTGTCCCCACTCTGCTCATCTGAACAAATATTGCTACCTTTAAATCTAACCTGGATGCAGGGGCGATGTACGGTATTATTTATGCCCTGATGACCTATGCCACATTTATAATAACTTCCCGAGCTAGAAGTTGAATGATCTCTATGTACCAACGCTGAAATGTGACCCGGAAGAGTGATAACTTTAAAACAAATGACCCATAAGAGGGTCATTTGTTTTAATAGAGCCCTTGAAAAAACAGATAGAGCTGAATCCTCATATTCCGTCCTATATTTCTTTACGACGGAATACCGTCAGGCCCGCAATCCCAAACACAACAAAGCTACCCAGGACAACCGTAATCAGCGTATCGGCTGGTACGATGAATGCCCCGAAACTGTCTCTTCCGGCAGGCATCATCGCCAGCACAGGCTGTACCCACGGATAGTACGGACCGTAGGTCTGTGAGTTGGCGACCAGAATATTGGGCACTGTGAAAACAAAGTTCAAGGCGAGCGGCGCGGCAAAGCTGGACCACAGGAAAGACACCATTAGCTGTAACGCAGCCAGCGGCAGACAGGCTACCCAGCCTGCGAGCAGACTTTGGGCGATGACTGACCAAGGGATCGGCCCATTCATGTCTCGCACAGCTCCAACACCCAGCAGCGCTCCCCCGAACAATAGTTGAGTCAGCCCCACCAAAGCCATAATCATCGTCAGCTTGGCTGCGTAGAGACTGGTGCGGGATAATGGCAACGACAGCAGTTGCTTCCAGCCGCCGCCCCCATGCTCGAATCGGCAGACCATGGATGCAAATACGGCGGTCAGCATCGGCATGAACAGCAGCGCATGCACTGTGAGCATGCTAGAGAGTAGTGCCAGCCAATTTCCTCCGGGGTTCGACAGCAGTCCGATCAGGACGGCAATCGCCGGGCTGACGAGCGCGAGCAACCAGACGGGCGACTTGGCTATTTTCAAACGTTCGACAGAAAGCAGTCGTACATATCCTCCGAACATTACGCCACATCCTTTCTGCTAAAATGAGCCGCCGTCAGCAGACTGAGAAGCACACCCGTTCCGCAGCCGATGGACGCAAACATCCACGCTTGAGGCGCAACCCATGCGAATTGCGGCCAAGCCAGCGGAAACCATTCAGATAGCTGGGAAGCAAACAGGCTGCCGATCCCTAGCGTAATGCCCAGTGTTACAGGCAGCGCCTGATTATGAAACGTGACCGTTAGCCACAGTAGCAGTACGAGCATGGGCAGTGTTCCTCCCAAGGGCCAAAACCCGATCCGCAGCAATTCTCCTATTGGAGCAGGCTCTCCCCCGAAGCCAAGTATCATCCCCAGTCCCCATGTTCCAACGGTAAGGAGCAGGCAGGATACACACAGCATCCCGATAGCCAGCGTCAGCTTGGCCATATAGACACTGAATCTGGAGATAGGCAAGGCCAATAGCTGCTTCCAAGAGTTGGACGAATGCTCCACATTCGCCAGCATGGAAGCGACCATCGTGGCCCCTAACACCAGCGCAAGGGGAACGAAAATAGCAATGTTACCCATCAGGGCTTCCCACAGATGACCCTTGCTGCGCGGAATCAGATAATCATAACGAAGCCCGAAATTCAGCGCCTGCATCGCCACCAGCCCAAGGGGTCCAAGGAACACCAGAAACCAGATCCCCTTCCTGCGCGCTTTGAGCAGATCCGCAGTCAGCGCTCGCAGCATCATAGGGAAGTCCCTCCTTTGCCGACGACCTGCATGAACATATCCTCCAGGGATTTGCGGCGTTCCTCTACACGGTATATAGCATGCGTATTTTCGACCAGTCTTCTGACCAATAGCGCCACAGCCGCATCATTCATGTTTTCAAAATCCAGAGCAGCCCCGTCCCTCACCGAATGATAACCCTGCTCACGTGCAATGAGCTGGGCTGTTTCCGGGTCCGACGTCACAATACGAATGCCCCCTGCGGATTCCTGACGGAGATTGTAAATCGTATTCTGGAAAACCAGTTCTCCTTCGCGGATAATTCCCACCGTATTCGCCATATGCTCCACTTCGCTCAGCAGATGGCTGGATACCAGCACGGTGATTCCTCGTTCCTTGGGCATCGCCTGAATCAATGCGCGCATTTCCTGAATGCCCTCCGGGTCCAAACCATTGGTAGGCTCGTCCAAAATAAGCAATTCCGGATTGCCTAGCAGCGCGGCGGCGATACCAAGCCGTTGCTTCATCCCCAGCGAGTATCCCTTGACCGGGCGTTTGGCATGCTTGGTCAGTCGAACGACTTCCAGCACTTCCGCAATGTTCTCTTTGGGCACATTTAAAATGCGACGAATGGCCTCCAGATTTTCCACTGCGTTCAAATGACCGTAATACGAAGGGTATTCGACCAGCGAGCCGACTTTACGCAAAATATCCAGCTTATGTCTGCGGATATCCTTACCGAATATGCGGATCGTTCCTCTTGTCGGGCGAATGAGTCCAAGTAACATGCGAATGGTTGTCGTTTTCCCGGCTCCATTCGGACCGAGAAAGCCGTAAATATCTCCCCGCCCTATTTTCAGATCCAGCTGATTGACCGCAGGGCGGCCTTTGTATATTTTGCTGAGACTGTTCGTTTCAATAATGTATTCGTTCAAGTTCCTCACCTCGACACTTATCGTAACGTGCCAAGTTTAAAGCCAAGGGAACTCTTAGTTTAAGTTTTGTTTAAGAAACGGATTTGTGTCCCGGCGGATGAACTGACAATATCCCTCTCCAGATTCATTTCACGGGCCAGTAATTCTGTAATCGCCAAGCCAATCCCGGCTCCTTTTTCACTGGATTGCTGCTCCATTCCCGGTCCTTTATCCGCAATGACTAATGCCTCTTTCCCGTTAAGTTCCTCTACATGGATACCAATATATCGGCCTGAGGCAGCATGGCGAACTACATTTTGAAAGAGATTGTCCAGCAAACGGCGGAAGCCCTGCTCATCGACCTTCCACACGATACTATGCTCAGGCAAGTCGATATCCACCTCCAAATCTTCCTTCTCCCAAACCGGATACCAGCTGGCCGCACATTCCCGCACCAGCCGCAGGATATCACGCGGTTCGTTATTCAATGTATATTTGCCGCTGGAAAGAAGATTATAGGCGAGCAGGTTGTCGATCAGGCTTCCGAGGTCTTTTAACTTGTTTTCCATCAGTGTAATAGACTGCCTTCCCCTGTTACTCAGGTTTTCGTCGTCCAATGAGTACAGATGGCTGCGCACGACGGTAAGCGGTGTCCGGATATCGTGTGACAGATCGGCGACCAGCCTTTTTCGCAATTCTTCCTCTTGGCGCTCACGTCCTCGACTCTCGGCCAGTTGCTCAACCATCTGGTTGAACGCTTCCTCCAGCTTGCCGATTTCATCCGGTCGTCCGGTGCTGACGAAAATGGGTAATCCATCCTCTCCCCTCTGCGACATGGCTGCCTGAAGCCGCACCAGTCTGCGCCGAATGCCTCCAAAAAACAGGAGAGATACGAATATAAATGCTGCGAGTATCAGTAAAATAAAAAAGAGATAGTACAGTGCCATGCTATTGTCCGTACGCGACTGATCAAAAAACGAACGAGGAACTTTCAATACCATATAGCCCTGATCGGCGTTCTTCTGGCCACCACCAATAAATGCGACTACAGTAAACGGCCCCTGATAGCTTGCTTGTTTCATGAATGTAATAGCTTGCATCGCGTCCCAATGCTCTGGAAGGTCTGGTTGTGTCGGCAACTCCAGCCTTGTTTTCCCCCCTGCATCCACCCAAAATATCTGTGAATCGGGAAACGTATTTCCCTGTATTTTTTTTAAATGGGTTGAGATTTGCTCCGGGGTGGCTCCTTTTAAGGCTACAGCTTCACGATGCCAGCTATCTTCGGTCCGTGAACTGGAGAGATAATGTGAATTTGCAGGCTTCATATCCGTAACCCAAGCAGACAAGACACTACTTACAATTAACGTAGCAGGCAACATAATCGGCAATAGCATCATAGCAACCACAATAATGACCAGATAGCGGAACAACAGTGAACTGCGAAACCGACCTCCCTGACCTGGCCTGGAGCTGCGACGCAACCTCGCCCAACTCTTGCGCGTCCTGCTCATTATGCTTTCACCCGATAGCCTACGCCACGGATCGTCTCAATGATGCGGGGAGTGGCAGGATCAACCTCCAGCTTTTCGCGCAGATGTCGAATGTGGACCATTAAGGTTTTGTCCCCGTCGATATACGGATCGCCCCACACGGCTTCATACATTTGCTCCTTCGTCATAATCTGGCCCAAATGCCGCAGCAAATAAGCAAAAATATGATATTGCTTGCCTGTCAGCGCAATTTCTTCCCCGGTATCACGGTTCACAATACGGTTATCGGGAAGGTACACTGTCAGATGTCCCAACTGCAAGGATTCCTCGGGCACCGTACCTGATCGACGCAGCAAAACCTCCATACGTGCAATCAGCTCGTCCGGGTGAAAGGGCTTCGTCACATAATCGTCGGCAAAATCCAGCCCTTGCAGCTTATCGTCAATGGAGGTTCGGGCGGACAGCATAAGAATCGGAAGCTCCGGCCGCTCCTTCTTGAGCCTTTTTCCAATCGTAAATCCATCCAGACCGGGCAGCATCACATCCAGAATCACAAGCTGGCATGTATGGGATGCTTCCACAGCTCCATCCCCGCTGCGCAGCCACACCACAGCGTAATTCCGCTCTTCCAAATACCGATGCATCCAAGCGCCGATATCCTGATCGTCCTCGATGTATAACACATTTGTTTTCATTCACGCACACCTACTTATCGTTTTTCTTTTATAGTAATGGGCATTATAGCATTGATGGTACATAACCCGCATAAAAAGGTTAATAACTACCTTATACGACATATGCTATATGATTTCAAATTCTACTGCTTGCAAAATAGGAGGAATACCATATGCTGCTGGAAGCGATATACCATCATCCGAAGCGCAATTGGGCTTTTGGTTATGATGATGCAACCCTATTTTTACGGCTTCGTGTGAAGAAAAATGACCTGACCGCTGTACACGCTCTAACCGGAGACAAATACGACTGGGATCGCACCCGACAGCTCATTCCGATGTCCAAATTCGCCACCGACGGCAGATTTGATTACTACGAGTGTACCGTAAAGCCCACTCATCGCCGGCTGAAATATGGATTTTTGCTGGAAGACGAAGAAGAACAACTATGGATGAACGAGAACGACTTTACCACCCAAGAACCTCAAAATGCAGACGGCCTGTTCCAATACCCGTTTTTGAATCCAATTGATATTCTCAAACCACCTGCATGGGTGAAGGATGCGGTTTTTTATCAGATTTTCCCGGAACGCTTCGCAAACGGTGACCCCTCTATTAGCCCGGAAGGTACCGAGGCATGGGGCGACACGCCGCAAACCGACAATTTTTTCGGCGGCGATCTACAGGGGATCATAGATCATCTGGACCACCTGAACGAGTTGGGGATTAACGCCCTGTATATGACTCCTGTGTTCAAGGCGACGACCAATCATAAATACGATACTGAGGATTATATGGAGGTGGACCCGCATTTTGGGGACAAGGAGACGTTAAAAAAACTGGTGGATGCCTGCCACGACCGGGGAATCCGGGTACTGTTCGATGCAGTGTTTAACCATTCGGGACGTACCTTTAAGCCGTTCGTGGACGTACTGGAAAAAGGCGAAGCCTCCCCTTACAAGGACTGGTTCCACGTACATAGCTTCCCGCTGGAAGTCGTTGATGATACACCGACCTACGATACCTTCGGGCTGGAGCCGATGATGCCCAAGCTGAACACCGAGCATCCCGAGGTGAAAAAGTACCTGCTGGATGTGGCAAAATATTGGATCGAAGAGATCGGCATCGACGGGTGGCGGCTGGATGTGGCAGATGAGGTGGATCACGCCTTTTGGCGGGAGTTCCGCACCACGGTCAAACAGGCTAACCCGGATGCGTACATTCTGGGTGAAATGTGGAATGAATCGTCTGAATGGCTAGAGGGCGACCAGTTTGATGCGACGATGAATTATCCGTTCACTTACGCGGTGAATGATTTTTTCGTCAAAAAAGAAACCGATGCCCAAAGCTTCGCTTTTGCTATTGGACGGCAGCTGGCCCGCTATCCGCAGCAGGCCTCTGAAGTGGCCTTCAATCTGCTGGATAGCCACGACACGCCGCGCCTCCTGACGCTGTGTGGCGATGACAAGCGGCTGATGCGGCTGGCCGCTCTGTTCCAGTTCGCGTACATGGGCGCGCCCTGCATCTATTACGGTGATGAAATCGGTCTGGATGGAGATGCCGATCCAGGCTGTCGCAAGTGCATGGAGTGGGACCCTGACAAGCAGGACCGCGAGCTGTTCGACTTTTACCGCAAGCTGATTGCGCTGCGTAAGGAGCACCCGGCGCTGCGTGCCGCGGGAAGCCTCACTTTTCTGGAGGCAGAGCCGGAGGGCACATCCCTCGCCTACGAACGCAGCAGCGAGGAAGAGGTGCTGCTCGTGCTGCTTAACCGTTCCGGTAAGAGCCACGTGTTTGAGCTGGACATTCCCGAGCAGGAATGGGAATTGGCTTTTGGCGAAAGCCAGTGGTCCGCAGGAGCGAAGGGCTTACGCGCTGAGCTTCCAGCCTATGGCTACGCCGTGCTGAAGGCAGCGCCTGCGAAGCGGGTGGAATAGACGCTCTCCTTTTAATAAACGGAGTAGTCTCATCCCTTGAGGCCACTCCTATCTATATACAAACATTCCCAAAACGGTGGTATAATATATTCAGATAATCGCTGATTTAGCATCCGGATTGTGAAAGGGGTGGTTCATTTGGAACATACAACCACGATACGCACAGAGCTGGAGCAATTCATGGCACGAGAAGACCTAAGCATTATCCAATTTTGCGAAATGGCGGATGTAGAAACGGAAACAGTCCATGCTATTTTGGGCAAAAAAATGCCATTCTCGGTAGAGCAACTGGATCGGGTTACATACGGTATGCGACTGAATCCAGGCCATTTTTATGAGCATTACATCGAAGAATATCTGGTCGAATCCTTACCTGATTGGCGTCACATTAAACCTTTTTTATACCGATGTGAAGAACTGGGCAAGCTGGAGTGTATTCGGCAAACCAGCTATTTATGGTTGGATAACACGAATTACGCCCCTCTGTTGTTCGAAGTAGCTGAGGATTTTTTCATACATGACAAACATGCCGCCGCAGCCCTGCTCTACAAAAATATCGTCAAAAGGGAGGGAGGCCGACGTTCAGAACGACTGGCCTTGTGCCAGTATCGCCTGTTTATTCTTGGGCTGGGACCCGATAAAGAACAAAACGTCGATGCTGCTAACCGGGTTTTTCCACTTTTGGATCAGCTTGATGATATAGACCGACTTGACGCATTAAGAGAACTGGCGATTGCCTATATCCAAAGGAAATTGTGGGATTTAGCCAAGGACCTGGCTCAGGATATGGACGATGAGGCTAATTTTCAATACCTTCTTATGCACCAGCCCAATATGGTTAATCAGGAACCACTCAAAAAGCCACAAAGACCGATGTTCTTTTATATGGCCTACTCTAACTATCTTCGTGCGAATATTTGCGAGGCCCAGGGAGACTACAAGCAAGCGCTACAATATACGTACGCGTATGCTGATCTAAGCTGGGTGAAGGAAACGGATGAGGAAACACAATACTGGCTGAACAAATGCAAAGAATGGGCACGCTCCAGTATATTTTTATATAAAATGCTAACCGGAGATGTAAGCGCTATTTTGGATTATGTTACATGCATTGAGGCTTCACAAACGGAGCTGATACCGGGTTTATTTAAAATCGTCAGAGCTGCCAATCAGCAGGATATCAAGGTAGATTATTTTCTTAAAAAGTTCGAAACAGACATTACAGCCTTTATGGCGCGGGAAAAAGCTATCGTTACGTATACGTACAAGATCACGCCAGATTTATATATTCTATTTCTGCATGAGCTGGCTCACTATTATTTAAGCAGAGGAGCCTTTGACCTTGGCTTTAGCTATTTAATCGACGGCTTGGACAAATCCCTGGAAGTCGACAATAAATCGTATACAATCAAATGTATAGGGCTATATGAACGTTTTCGCTTATTTGCTTCCCGTGAGACTGATGCAGAGTATAAGAGGTTAATGACCGGAATGTACTTGAAAGATGATGAATAGCATGCTTTCAGGCTAAACTCAAACAACGCGCGCCGATTATGTACTGGTACGCGTTGTTTGCATAGCTTTTTTTATCTGATTACTTATTTTGAATATCTGTTCTTACGACCCCGACATCAGAAGCATTGATAGAAATGGGGTTGCCACCTTGTCCTGTCTGAGCTGAAGAAGATTGTTTGACGTCTACCGAAATTCTTTTATTTTTAAAACCGCTTCGTCTCTTTCTTCCCAAAACAATTACCTCCTTAAAATACATTGATTAAATACATTGATTTTCCTTTAAATCTCTCATTTGCGAGTCCCCTGTTCAGACGGATATAAACCATCCTTGAGTCGATCTCAACTGCGAAGAGATATGTTATATGAATATGCTAGAGTAGGAGAAGTTGTATCGGCGAATAGCAGATCATAGAGAAAAGAGGCTACGGATTGAAAAATATTAGGTGATTGACCTTGTAGTATACTTCAACGTTTATGCTTGATCTAAAGGATGGAGGTCTTACATCATGAGGACACTTGAGATCGCTGTGCTGCTGCATGGAATTATGAGTCATTTTCGCTTGCAAATGCTTCCGACCTATCTTGTTGCATGGATACTTATCATCGGATTCATCCTTAGAATTACCAGGAACCCATCTAAAGTGCGCATGTATTGCCTGCCTTCTCCCTCCCTGAACCGACGGGGAAATATGCCATTGGCACCATTTCGCAGCATTTGACCGATCAAAGCCGTGACGAAACCCTCAGTGCGACACCGGGCGACAAGCGGGAATTGATGATCAATGTCTGGTATCCTGTTGATCCCGATGTAGCAAAGCAAAAGCCGAAAGAGCCTTACCCTGCTGAGCTGGGAGAAGCCATCAGTCTTGTGTTCGGGATACCGAAGCAACTGTTCAGTTACCTCACAACGATTCCTACACACGTCGTCCAAGGTGCAGAAATATCAAACGCTGAGGCAAAATATCCGGTGCTGCTGTTCTCACCCGGTATCCGTTCTACCCGATTTCAGAGCATGACGGCTGTGGAGGAACTGGTG
Source organism: Paenibacillus sp. 23TSA30-6 (assembly GCF_014858585.1). NCBI lineage: Bacteria > Bacillati > Bacillota > Bacilli > Caryophanales > Paenibacillaceae > Paenibacillus > Paenibacillus sp. 23TSA30-6. The sequence continues at coordinate 84,467 of NZ_SLTL01000017.1, read as the reverse complement.
AGTCATGGCTATATTGTAGTGTCGTTCGATCCCACATATACGAAAAAGAGATCATAACTGTTTCTGATATAAAAAGTAGCAATTTTACTAGAAAATCGGAGGTTCAGGCATGGAGGGAATGACACGGGGCGAGCTGTCACAGCGTACCGGATTGAGCATGGCAACCATTCGTTATTACGAGAATAATGGTGTTTTGCCTGCTCCCAAGCGGCTGCGAATGGATACCGTATATATACGGATGACTATCTGGTAAAGATCAAGTTTATTAAAGATGCCAAATCCTTAGGATATTCACTTAAGGAAATACAAGAAACGCTCCAACTGCTCAGTCAGGAGATGGACAAAACCACATTGAGGGAAATTGTTCAAAAAAAGATTGTTGAGATTGAAGCCCATATAGACACGCTGCATACCCTGCAATCGTTACTGTTGGGCTTGCTTAAAACCCCTCAGACCGATATCCAAAACTATTTGAAATCATTTCATATCCCTGAATAAAAAACACAGTATAAAGAAACTTATTTACAAATTGTTCGTCTATATCCATGGAATTATTTTCTATAAAATGGAACCCATGAAGGAGCATTGAAATGAAAAAAAAGTTAGCATTAGCTTTACTACTGTTATGTACTGCATTCACAACGACGAGCACAGGCTTCGCATCTAGCAACACGCCAACTCTTGAAGTTTCTCAAACACCTCTCGATTATAATATGGTTATACCTGAAAGTGACGGGAACTTTCATGATGGCTTGTTATTTGCGGAACAATCCAACGGCTCGCTCGTGTACTATAACGCGAAAGGGAAAGAAGCCTTTACCCTTCCCGACTATATTTCACCTGTCAGCGATTTTAACGAGCAACGTGCGCTGGTTAAAAACAATAAAACGAATTTGTACGGCTTCATTAACACGAAAGGACAACTGGCTATTCCTTGCCAATATACAGATGCAGCTAATTTCTCCGAAGGCTTGGCCCACGTAATAACAGCAGATAACAAAAGCGATTTCCTCATCGACCGAACAGGAAAGACCGTTACCCGTTTGACGCAAAAATATAGTTCAGATTATCATTTCACATATGGCTTGGCTTTGGTATACAATCCAAAAGGCGATAAAATCGGGTTTATCAATAAAAAAGGACAATTAGCTATTCCTTATCACTATGCCACTTCCCGTGGATTTTACGAAGGGCTGGCTCTGGTTAAAAGCAGTAAAGGAATGTATGGGTACATTGATACGACAGGGAAAGTTGTTATTCCTCTGCAATATAAATCCGGGGGCGATTTCTCCGAAGGGCTGGCTGCCGTGCAAAACACCAAAGGTCAGTGGGGCTTTATCAATAAGCTGGGAAAGAACGTTATTCCTTTTCGGTATACGGATGCAAATTATTTTAGCGAAGGTTTAGCCGCTGTTTATAATCAAAACGGCAAAGTCGGTTTCATTGATCCCAAAGGAAAATTGGTCATTGTTTATCAGAAATATACCCGAGCCGAGTCTTTCAAGGAAGGCATTGCCCTCGTGGGTGTTGGAACGAATTCTGACGGTAAGTTCGGCTACATTGACCGCCAAGGCAAGCTGCTGACCAAACTTCAATATTTGAATATATCCTCTTCTTTTGCAAATGGCTACGCCGTGGCATCGAAAGAACAGGGTATTGCATTTCTCCTTACCAAGCACTTACCTTCAAAGTAAATCTTATAACTCAAAGGTGCGGAAAGCATAAAGCCGCGCCTTTGAGTTGTTTACTGCTGCTTTCAGCCTAATTAATCGTGCGTATAAAATTTTACTCCTGGCAGGTCTGCCGCCTTCCACGACCAATTGATCGTTTTACTGTTAAAATTAGAAGTACCTGCCTGTGCAACCTGTACTTCTTTCAATGCTGTAATGGATGAGCCTTTAGGTCTGACCACCACCACGTGACCATGACCTGTCTCTTTTTTGATACCGATTGTTGGATAACCGAGGTTGGCCCTTTTTTGAGCGTCGCTGAATGTGACAGCATACCAACCGGGAGCTTTTTTATTACTCAATGCATCTGCCATTTCATTAGCTAAACCACCAGGCAGGGCGGCCGACATCTTCTTCATTACATCTTGTGCAAATTCGTTACAATGACTAACACCCCCCTTAGGTAAATAATTGGATTCAACATTTAAAGAGTCAATTGCTGCTGCATAGGTTTTTGCGGTTCTTTCCATATTTGTTTCCCCCTAAAATAGTATTGAAGAGATGCGATGGAGTCGCTGTACATCGGAATGGCTCCACATTCATTGGATGTCAGCATCATTCCCCCCCACTAATATAAGTAACTACAGACCTTCCCTAACAACCGCAAGTCAAAATATAAGAACGATCTTTGCTTCTCTCCACGTGCCGGGCTTTGTCGTCCGCGACGAAAAAACCCGCCAATATTGGCGGGTTCACAACTAAAGTCCATAAATTCATTATAAAAATCAACCCCTGCGTACTTTACGGGACAATAGGTTACCCAAGGACTGAACAACTTGTACAAATACAACAAGAATTACGACGGTAATGAGCGTAACGACCGTATCGAACCGCTGATAACCATACGATATCGCCAGATCGCCAATCCCGCCCCCTCCGACTGCGCCTGCCATGGCAGTGGCTCCAATCAAGCCGATTGCGGCTGTCGTTAACGACAGAATGAGGGAACTGAACGCTTCGGGGAGCAAGAAGTAACGAATAACCTGAAAAGGGGTCGCTCCCATCGCGTCGGCTGCCTCCAATATGCCTGGATTAACCTCCAACAGCGAATTCTCGACCAGTCTGCCGATATATGGCGCAATATAGAAAATCAATGGTACAATCGCCGCGCTGGTTCCAATCGATGTATTCACAATCAGACGCGTCAACGGAATGATCGCTACCAGCAATATGATAAACGGCAAGGAACGAACAATATTAATGATCGGATTAAAAATGCCATAAAACCATTTGCTCTCCAAAATCCCGCCCGGACGGGTAATGACCAGCAAGATACCGATAGGTATACCGATTAATGCGCCAATGAACAGCGAGATACTGACCATGAGCAAGGATTGATATAAAGCCTCCCACAGTTGATCCCAGGTTATAGAGGTTCCTGTAATCATCATATGGCCTTCACCTCCTGAATGTTGACCCCTCTACTCTTGATAAAATCAACAGCCTGCTGGACAGCATGCTCCTCCCCGCGCACCTGGATTGTCATATAGCCAATGGTCGTCTCTTGTATTTCCGTCATATTGGCAAACAAAATATTGACATAGACCTCATGGTGCCGTATCAATTCATGAACCACCGGCTCGGAAGCAGCCTGTCCGATAAATTCCAGCTTGTAAATCCGCTGTGCTTCTTGCTGTTCGAACGTTTGCAGTACACTATCCGGCACCGTATCGTGAATAACCGTACGCACAAAGCTTTGCGTTGTCGGGTGCTGTGGCTGTCCGAATACCTCCAGCACATTGCCTTGCTCGATGATTTCACCCTTTTCCATCACAGCCACCTTGTTGCAAATCCGCTGAATGACTGACATCTCATGCGTGATGATCAGAATGGTGATCTTGTATTCCTTGTTGATTTTACGAAGCAAATCCAGAATCGACTGCGTGGTCTGCGGATCAAGTGCCGAAGTGGCCTCATCACAGAGCAGAATGGAAGGGTTGCTTGCCAGCGCCCGCGCAATGCCGACACGCTGCTTCTGTCCGCCGGACAGCTCACTCGGATAGCTGTTCGCCTTATCGGACAAGCCTGTGAACTCCAGCAACTCTTTTACCCGTTGCTCAATCTCCCGTTTGTTGCGCTTGAGCAGCACCAGCGGAATCGCAATATTGTCGAACACCGTTTTCGACTCCAACAGATTGAAATGCTGAAAAATCATTCCGATCTTCTTCCTTACCTTCCGAAGCCCCGATGTCGAATAAGTATTCAACCGCTCTCCTTCGACAAGAACTTCCCCGGTGGTGACCTTTTCGAGACGGTTAACCAACCGGATCAGCGTACTTTTACCTGCGCCGCTGAATCCGATAAAGCCAAAGATATCACCTTTATCCACTTTGATATTTATATTTTTTAACGCTTCTATGCTTAAGCCTTTTCTTACATAGGTTTTGGATACATTTTTGAGTTCAATCATTACTGGGAGCCCCTTCCGTTCCGACCTCTATTAATTCGTCCTCCAGACCTGTCAATGCGGATTCTGCCAACGCTAGCAACAAACGTACAGGTCAATTTTTGCTTATATCCAAATCCGAGTAATGAAGTATGTTTTAAAAAGTATACTACTTGGAATTAATATTCATGTCAATATGAGTTTTTTAATACACATTATCATTTACGTTCCTCTTCTATGAATTAATATCATACATATCTCATCAAAAAACCAAGTTTTAAGATTAGAGGGAATTACAGTCACTCTTCCCATTAATTCATATTGCATAAAAAAGAACCGTTTTGCAGAATCTATGGAATATGCATACACACCTTACCCGAACGGGACGGAGAAACGGAGGAACATAGATGAAGCGAATATTTGCCTTATGGTTATGCACTGCGATGGTTGGCATGTTGGTAGTTACGAGTCAACCCGCACTAGCTACGCAGGCTGTTGACGGACAGCCTTATCATTTTGGATTTAAAAAAAGCAAAGGAGGCGAGCTGCCTTCCATCGCGCAAGAGGGCTTTATGCACCTGATCGAAAGACAGGGAGGCATCTTTCTGGGAGATACGACCAAAAAAGAACTGTATCTCACCTTTGACAACGGCTATGAGAATGGATTTACCCCCAGAGTGCTGGATGTATTGAAGGCTAAAAAAGTCCCGGCTGCCTTCTTTGTGACTGGGCATTTTGTAAAAGACCAGCCTGCCTTGATGCGCCGTATGGCCAGCGAAGGTCATATCATCGGGAACCATTCGTGGAGCCATCCTGATATGAGTACAATTTCTTCGGCACAGATCCGGTCGGAACTAGATAAGGTACGAAGCGCGTCGGCCGAATTGACCGGACAAAAAGAAATGAAATACGTCCGACCGCCACGTGGCATTTTTAGCGAAAAAGCCTTGACTTCCTGCCGGGAAGCCGGATATACAAGCGTATTCTGGTCTGTGGCTTACAAGGACTGGGATACGAATATCCAGCAAGGTACAGACTATGCCTATCGTCAGGTCATGAATCAGCTCCACCCCGGAGCGGTCATTCTGCTCCATTCCGTGTCCAAGGACAATGCCGAAGCGCTTGGTTCTATCATTGACGAAGCTCGCAAGCAAGGGTATGAATTCAAAAGTCTGGACGACCTTAAGGTCAAGCATTACCACTAGAGAAGCATCTTAATCCGGTAAGTCTTGTATGTACTAGCCCGATCCCACTGCCTGGTATAGACAGTGGGATCGGGCTTTTTACTTTACGTTCAAAGAAGGGTTTGTATATAATAGATCGGACAAATATTTGGAGGACCCTCGGCCCGGCCGATCCGCGACATGCTGCCTGTGCTTCCTGAACGTTTTCATTCCTATGCCCTGATTGCGGGAACGGTTCACTGATAACTGTGACTCATGTGAAAGCCTTCTTGCCGGAAGTGGCGGAAGCCCTGCTTGCACTCCTGGAGGAACATCAAACCGCCTATCTGATCGACAGCGATTGGGATTATGCCTATACAGGCGCAGCCAATCACCCTATACTCAACAATCTGGATATCGGCAAGCGGGCGCAAAAAAAGCACGCCTATTCCAAGTTTAACTTATACACTCTGGCTTCATAAGGACGCAGCTTCAGGGCGTTCAGATTCTCCCCTTTTACCGACTCGTAGTTGGACAGAAGCAGCTCTGCTTTGGCGGCAGGATAGCCCTCCTCCTCAGGCCAGTGGAATACCGGGTTACGACCAAAAAAGTTCAAAATAACTAGCAGCTGCTCCTTCTCCAACGTGCGGGTAAACACATACAGCTCGGTATCCAGCGGCAGCAGCAGCTTATATTCACCATAAACGATTACCTCAAGCTGTTTACGCAGGGCAATCAGCTTGCGATAATAGTGAAAAATCGAATCCGGGTTATGTCTTTCCGCTTCAACGTGGATATGCGTGTAATTATCGTTGATTTTCATCCACGGCTCTCCATCGGTAAACCCGGCCGCACGCCCTCCATTCCACTGCATGGGTGTCCGCGCATTATCCCGGCTTTTTCTCCAAATTGCCGCCATAATCTGCTCTTCCGGTTCGCCCAGCTTCCGCTGCTGCTCATAATAATTCAATGTCTCCACGTCCCGGTAATCATCAATCGACGAATACGCGATATTCGTCATGCCGATTTCCTCGCCCTGATAAATGTACGGCGTACCTTCAAGCATATGTGTGAAGGTTGCCAGCATTTTGGCCGACTCCACTCGGTACTGTCCATCATTCCCGAATCGTGAGAGGGCGCGCGGCTGATCATGGTTGTTCAGATAATTCGCATTCCACCCCTCCTGATGAAGCACCGTCTGCCATCGACTCATAATTTTTTTTAACTCTACCAGTGTCCACGACTTGGATTTCCATTTTTCTGTTCCCTGTCCCTGGGCATCTATAAACATGTGTTCAAACTGGAAAACCATATTCAGCTCATGCCGCTGATCTCCCACATAATCGAGTGCCTGTTCAGGACCCAAACCCGATGTTTCACCGACGGTCATTAAGGGGTACCGCTCCAGCACTCTTTCATTCAGCATGCGAAGAAGCACATGCACTTGTTCCAAATTGGAAAAGAGCTGATAGGCCCGTACCAATGTCCGCTTCTCGGGATTATCGGCATCCGGCAGCCCTTCGGCTTTGACAATATGGGCTATGGCGTCAAACCGGAAGCCATCGACTCCCTTTTTCAGCCACCATTCCACCATGCGGTACAATTCAGCGACCACTTCTTCATTGTTCCAGTTAAGATCCGGCTGATGCTCGGAATACAGATGCATGTAATATTCGTCTGTAAGCTTGTCATATTTCCACACAGAACCGGAAAAATACGATTCCCAATTGTTTGGATATCCGCCATTTTTGCCTGTTCGCCATATGTAGTAGTCCCGTTTCGGATTATCCTTGGACGAGCGTGATTCCGTAAACCACGGATGCTCATCCGATGTATGATTTAAAACCATATCCATCATAATTTTAATGCCTCGTTCATGCGCCTTGTGAAGGAGTTTATCAAAGTCTTCCATTGTTCCGAACTCATCCATAATGGCATAATAATCGCTAATATCGTAGCCGTTATCATGATTGGGTGATTTATACACCGGACAAATCCAGATGACATCAATGCCCAACTCACTCAGATAGTCCAGCCTGGACAGAATGCCTCGCAAATCTCCTTTTCCGTCTCCGTCCGAATCCTGAAAGCTAATCGGATAAATCTGATACACAACGGCTTCCTTCCACCATATCTTTTTAGGCATGTTTCCCTCCTGTAGCTTCTCTGTACATCCAATAGCATATGCTCTTAACATACACGCAATACCTGCTGGCGAATCGTTTGTATGATGGGGAGAAGGGAGATTGAAATAACATTTTTAAAAACAGGTTGTAAAAGTTACTCCGGCGTTACCTATAAATATGAACCGCCCTATCTATGAACCAGAAGCGGTCCCATTCTCTAAATCAAAGGAGGAAGTCACATGAACCATCGCCCGAAAGAACCAAAGGATCTGATTGTGGAGTCGGCTGTGATCCCGCCGAATATCAATGTGGATGTGGAATCAGCCACCGAAGGAGGAAAGCGCCGCCTGATGCTTAGCGATAACCCGGAGACGCTCACCCCCGTGACTGTACCTGACCGGCAAGCTACCCTGTGGCATGACGTGGTGCGCACGACAACCCGGACGGTCAAGCATCGCATTTTCGGCTGGCATTACAACAAAATCGGCGGACCCGTCAAACTGGGCATCACCGTAGAGAACAAAAGCGATGCTGCGCTGGAAGTACGTCATATCGAGCGAGCTCTTGAGATTGCGCCTGAGGATGGTAACTGGATTATGGATGTCGGGCAGTCGATTGCCAAAAGCTGTTTGGCCGGTACGATGAAGCGCTTGAAGCCAGTAGACCGTCATAAATTTGGCAAAGGCACAGCGCTGCTGGAAGAATTCGAACTTCCCGAGGGGTCCCTTGCCGGATTCACCTATGACTTCACCGTAGAATATGCCGAAGGCCACGGTACGCTGGATTATGTCATTCGCACTGTGGTCAGCAAGGATATACAGACCGACCTGCGCGGGATTCATGCGGAGCCGCTACCACCCGTACCACCGCCGCAGGCACATCCGCGTGGTGCATGGTCCTTTTCCGAAACGAACGCGCGGATGCCGGAGTACGTGGTCGGGCAAAGTGCCAACTACCGGACATGTGCCACCAAAAAACTGGACGGTAAGACTCCCGCCGATCTGCTGTTTACCGGGACCCGCAGCGAGTTGGGCCCTGCACTTGATAACCGCGGACAATTCGGTGTTATCTATAACGCAACCATTCCCATCGTTAACGATGATGACGAGGAACGTACGGTCCGCATCTACGCCAATCCGCGTGGCGGAGCGTTCGCCGGGTCTGTGCGTGTGGATGATCGTGTATATGGTATCCCTCTGCTACGAGATAATACCAAGGTATGCCGATTGGCTGATATCAGCGTCCCTCCCGGCAGATCCAGCTATTCTCTCAGCTTCATGGTCGCCGGCAGTGCAACTACGCCGCTAGGTCTGTACGTCATTACACTATAGCTGTGCTCACGATGACTGGATGAGCGAACGTGGGGCCAAAATTTTCACAGGATATGGTCTGCTCTATAGTAAATGGAGCTGTCACGCTTCGTCATTAATGTAAAAAAGCGCGAGTGCAAGGGTTATTCCCCCCTGTAGCTCGCGCTTTTTGGTTCATGCTCACCCAATTGAGCAGGTTATGGTCAAGCGAAGGCACGTAGTCCTCTTCGCCGCCATACCGGCATCGGCGATGACCATACCCGGTTTGTGTCAGAATAAATATCGCTCTATTTGAACCGCTGGACCTGCCTCGAAGGCATAATGGTCAACTCTGGAATATTGACATGCTCCGGCTGCTCCAGTGCATAAAGGGCAGCTTCTGCAACATCATCGGGATGCAGCGGCAAAACGCTCGAAGCAAACGCCCGAATTTCCTGCTCGGGATATCCGGCCACCTGCGAAAATTCCGTCGCCACCGCCCCGGGGTGAATCGCAGTTACACGAATTCCTTGTGTACTGGTCTCCAAACGCAATGCGGAGGCTATGGCGCTAACGCCGTACTTGGTAGCGCTGTATAGTCCTCCTCCGGCAACCACTTCCTTCGCTGCAATAGAGGAGACAATGACAACATCCCCCTTGGCCTGTTCCCTCATTGGCTGAAGCCCGTACTTCAGTGTCAGGACAAGACCGTGCACATTCGTCTTGTAAAGCTCCTCCCATCTTTCCAGATCCACTTCTGCCAGTGGGCTTCGATACCCGAAGCCGGCATTGGCAACGATAATGTCAAGCCGCCCCCAGCGTTCAAGAATGGCGTGCACCGCCTGCTGTACGTCTTCCGCTTTTTGGATATCGGCAGGTATTGCCATGACCTCGTACAATTCCTCTTGGTGCAAGTCGCGAACCAATTCGTCCAATCGTTCCTGACGGCGGGCCAATACAGCTACATACGCGCCTCGCTTTGCCAGTTTTTTTGCAATCGATGCCCCAATGCCGCTGCTTGCGCCTGTTACCAAAGCTACTTTCCCGGCCAGGCTTTCCTTCGCTTTCCAGGATAATTTCAACTCATCCAATATCATGTTAAACCCTCCCCAAGCTTATTTGGTTAAAAGCACGCGATGAACACCCTGGCTGCCTCCAGGAGCTGTACCTATATATAAATATCCGTCATGGTTTACAGCCGTGGTTACCCCATAAAGCGAGCCTTCAGGATCATGCCAGCTTCCGATGAGTTTACCCTGCGGATTAAGCTCCACAGCAAGCCCATGCTTCACAGGTGCGCTTGCACCGCTGAGCAGCGATTGAGGCAATTTGGCCATCATTCCAGCCAGCCACGGGCTTCCATGCATCTGATCTACAAAGGGAATACGTGTCGTGAAGAGACCGACCCAGAAATGGCCTTGATCATCACGCGTAATGTTATCCGGAAAACCGGCGAGATTATCCGCAAAAATATCCGAAGTCCCCTTCTTCGGCCCTTTGAGCCAGTATCGGGTCAATTGGTAGTGATACGACTCTGCCACAAGCACAAAATCTTCGTCCGCAGACAAGGCAACCCCGTTCGCAAAATAAAGGCCTTCCAACAGAACTGTCGTCTGCTTGGTCGCCGGATCATATTTCAGCAAACGTCCATGCGGCTTGTTCTCGGCGATTTCTTTGAAGACTACACTGCCATAATTGGAGGTGTCAGAAAAATAAATGGTACCATCTTTGGCAATATCCAGCTCGTTGGCCAAATAGATCGGTGTGCCGTCGACTTGATTGGCCAACACCGTCACGTTTCCGGAAGGATCTACCGACAGCAGCCCCTTCTTAACATCCGTAACGATCAGATTTCCACTTGCGTCAAACATAAGTCCATTGGGCGTTCCTTTGGTATCTGCATATAGCTGGGCCTTTTGCGGATTGCCCTTTGTATCAAAGGCAACCTTATAAATTTTCCCGTCGGAGTCTCCCGTATATAAATTTCCTTTCTTGTCAAAGGTGATAAATTCCGGAAACTTAGGAGCATCTGTAATAAGCTCTGCGGAGCTGAGTTTATTGTTTTGTTGCCATGGCCCCGCTTGTTCAAAAGAGGGGGCCGAAGGTGCAAGCCATTTTGCAGGCTGGACAGGGGAAGGGATGAGCATAAAAATAACCACTCCCAGAAGGATTACCGCCAGCAGCGATAATCCGGTTCTGCGTACCCATTTACGCGGTTTCTTATTCTTTCTTCCTTGAGAATCTTTGACAGACAAATCAGGTTTACTGGGCATTAGAGTGCCTCCTATGTGATGTGAATAATATTTATATTTGAACGACGATTTTACCGAAATACTGTTTTCCTTCAGCCAAAAGTGCGAAGGCTTCGCCGATTCGGCTGAGCGGGAATACCCTGTCGATGACAGGATGTAAACGATGGTGGGAAATGGCGCGATTCATGTTTTCGAAATATTCCCGGTTACCGACTTGGCTGCCGCGAATCGTCGCAGCCTTCTGCAAAATGCTGGTGACATCGAACTCAGGAATGGTCAAGCCCGATAAGAATCCGACCATGCTCACTGTCCCTCCGGTACGAAGTGCATTGATGGATTGCGCCATTGTTGCCGCTCCCCCTACATCCAGGACATGGTCGACTCCGCCGCCTGTCAGCTCCAGGGCCACCTTATCCCACTCGGGAACTTCCGAATAGTTGATTGTCTGCCATGCGCCGAGAGCTTTTGCCCGTTCCAGCTTGTCATTGCTGCTCGATGTGATAATTACCCGTGCTCCCGCCATCAGAGAGAATTGAAGCCCAAAGATGGAAACACCGCCTGTTCCTTGCAAGAGCACCGTATCCCCCGCTCGCAGCCCGCCGGATTCCATCAGCATGCTCCATGCGGTTAATGCCGCAATCGGCAAAGTGGAAGCCTCCTCCCAAGAAAGGTGATCCGGAATGGCGACGACCCCTTCTTCATGCAGAACGATATATTCAGCCGCCACTCCACTGAGCGGGCCTCCCAGACTGTCCTTTAATACCTCCGCTCTCGTGCTCCCGCCAATGAATTTCTGTTGTAAATTTCCCGCTACCCTTTGTCCAATCTGAAATTTTGTCACCCCTTCGCCCACAGCCACAATTTCACCCGCTCCATCGGATAACGGAATGAAGGGAAATTGAATGCCGATCGGCATTACTCCATTGAGTATGACCAAATCTCGATAATTTAGGGACGCTGCCCTTATGCGGATCAGAACTTCCAGCCGTCCCGGCACCGGTATGTCAAGTTCCGTCAAGGTTAACTCTTCAAAGCCAAAACCGTTTTTCAGTTGCACTGCTTTCATTTTGGTTGTCCTCCCTGTAATGTTAAACTTTTTACCTAGTATGGATACGGTGTATTACGCAAGAAACACTGTTTCTTATATAATACACTGTATCCAATTGTATTCAAGACGTCAATCTTTACTTTAAAAATAAAAACGGTCGTAAACTGCTTCCGGGCTTTTAACGTTCCTTACCAAGTAAAATTGGAGACTGGGTGGCTTCGCTTGTCCAGAACTTGCTCAGGTGGGCAAGCATAGACCAAAAAACGCGAGTTGCAGAGGTTTTTTCACCCCTGCAACTCGCGTTTTTTTACATTAATGGTGATATAAGCGCTGTCCAATAGAATTGGAATTTGCTTATGCAACAGCCTTATTCTAGCTCCAATTTTTATAAACTACGTCTCCTTAAATTTGTTCCTGACTATATTACGCTACTAAGCATAAAATTGGGGGGCGGACTCGACTCCGGCTTGCCAAACAAATAACCCTGCGCCAGGGACACACCTGCTTCACGACAAAATTCAAAATCCTCCATCTGTTCAACGCCTTCAGCCAGTACCTGGCCGCCAAAACGAGAAGCCGATTCCACGATCCCTGTAATTTGTCGCTTCTGATCACTGTTGCGATAACAGCCATCAATTAAACTGCGATCAATTTTGACATAATCCGGCTGGAGACAGTTCATCAGCTCTGTCGTAGAATAACCTGCCCCCACATCGTCCAGGGCAACCGAAACTCCTCGATTGCGATATTGATCAAAGATATGATGCAAAAAATTAAGGTCGTCTATCTCTTCCGTTTCTACGACCTCAAATACAAAATCCTTCCTATTCATGGATAACCGATCAATCGTCTCAAAAGTGTGATTCAAGCAATAAGCCGGATTATAAATGGTGGAAGGGAGAAAGTTAATAAAACGTTTAATTCCCGCTGAAAGACATGTTGCACTTTTTTCAATAGCGGAAATACGAGCCGAGCGATCCAGATGAGCATGCAAGCCAGCTTCACGGGCGATTTCAAACAGCCGGAAAGGCTGAAAAGGTCTCTCTGCATGTGACGGACGCAGCAAAAACTCAAACCCGATAATATTCAGCTTGTGGTCAACAATAGGCTGCATATGGCTGGAAAAGCTTTGATCCGCAATAATGTCCATGACATTCGGATGCTTGATTCGGGCTTGCAGTTGGCTGAATGGAAGCCAATCCTCATACCCTTCGACATGAAACGTTCCGGTCACCACAACCTCCATATGTAACAACCATTCCTTCGGCAGAAGAGCCAGTCTGTCCATCCATTGCTCCAGCTCTAAAGGACTGTCATAGCGAAACGCAATGTCGTCCTCGCTCCCTTGTTCCTGTTTCATTTGTTCCGACAGCATACCCAAGTTGTCCAACGCTTGAGTAAGCGACACCCTGGAATGCCTGATTTTTAGCAACCCCTGGTCCTTAATAGGTAATATGATGCTGCAATTGCTGCAAGTCATAATGGTCCTCCTCGGAACAATTTTCCGGTTTTTTCACCATTATATCACAAATAACTAGAACAAAAGTACTATGTAATTACGTGTTTTTACAAAAAATAAGGTTATTTTCGGCTACAACCTAGGACTTAAGTGTATATTCGACAAAAAATAAAGTCTTTTGAACTAATATTAAGGAGTGTTTAAAAATTAATCACATCATTGATTAAACTTGAAATAATTTTTCTGGGATATAACCTCTGCCTATTTTATTTTTTAGAACAACTCTCCGTTGGCAAAGAGGATATTTTACGTTATAATGTAGATATTAATACGTAGTCGTGTTTCTTCCGAAACCGAGCTGGATAAGATAGCATCCGGTACCCGACGGGCGGGTCTTATAAATACCTTGTTTACCTTAAAACGGCTATCACATCAACTTTTATGGTTTCACTGAAACACAAATAAATTACGTCGCGTTTTTTAGGAAACCGAGCCGGACATTGGTGGCGTCTGGTACCCGACGGGCGGGTCTTATAAATACCTTGTTCATCCAAAATGTGCCGCCATTCTTTAAATATGCAAGCTCTGATGGGATACATCAGAGCTTTTTTTGTGACATTACAACTATACATATTAAAGGACAAGGAAAAATAAATGCTTGATTTGACAACGCTACTCAGCTTAAATAAAAAACCAAATTTCGCAGACATTGACTTACCAGTTCTGCGAGAGCTATTTTATAAAGAACTTTATCCCTACACATTTGAATTTATCTTAAGTACGGGGGAAACAATTACGCTAAAGTTTGACTTAAATAAATTTTGTCACTTGGTTGGCATTGAAAAGACTGCAAAGCAACAACGGACTCTACGTGGAAGACAGTTAAAAGAATACAAAGGTATGCGAGGTCTAAATAACATCTTTAAAGGAGTATTAAATAAAGCCAGTATACGTAACTTAGGTGTCAATCTGAATCCTATGAAAGATAAAATGCTTCATTTTTATTTTTTACCTCGTCTAATGAATACAGGTTCTTTGATGATCAAGTATGTTCCAAGTACTACAAGCGCTTTATCATGCGAGTTCTTTATCTATGATTTGCATTCACCAGACAATGCATACATCCAACTTGGATTACAAAAAGAATGGCATGGCAAGTGGTATTATCCAGAATCATTTTTAGTCAACCGCATAACAGCGGCTAATCCTACGAACAAGCAGGCTGCTCCACCAAGCCACACTGTTTCGATTGTAGCTCGGCATAGATATGAACGCGAAGAAAAATCAAGATTTAAAAAGAAACGATTATTACACCAACGCCGACGACGTACAACAAGACGATCTAAGCATAATGTAACACGCATTTATAAAAGAGCTACTTAAGGGAAATATAAGTTTTGTCCCATTTCAAATACACGTTCAGTCCCCTCTCCACCAAATCACTTCATTACCTAAATCCTTAAAATTAAGGGAGTGTCAACATCTAGTAATAGCTGTTGACACTCCCTTTGAAAGATATAAATCCCGTTTTACACATTACATTTGAGAAACTTATTTGGAAGCCTTTGGCTTGGTTGTTTTAGCTGGTTTAACCACCGCAGGTTTGGTTGCTTTTACGGCAGGCTTCGCTGTTGCTTTCGCTGGAGTCACGGTTTCCTTTACAGGTGTCGTTGCTGCATTGGGCTTCGCGCCAGCTTTAAGACTATATTTAGCAAAGCCGTCAGCCGTGCTGCCGAGGAATGAAATCTGCTGGTTTCCGGCAAGCACGTCTTTAGCATCAGGCGAGGATTCGAAGGTAATCTTAGCCTCACCGAAAGGAGCAATAGACCAGTTGCCATCCGCAGACGGATTAATCGTTCCGTTCGTACGGATGTAATCAATAACGACCTGGCGGCTTTCGTCCGGTGCTGCCATCACAATACGTTTGCCATCTGGATTTGCCAGTTTGGATGAGGAAGCACGATAGTTGTTGGTCGCTACGATAAATTTCTGTGCAGGATCAATTGCTTTCCCGTTGTATTGTAAATCCTTGATACGATGAGCAGAAGGATCAATAACGGTTCCCTTGGCATCATATCGTGCAGGCTGAGTCACATCAACCTGGTAATTC
Source organism: Paenibacillus sp. 23TSA30-6 (assembly GCF_014858585.1). Taxonomy (NCBI): domain Bacteria; kingdom Bacillati; phylum Bacillota; class Bacilli; order Caryophanales; family Paenibacillaceae; genus Paenibacillus; species Paenibacillus sp. 23TSA30-6. The sequence goes on along the minus strand of NZ_SLTL01000017.1, from coordinate 68,904 downwards.
ACACCGTCAATGACATCAAAATTGTAGGTAGGGAAATCTTTGTTAATCAGCGATTGTTCCTCGGTTTTCTTTGGATCGATACGGTTGAACTGGCCCGCAGACCATTCCAGCCATTCCTGAATTTCAGCACCGGTAACTTCTACGGCCTGAACCGTGTTCGGGTACACGTACAGATCGGACACGTTTTTAATGGCTATCGTGCCTTCAGGAATGCTGGTATAATACTCGGCACCGTTTCGACCACCAGCCTTGAATGGGGCGCCAGCCGACAATACGGGAAGATTTTCGTATTCGGTCCCTTTAAGATGGTTTTGTACATACCATTTTTGTGCATTCGTCACAATCTGAATGGATGGGTCATCCTGCACTAATGCAAAATAACTGTTGATCGGTGCAGTCGTTGTTCCCACCGGTTGACGAACATAATCCAATGTTCCTTTATGTTCGTCCTGGACCGCCTCTGTCAGTTTGAATTCGGGTTTGATCTGTTGCACCGCTGGATTGGTAGTATTCACAACCGGGCGCACTTCCGACTGAGAGTTGGTTACATTCCACACGCGGTTTTTCTTTTCAAGGCTCAGGTCAATAATTCCCAGCTCCTTGCCCCATGAGGAAGCTTCTACAGCCGGTACGCCATTAATGGTTCCTTTATCCAGGTCTACACCGCCCATTCCTTTAAAATCAGGGCCGGGGAAAGATTTATGCGCGTGTCCAAATAAAATAGCGTTAATTCCGTCTACCTTGCTCAAATATTTAACGGCATTCTCCATCAATGGAGTTTGCGGTACATCCTCATAACCTGTGTGTGCCAGCACAATAATAATTTCAGCACCCTCGGTTTTCATTTGAGGAATAAACTTTTTCGCCGTTTCCACAATATCCTTGGTAACGACTTTGCCCTTCAAATTACTTTCATCCCACTGCGTAATTTGTGGTGTTACCAAGCCAATCACGCCCACTTTGAGTGAATGAACTTCACCCTTTTCATCCGTCACTTCTTTATCCAGAATGCGATAAGGGGTAAAATAATTTTTAGTACCTTGGCCCCCATCATCGTAATACACGTTCGCATTTACGTAAGGGAAATCAGCTCCCTTGAGCGATCTTTCCAAAAAGTCGAGACCATAGTTAAATTCGTGGTTCCCCACCGTAGCCGCATCATAGTCCATCAAGTTCATCATCTTGTAGACCGGATGGACACCGCCTTCTTTCTCGAAGGTTTTGCTTCTGGCCATATAATCACCCAGTGGATTGCCCTGCAACAAGTCGCCGTTATCGAACAACAGGCTGTTTCTCGTTTCACTGCGCGCCTGCTGGATCAGTCCAGCTGTGTTAATCAAGCCATATTCGTTCGTTTCCTTGTCCGCATAGTAATCGTAATTCATCAAGGCCGCATGAATATCCGTTGTTTCCATGATCCGCAAATTCACTGTAGCGCTATCCTTGGATTCGCTGGCAGCCCAAGACGGAGCGGCTGAAAACACCAGCATACTACAGGCTACGACGGCTGCTGTAAACCCTTTAAACCATTTTTTATGAAATAACAAAATATATCCCTCCTCATTAAGGTGTAGGCCTCATACACATACTTTTGCACATATATGTAAGTTTAGAACCCACCATTTCTATTTTAATCCAACGCGGGACAAAAGAGTAGTCATTTACCCTATTTATTTATGAAAAAATAATTAATTTTTCGCAAACATAAAAACCAGCAAGCCTCCCAAAAAACTCGGAGAATTGCTGGTTTTCTCATACTCTATCCGTTTCTATTTTTCCCACACCTGACGTCCGGTTTGCTTGCCCACATACTCAATTCGAGTAGGATTTACATCCAGAATGACATAATCGGGGTCATCCGGGCCAGAAAACCATTCCTTCAACGAATCATTCCACACTTGTTTGCGCAATCCCTCGTCAGCCGTTACACGGACAGTCGCCTCAACCTCTACGACTTCCTTTGTACCGCCAACCTCATAGCCCAGCAGCAGATAAGCGTTTGGGTTGTCCTTGAGCTCCTCCACCTTATGTGTTTTGCGATCTGTCGCCAGATGGATGTTCAACCCTTCGTTAAAAAGAGCCATATAGCGTACCTTCGGCTTGCCGCCCTCCACCGTACCCAACGAGCAAAATTTGTTGTTATCCAAAGCCTTTACAATGGCTTGTTCCAGTTGGCTGCGATCCAATGATTCCGTTTTACCCACGGTACAACAACTCCTTTTCGCAAATTAGAATTCCTTTGAAGGCCTATGCCATGATCCAACACCAGCTCATCAAACCATACCTGCGTAGCTATTCTGAAAAACAACTTTAAGCGATTGAATCATGGTCATTTTCAGAACAAAGCTCACAGTAAAAGTGTACCCTGTCGTTTGGCAAATGAACCGCCACTTCTTCCTATATGCTGGACAGACCCGCCTTCTAGGCATATAATCGTCGTAGTAAACCCGAATGAATAACCCATTCGACTATACAATGCCAGGGGTGCTGGAATCGGCCGGCTGAGAGTGTGTCCCAAGACACTGACCCTTACAACCTGATCTGGGTAATGCCAGCGTAGGAATGCTTAAGCAAGATGCGCCTTTTCTTTGACCAGGCCCATCCCTTACTTTGGTATATACATGCGCAAGCGTCCCGGAACATCGGGGCGCTTTTTTTGTTGAAGATGATGTTGTTGGAACAGATAGCGTCCGGCAGAAGTTATTTTTGTGAAATGGGAAACATAAGCTGTCTGATCCGACGGATTACGGGTAATAAAGGAGAGAACACAACGATGAAGCGCATGAAAATGTTAAGCCTCGGGCTGATCAGCCTGTGGTTAATGGCCCTGACCCTGACCGCCTGCGGCGGAAGCTCCCCCTCTGCCCCACAAGGCGAGACTCCTGCCGCCAACACCCAATCATCCTCCCCGACAAAGGGACTCAAGGACGTTAAAGTCGTGCTCGACTGGACGCCAAATACGAATCATACGGGCCTCTATGTCGCCAAGGACAAAGGATTTTATGAAAAAGCAGGCTTGAATGTCCAGATCGTTCAACCCGGCTCAGGCGGAGCCGATCAAATGGTTGCTTCCAATGCTGTACCTTTTGGTATCAGCTATCAGGAGGGCGTCACACAAGCTCGTACGCAAGGGGTACCGCTCGTATCCATCGCTGCGGTCATCCAGCATAATACATCAGGCTTCGCAGCCCCGGTTGACCGCGGGATTAAGAGCCCGAAGGATTTTGAAGGTAAAACCTACGGCGGCTGGGGTTCGCCCGTAGAAGAAGCGGTCATGAAATCCATCATGGACGCAGACAAAGGCGACGTAAGCAAGGTGAAGATCATCAACATGGGCAATGCCGATTATTTTACAGCCGTGAAGCGGGATATCGACTTTGCCTGGATTTTCTACGCATGGACCGGGATGGAAGCCCAATTACGGGGTGAGCCACTGGATATGCTGTATGTAAAAGATTATTCCAAAAGCCTGGATTACTATACACCTGTCATCGTGAGCAACGAACAGACCATTAAAAATGATCCTGAGCTGGTCAAGTCCTTCATGGACGCAACCGCTCAAGGCTATGAATATACCATCGCTCACCCGGAAGAAGCCGCAGACATCTTGACCAAAGCGGTTCCGGAGCTGGATAAAAAGCTGGTGCTCGCCAGCCAAAAATGGCTAAGCCCACGTTATCAGGACGATGCCACCCAATGGGGCGTACAAAAAGCGGAGATATGGAAAAACTACTCCGACTGGATGTATGAGCGCAAGCTGCTCAGCAAACCCTTGGAAGTCGATAAAGCCTTTACCAACGACTTCCTGCCCAAGCGTTAATCATTTTGTTAAAACGCTAAATGTGTAAAAATTCCACACCAACAAAACCCGATAATATGTTGCTTTTAAGGCGGTTGGCAGCGTAGCGTTACATTTGAATCTGAAGAAGCGCAGCGTTCGCCTTTGCCGTGGGATTCTCACCTTTTAAACTATTCAAAGAATCCCACGGCAACAGCGATCGTAAGATCAAATGAAACGCGAAGCGGTCTCCCCCCCTTAAACCACCATATTTCCCTAAAAACACTCCAAATAAAGGACAGGTGAATTCACATGGCTAACACACTGCTCAGTATTCAAGTGATTCCTAAAACCCCCAATAACGAGGACTCTTACGCATATGTAGATAAGGCGATTGAAGTTATTCAGCGCTCTGGTGTCAAACATCAGGTGAACCCATTGGACACAACCATGGAAGGTGAGCTGGATGAGCTGCTGAAAGTGGTTAAGGACATGCACGAGGCACTGACAGAAGCGGGCAGTCCAAGTGTCATTTCACAGATCAAAATCGCACATAACCCGCAGGGTATCAGCATGGATAAGCTGACCGAGAAATATCGCCCATGAACCCGAAAGGCAAAAACGCATCCTGGTGGAAAAGCGTATGGCCGCCCCTTGTGGCGGTCCTCTTCTTTTTAGCGGCCTGGCAGGGAGCGGTTTCCTATTGGCATGTGGAATCATGGATACTGCCTGCTCCGTCCCTGATCGTGCAGGAAGGAATGGCCCAATCGGTGCTGATTAGCGCACATACCTGGGCTAGCGTTCGCTTAACGCTGGCAGGATTTGCTATCGGTACAGCGACAGGGCTATTGATCGCTATCGTTCTTCATACCATCCCTTTTCTCAAATCGGCTCTGTACCCGCTGCTCATTCTTAGTCAAAACATTCCGACCATCGCTCTCGGTCCGTTGCTGATGGTGTGGTTTGGTTTTGGCGTTTTGCCCAAGCTGATGGTGATTACACTGGTCTGCTTTTTCCCCGTGGCTGTAGCGGCCATGGACGGGCTGACACGGACGGACCGCACGATGATGAGCTATATGCGCATGTCGGGCGCAGGCCGCATGACTATTTTCATGAAGCTGGAGTTACCACATTCCCTGCCACAAGTATTTTCGGGCATCAAGATTGCTGCCACCTACAGCGTGATGGGCGCAATCATTGCTGAATGGATCGGAGCCAGTGAAGGAATTGGATATTATATGAATCTGCAAAAATCAGCCTACCGTACGGATCTGATTTTTGCCGCCATTGGCATCATTGTTACACTCAGTTTGCTAATGTTCGTAGCTATTCTACTGCTGGAAAAATGGCTGGTACGCTGGAAACCCGATCAGGAATAGCTTTCAAATGATATGACCAGAATACGCTGGAACCGCAGGATACCAAAGAAAGGACGTGGTGCGTATGAGTCTGCATCCGACTGACTTATCACCGCAAAATATGGCTGATGAACAACAAGTCCAAGGGGCCGTGGAACAGCAGGAGCGTTCCTCCACTCCTCCAGCTCTGGAACTGGACGGCATCAGCCTGGCCTTCCGTGAAAAGCGAAGCTCACTGCCTGTATTGAAGGATGTATCCTTGACCGTCAAACCCGGGGAATTCGTCTCCCTGATCGGTCCGTCCGGCAGCGGCAAAAGCACGCTGTTTCACATCATCGGCGGGCTGCTCAAGCCCCAGCAAGGACACATCCGTATGCACGGACAAGACGTGACCGGTGAGCGTGGGCATATCAGCTATATGCCACAGCAGCCCGCGCTTTTTCCGTGGCGTACCACGCTGGACAATGTGCTGCTCGGGCAGGAAAACGCGCCGCGTAAAGATACAGCGGCGCAGCCCCGGCACGCCAGCGAACGCGAACGCCGTGAGGATGCCCTGCGATGGCTGGAGCAGGTCGGGCTTGGCCCATTCGCAAAGGCATATCCGCATACGCTCTCTGGCGGCATGCAGCAGCGGGCGGCTTTCCTGCGTGCGCTACTCAGTCCGCAAGAGCTGATGCTGCTGGATGAGCCGTTCAGCGCACTGGATGCGCTGACGCGTGGAGACATGCAGCAATGGCTCCTGCGGATGTGGGAAAAGAACCGCCGCTCCGTGCTGTTCATTACCCACAGCATTGAGGAAGCGTTGCTGCTCTCCGACCGCATCTACGTACTGTCGGCACGACCCGCTTCGGTGATACATGTCGTAGACGTTCCCTTCCCCCGTCCTCGCAGGGAAGAAATCACCCTCGACCCGCGATTTATCGAATGGAAGCGGAAAATGACAGGCTGGATGCGCGAGGAAAAGCACAGACTGGAAGGCGACACGGGCAACCCTGAAGGCGTCCGTGAGGATGCTTCAGGTGACGAGGTAAAGCCGTTATGAATGACTTGAAGGACATGAAACTGGACGTGAGAACACCATCGCCAGCACCCGCACCGCTCATCGACGCGCATATTCATGTGGATAGCTATCCGCCTGAGCAGCAGGAGCTATTGCTCGCTTCGCTTGCAGATAGCAGCGTCGAAGCCGTCATAGCCGTGTCCATGCAACTTGCCTCCAGCCGGGCCAATTTGCGTTTGTCTGAGCGTTTTCCCGGGCTGGTACGACCCGCCTTTGGCTTTCATCCCGAACAGCCTCTTCCATCACAAGCTGAGCTTGATCTGTTGTTCGACTGGATGGACAAGCATGCAGAGCATATGGTTGCCGTAGGCGAAGTCGGCTTGCCCTACTATAATCGGCTGGAAGCCTTGGAGAGAGGCGTTTCCTTTGACCTTGCTCCTTACATAGAACTGCTGGAACGTTTTGTCCGATATGCGGGAAAACATAACAAGCCGATTGTGCTGCATGCTGTTTACGAGGACGCGGACATTACCTGCGACTTACTGGAACGCCACGGCGTCACGCAGGCGCATTTCCATTGGTTTAAAGGCTCTGCCGCCACGACTGAACGCATGGCCCGTAACGGCTATTATGTCTCCCTCACACCGGATCTCTTGTATGAGGACGAAATCCGAAATTTGGCAACACAGTATCCATCCGGTCAGGTGATGGCGGAAACGGACGGCCCTTGGCCCTTTGAAGGGCCTTTTGCCGGACAACAGACCCATCCGTGCATGACCGCCGAAGTCATTCGGGCGTACAGCAAGCTGACAGGTCAAAATGAAACTGTCGTTCGGCAATTATTTTATGACAATACGAGACGCTTTTACGCACTGTCTAATTTATAAAGTCATATCAGCTATTCCCTGAAAAGATATACAAGCCAAGCTTACAACAAAAGCAAAGAACCTCCTATTACGCGGACTTCATCATGCGCAAAAAGGAGGTTCTTTGTATTTTTCAAACATACCTACGGCTTTATGCCATTTATATGTTGCTGCGTTATTTTTATCGCCTACCCAACCTTTATTGCTTCAAAAATCCCTTTTGCTCCAAAAAAGACTTCATCTGCAAACGTGTAGGCTCGGTCAGTCTTGCTGCCATCTGCTCTGACCATGGGGTAGACCGCTGACCACCTGTGCGTTCCTTCAAATATTCAGCCGATGTGTGATCATACAGATCCACAGCTTTCATCGTCTGATTTTTGTCGTAGCCGTTCATATGCAAAACACCGGACAGTGGAAGACGTGGACGTAAGCCCTCTTCCTGATCCGGTACACCAATACACATACCGAACACCGGATATACCAGCTCAGGCAATCCCAACAGCTCGGATACCTCGGCTATTTTTGTACGGATACCCCCGATGTAGACAATGCCCAAACCGAGCGATTCGGCGGCTACCGCTGCATTCTGTGCAGCTAACGCGGCATCAATGGTCGCAACCGTGTAATTTTCGACGGAACCTTCATAGGAGGACTTGCCCGGTTGATGATGAACCGTGACCTGCTTCAAGCGGTACAAATCTGCACACCACACGAGGAACGCCGGGCATTGCTCAACGTAAGCCTGACCACCTGCCAACTCAGCCAGCTTTGTTTTCAAAGAAGGCTCTGTAACGGCAATGACGGTATAAGCCTGTACATTGCTGGACGAGGAAGCCATCTGGCCTGCTGCCACAATAGCTGCGAGCTGCTCGTCAGTAACGGCATCTGACTTGAATTTTCGTACAGACCGATGATTCATCAACAAGGAAATCGTATCATTCATGACTGCTTCACTCCTAATCCATAATATAAGCTTTTTATCTGTGTCAAACTGTGCATATACGAAGAGGTTTCTGCATGTTTGCATGGCACTACTACAAGTATTATGAAACTTTCGGGAATGATAAGCAACCCGACAGGATGAAGGGGGACAGCATTGATAAAAAAAGCTGAACATAGCAAAAAGGCAAGCACCCAGGAGATTAAATCCCTGCGTACTTGCCTGATGAACAACTGTCCACGCTTTATCGTGATGTCTGCTGTTCGTATCCCGTCTCTGGTAAACAAACCTGATTACAGCTTCACCCGTTGGAGACGCAGGGCATTCAGCACAACCGAAACAGAGCTAAATGCCATGGCCGCTCCCGCAAGCCACGGGGCAAGGAAGCCCAATGCTGCAATCGGGATGCCAATCACGTTATAACCTAACGCCCAAAACAGATTTTGCCGTATATTCGTCATCGTGCGGCGGCTCATTTCGATCGCATCGGGAATGCTGTTCAGGTTGCCGCGCATGAGCGTAATATCCGCAGCTTCCATCGCCACATCCGTACCTGTGCCCATTGCCATCCCGATATCAGCGGTAGCCAGCGCGGGCGCATCATTAATGCCATCCCCGACCATAGCTACGATCAGACCCTGCTCCTGAAGGCGTTTTACTTCTTCCGCCTTGCCCTCTGGCAACACCTCAGCCAGCACCCGATCAATTCCGGCCTCGGCAGCCACAGCCCGCGCGGTCCGTTCATTGTCACCCGTAATCATGATGACCTCAATGTTCATTGCACGCAGACGGGCAACTGCCTCCCGTGACGTTTCCTTAATCGTATCTGCCACGGCTACCAGTCCGGCATAGAAACCGTCCACCGCAATCAGCATTGCTGTTTTGCCCGCGTTCTCCAGCTCATGCATATGCTGCTCGGCCGATTCGCCAACCGTGATGCCCTCACGACTCATCAGCCGACGTGTACCTGCCAGCACTTGCTTGCCTTCCACATGAGCCTTCACGCCATAGCCCGGAATATTTTCAAAATCTGTCGGCTCCACTAGCTCAATGCCGCGATCCGCAATGCCCCTTACAATGGCTTCCGCCAGTGGATGCTCCGAGCTTTTTTCCGCCGCAGCCAACAACCGCAGCAAATCCGTTTCGCCCAAGCTCCCTTCTCCGACCACAACATCCGTCAGCTCAGGCTTGCCGTTCGTGACCGTGCCCGTTTTATCCAGCACCACAGCATTGACCGAACGAGTCATCTCCAGATGCTCGCCGCCCTTGAACAGAATGCCGTATTCAGCGGCGCGTCCCGATCCCGCCATGATAGACGTTGGTGTAGCCAATCCGAGCGCACAAGGGCAAGCAATGACAAGCACCGCAATCATTTTCTCCAGGGAGCCTGCAAAATCAGTCGGAGTCACAAGGAAAAACCAGACGATAAAGGCCAATACAGCTATAGCTACAACGATTGGAACAAATATTCCTGATATTTGGTCAGCAATCCGCTGAATCGGAGCCTTGGAATTTTGCGCATCTTCCACGACCTTAATAATACGTGCTAACGCCGTATCTCCACCGACACGCTCAGCCTGGATACGAAGCACACCGTTTTTATTGAGCGTAGCTCCTGTGACCACAGAACCCGCCTCTTTTTCCACCGGAAGGCTTTCGCCACTCAGCATGGATTCATCCACCGCCGAGCGTCCGTCCACCACCACACCGTCTACAGGGATTTTCTCGCCGGGACGTACAATAAAAATGTCCTTCACGCGAACCTGCTCAATCGGTATATCAAGCTCTTGCCCATCACGTACTACACGCGCTGTCGTCGCCTGAAGACTCATGAGACTCTTGATCGCCTCGGACGAACGGCCCTTGGCTACTGCCTCAAACCATTTACCGACGAGAATAAGCGTAATCAGAACCGCGCTTGTTTCATAGTACAGTTCAGGCATTTTCATAACAGCCATACCGCCCATGCCATCCATCACGGTCGACGGACGCAAGGTGAGATAGAGGCTGTAAAAATAAGCCGAAGACGTGCCCAGAGCAACCAATACATCCATATTGGAACTGCCATTGCGCAGCGCCTTGTATGCTCCTACGTAAAACTGCCAACCAATCACAAACTGTATCGGCGTAGCCAGTGCGAACTGGAACCAAGGGTTCAAAAACAAGCTCGGTACATACATCCATGAGGTAAATGAAAAATGAGTGACCATCGCCCATAACAGCGGAAGTGACAGTACCGCAGATACGATCCACTTCCATTTTTTACGATTCAAATCCTTGCTGCGCACGTCTGCGATGTTATCCTCGGCACTCTGCGGGATGGCTCCATAGCCAAGCTGCTCAATCTTGCTCACCAGATCACTGACCGCAATACTTCCCGCCGCATATTCCACATGCGCTGTTTCCATCGCCAAATTCACCGCAGCGCCCGTCACACCCGGCATCCGGTTCAGACCCTTTTCAATCCGGGTCGCGCAGGCTGCGCATGTCATGCCCGTCACATTCAGATTGGCTTCCTCACTCACGGTTCCAAAGCCAAGCGAAGCAATTTTATCACGAAAATCCGGAATGTCGGCCTGCTTCGGATCATACGATATCGACGCCTGCTCCAGAGCCAGATTCACATTAGCCTGCGCCACACCGTCTATTCGATTCAATCCCTTTTCAATACGGCTGGCACAGGCAGCACAGGACATCCCTGTAATATGAAGCGTTGTCTGCTTGTCACCGTCGGTCACACGGTTTTCCATGGTTACTCTCCTCCTACATACCCCCATGGGGTATATTCATGTTCAAAAGAAAAAGCCTCTTCATGGAAGCTTTTCCTTTAAAACAAATTTTTTTACGCGCTACATATCCTTTACTTAAACGACGTCGTAGCCTTGGTCCTCAATTGCGGTTTTCAGAGCTTCAACGTTCAGCTTGGACTCATCGTATTCTACAGCCACTTGTTTCGCTTCAAGACTGACCTTGCCGGAAGCGCCGACTTTCTCCAAGGCTCCTTCTACTGCTTTCACGCAATGATTGCAGCTCATGCCCTCTACGTTCAACGTTACTTGTGCCATTTCTGTTTCCTCCTCCGGGGTACTTTATGTACCCGATTTATGTGTATGGGTATTGCTCTTAACGGATCAGCTTCTTGACCGTAACCAGCAGCTCGTCGATCACTTCCGGCTCTCCGGCCTGCATGCGCTCAATGACACAGCTTTTCATATGCCCTTCCAGCAGCAGCTTGCCGACACCATTCAGGGCGGACTGGACAGCCGCAATCTGGTTCAGCACATCGTCACAATAGGTATCCTTCTCGATCAAGCCCTTGATTCCCCGAACCTGACCTTCAATACGGTTCAATCGGGATGTAAGACTGTTCTTGAATTCTGCCGAGTGATGACTTTTTCTAACGGTCTTTTCCCCTTCTGCTCCGCAATGAGCCTCATGGACTTCAGCGTTGGAAACAGGTTGCTCTTCAGCCATACATCAGCCTCCTGTGTTGTGTTATGCATTCATGCATTGTTAATATACTCCTAGCATAATATACCCCCATGGGGTATGTCAACCTTCCGGATAAATGTCACCTGTTCGCCTTATTTCAAGCTTTCACGCGCGCTTCCTTGGCAAGTACCATAAAACTTAACAACGCACCAACTTCCGCTATAGCGATGACGATAGCCATTGGTATAGGCGTTGTTCCACTGCCCAGACCCACCAGCGGCGAAGCGATAGAGCCAAGCAACAGAGGCAGCAAGCCGAGCATGGCGGACGCACTCCCTGCGGAGCGCTGCTGGCTTTGCATCGCGAGTGAGGTGGTGGTTGTACTCACGATCCCGACACAGGATACAACAAAGAACAGCGGAACTAGAACAGCAAATAGTTGACCACCGGTAAAGGCCACCGTAAGCAGGCTAATTCCCGCTACAGCCGCAATCAACAACCCCGACAAGAGCAACTGCCGTTCGCTGAAACGGCCGACAAGCCTCCCGGTCAATTGGGAAAACAGTACAATCCCCAAACCATTCACCGCGAAAATAATACTGTATGTCTGAGGTGAAACCCCGAAAATATCCTGAAGCACGAACGGCGAGCCAGCGATGTACGCAAACATGGCTCCTGTAATGAGCGCCTGCGAGAAGGCGTATCCCATAAAGCGCCGATCCGTAAAAAGATGACCGAGTGTACGAAGCGTCTGCTTCAAACCACCCGATGAACGGCGGCTGACAGGCAGTGTTTCCGGTAGCCCCAACACAACGGCAATTAACATTGCCACCCCGACTACGCAAAGCACCATGAACACACCACGCCAGGATACAAAATTCAACAGAACACCGCCCAGCACAGGAGCAGCAATCGGAGCCACACCGTTCACCAGCATGAGCAGTGAAAAGAAGCGCGTCAGCTCTCTGCCCGAATATAGATCACGCGCAACGGCTCTGGAGATAACGATCCCCGCAGACCCAGTAAGACCCTGAATAAAGCGTAGCCCGATAAGCACGCCGATATTCGGCGCAAACACGCATAACAGCGAAGCAGCGGCGTACAGGACAAGCGATACGACCAGCGGCCCTCTACGTCCTCTTACATCACTCAGCGGCCCCGCAACGATCTGCCCGACTGCCAGACCCAACAGACAGGCGGTCAGACTGAGTTGCGCCAGCGAAGTCGTCGTATGCAAATTGTCGGCTAATGTAGGCAATGACGGCAAATACATATCTATGGACAAGGGTCCGAAAGCGCTCAATGCTCCCAGAACAAAGGCAATCCATAATATCCGGGATTTGGTCATATCTGCGGCAACCATTACCGTATTGGAAAACCGATTCATAATAACAATCATCCTTTTCTGAAAATATGAAATATCACTTCAATATATTATGATAACATTCATTTTACGCTGCTTCGATCATTTACACGCTAATCCGCATTTTTTTTTCGAAACTGCTACATATCAGGCAGGAATTTACCAATTTAAGGTCGAATCATACCTTAACCAAAACAAAAAAATTTGCGAAAGCTGGAGAATAACTATGGTCTATGATGGAGTGCTGCTTGGTCTCATTGTAGGTCTGTTCAGAGGGGGCTGGCGACAGGGTTTAATCCGTTTCAGCCAAATACACCTCATAGCTGGCTGGATGTTCCCTGTGCTGCTGCTGGTGCAGTTCATTATTTTTTATGCTCAGGAAAAATGGGCTTGGCTCGCGTCCATCAACGGGTATCTGTTTATGGGCATCTATGCGGTTGGATTGATTTTTCTCTGGTTGAACAGGCACCACAAGGGATTCAAGCTTATTTTAATCGGAGTCCTGTTGAATTTTGTCGTCATGGCGGTAAATGGCGGCAGGATGCCGGTCTCGTTGAGCGCTTCTGAGGTACTAGGCCCCTATTATACAGATATGCTTAAATCTGGAATCGTTATCTCGAAGCATTACATGATGGATACGACTACGCGTTTATCATTTTTGGGTGATATTATTCCACTCTCCAAGCCCTATCCCCGTACGCAGGTGATCAGTATTGGAGATGTCGTCATGAACTTTGGGATGTTTCTGTTTATTCAAAGTGTCATGGTCGTGAACAAGAAGAAGACCACCCAACAAGAAACCCATCCCCGCCACGCCTAGTGTGCGCCTTATTCCAAGGAAGGGAGTGAACCCTATGAAAAATTTGAAATATTCCCGTGTGATTATCAACGCTATTATCGTCGCTTCTGTCGTAATCGCTTTGACTTCCGGTTACAAAATCGGAGGCTAATTACCGATAAGGAAAAGGGAAGCACAGGCTCAACAAAACAGGCTGGATTCCGGCCTGTTTTTTCATGTGAAATTTTCGATTACAAAATTGTAAATTATCCCATTTACCCCCTGGTAGCTTTGACATCAAGATACGACAAGGCAGGAGAATGAAATGATGAGTATAATAAAAAAGCTGCAAGAACGGGTTAGCGCGACGGGATTATACGTTTTTCTCATATGTATGGCAGGCTTGGCCGTCCTCTTGTATACGAACCATTGGTCCTTTATGCATTATTCGCCTACAGAGTGGGTCACGATCTACTCCCTGTTGGGAGCAGTTCTGATTTTGGAGCATTTTACCTTCCAGCTGCCGCCAGCCAGTAACAAGCAATCGATGGATTCCTCCGTGTATCTCGCTTGTATTTTTGTACATGGCACTGAAATCGCTATTCTCATTTTATGGCTCAATGTACTCATTGCCGCAATCCGGTATAGAGAACTGTCCTGGTGGAAGCATGCCGCCAATTTTTCCATCTATGCGCTTTCAATTTTCCTGTCTTCTACCGTCTTTGGGCTAAGCGGCGGAACGCAGGGGGGCTTGAACGAAGAGCATTTTACTTCCTACCTGCTGGCGCTGTTCTGCTACTTTGCGGTGAATACCGTTACACTGGGTCTCTACTTTTATATTGCTTACAAAGGCTCTCTCAATGAGCTAAAAAAGGCTTTTCTCGCTGAATCCCTGCTTGTTTACTTATGCACACTCATCCTGTCTCTCGTACTGACCACACTGATTTATCATAACGGTATTTTGGGGCTTCTGTTGTTCCTTGCGCTAAGTATGCTTCTATCCCACGCGTTCAAGCAGTTGTTTACGATGTATCGGGAAATTGAAGAAAAAGCCAACATGGACCGCAGAACAGGGCTGTACAATCACAGTTATTTTGAAAATGCACTCGAAACCGAGCTGAATATAGCCAGAACCCAGAATACCCCCCTCAGCCTTGCCCTTATTGATATTGATGATTTTAAAAAATACAACGATCACTTCGGTCACCTGAGAGGCGATCAACTGTTGGGATTCCTCGGAGAGACTCTCAAAAAGGAAACTTCCGGCTCCAATATTATCGTATCCCGCTATGGCGGAGAGGAGTTCACTCTGCTTATGCCCGACTATACCGCGGAGCAAGCTTACGAAATAGTCAATGCCATCCGAAAAAGGCTGAATGATTCCCGCTACGAGGGCGTCGAAATCTTTCCGCATGGCTGCTTGTCCTTCTCCGCAGGTATTGTGCAGAGCCGCGTCGACATCTATGACAGATCACAATTGGTCGATCTGGCAGATAAAGCCTTGTATTACGCCAAAAAGCAGGGGAAAAATATCGTTCATACACACGGCAGCCTGAATGAGGTGGAACGCGAAGTCGATCTCGGACAGGATATTCGTGATATTGAGCAGCAACTTAATTTGTTTTTGTACAAGGATATTAATACCTTCAAGCATTCCAAGCGAGTGTTCAAGTACGCAGTAGACATGAGCGAAGCGCTTCAGCTCGGACAGGAAGACAAGCGGTGCTTTATACTAGGTGCCCTCATTCATGACATCGGAAAGCTGGAAATCCCCTGGAATATTCTGAATAAAAAAGAGAAGCTGACCGACGAGGAATGGTGTATGGTGAAAGCGCATGTCACTTGGGGCAGAAGAATTGTAGAGGCCAACGAGCGGTTCATGGATCTGGTTCCTTTTGTGGAGCTTCATCATGAACGCTATGACGGAGGCGGCTATCCATTCGGCTTCAAGGGCGAGCAAATTCCCCGGCTGTGCCGGATGCTGACGATTATTGACTCCTTCGATGCCATGACCACCGAACGTCCCTACCAACCCACCAAAACGTTTGTTGAGGCCATTAAGGAACTGCGTGACTGCTCTGGTAGCCAATTCGATCCGGAGCTAACGGCTATTTTTATCCACTATGTCCAGCATAAGCAGCCCGCTTTCCTGGATTCCATAGAAGCAGACCACTAATTCCCCTATGCTTGTCCCTTTACCCCTACCGTTAAAATCGTCCAGATTTCAACAACGGCAGGGGTTTTCATATTATTTCAAATTTCATATAAGTGTCATAATTCGCTTCATCTATTCCTGCCAAATGTACTATGATTAAAGGTATGAATGTAGGTTTGACCGTATGAGATGTCACACTTTGGGACATCCTCGCTTCAAGTAATCGAGAGAAGGTGAATTCACGGGCATGTTGCACCTGTTAAGACCAGCCCGCGCGGCTTGTCTTCTGCTGCTGTGTCTACCGTTACTTTTACTGTTTCCTCACTTATCATGGGCTCATGCATTTATCGTTGAATCCAGTCCGACTGAAAATCAGGTTTTGGACAAGCCGCCTTCCCAGGTAAAAATCACCTTCAATGAGAATTTGCAGTCTGCTTTTATGTCGATGAAAGTGACCGATGAAACAGGAAAACGGGTCGATACAGGTAAAGCGCGGCTTAATCCTGAACATGAAGACACGATGGAAATCAAGCTGATTCCGGGGATGAAAAGTGGAATTTACACCGTCAATTGGAGAGCCTTATCGGCGGACGGACATCCGGTCAATGGAGTGATTCCATTTCAAGTCGGCAATGGTTCCAGTGCGTATAAGGACCCCGTTGCCGCCTCCGATAGCTCGGGAGCATCGCGGCCTGACTTAATCGCTACCCGCTGGTTGCTGTATATTGGACAGTCGCTGCTTTTGGGAGCACTCTGTTTCCGACTGTTCATCCTACCGGGTGTGAATCGAAGTCGAGAAGCGAGTGAACAGCAGGAGCTTGATAAACGGGCCTCAATCCCATTATCCCGCTGGACCACGCTGCTGTGGAGTGGCTATGGCATAACGTCTGTCGCCATCCTGATTAGCCTGCCGCTTCAGGCATCTTGGGATGCAGGAGTTTCCATGGGGGAGGGCTTTTCACTTCCAATTCTTGGAGAAGCCCTCCAGTTCACGGGCGCAGGGCAAATCTGGTTCATCCAGATGATTCTCGTGCTGCTCCTGAGCGTTGCGCTGATTTACGCGCTGGATCACAGCATCTCTGACTGCCAGCGCCGTCTCTGGGGTTATGGCTCCGTCGTCATGACGTTGAGCCTTATGCTGTCCAAGGCCTTCACAGGCCATCCGGCGGCGGCGGCCCATCCGGCTCCAGCCATCGCGGCGGACTTCGTCCATCTGGCGGCGGCAGCCTTTTGGGTTGGCTCACTTGCCGTCATGGCAGTGTGCCTGCCTGTTGCCGGGCGAGAACTGCCCGAGTCTGAGCGGGCAGTTCTGCGGCAAGCGGCCCTGCGCCGCTTTGCCGGCTGGGGCATTGCCATGGTGGCGGCGCTGCTCGCCACCGGGATTTATGGAGCCGTGCTGTACGTCCCGGCTCCCTCCATGCTGCTGAACACGTCCTACGGACTCGTTCTGCTCGGAAAAGCAGCGCTGCTGCTGGTCATGCTGGCCTTCGCGGCCAGCCAATTCCGCAGCGCCCGGCAAGCGGCGGCAGCCAAGCGTGCCACCGGGGGCTTGCGCATCGAGCTGTCCGTCGGCCTGCTCGTGATGCTGTTGGCGGCGGTGCTTACCCACCTTTCGCCTGGTCAGGCACCTGCGGTACCGTTTGAGGAAACCCGCACCGCAGGCGAATACAGCATCTCGCTGGCGGTTAGCCCGAATACTGTGGGCAGCAATGAATTTAAGGTAACCGTAAGGGATGCCAAGGGAGCTACCGTTCAGGGCATCCAACAGGTCACACTGACACTCGTCCCGGCAGACCCTGACAAAGCCCGGCAGGAATTTGTTCTCCCTGCACAACAACAGCAGCCATTCCTAACTCAAGAGCTCCTGACCGCCGAAGGAACATGGACTGTACAGGTACATGCTCTGACCGCATCATTGGATGCAGTTGACGCTGAATTTACTCTGCACGTAGGTGGAAAAAGATAATCATTATATTGTTTAAAGGAGCAAATGATATGAATACAACGATTCAAACGGTAAAATCCAGATTTTCCAGACTTGCGACCTCTATGGGTCTGATTGCAGCAGGTGCTTTACTTTTTGCAGGTATGGCCAGTGCCCACGTGACGGTCAAGCCCTCCGTTTCACAGCCTAACGCTTGGGAAACGTACACGCTGAAAGTGCCTGTCGAAAAAAACATTCCAACCACCAAAGTCGCTTTGAAAATCCCGAAAGAAGTCGTTTTCAAGCAGTATGAGCCTGTACCGGATTGGAAAGTAGCAACCGAAAAAGACAGCTCCGGCAAAGTAACCACTGTTACCTGGACGACCGACAAAGATGGCATCCAGGCGGGGCAGTATCAGCGTTTCAGCTTCGTCGCACAAAATGCAGACCAGAATACGGAAGCCGCATGGAACGCTTTCCAATATTACAGCGACGGAAGTATCGTGGAATGGACAGGCGATGAAGGAAGTAACAATCCTCATTCCATTACAAAAATCACGGCTGATGCCACATCCGAGGCTCCTGCGCCTGCCGCAGACAGCGGACACGATTCGGCTGGCACCGCAGCAGGCCATGCGAGCACAGACACGGCTAAGGATAGCAGCAACCCTGCATCCACTTCAAACAATGCTACCGAAGCCGCACCTGCCGCCGCTGCTCCCGCCAGCTCTGGCGCACAAACGACAGCACTCGTTCTCTCGATCATCGCAGTCGTGCTTGGTGCAGTAGCCGTCGGCATTGCGCTCAAGCGCCGCAAGTAATCTTTGTTTGCAAGTGTATAGAAGTTAGTTATATGAATGTATGAATTATATGAGCGATATAAAAAGCAAAAGCTGGCACCTATATAGATGGTGTCAGCTTTTTTGTTCTATTCCTTATTAAACTTGAAATATTTATACAGCAATTACCCATCGACTAGAAAATTGAAATTTATTCTATTATATTTCTCCTCAACTGTTTTGGTTGAAAGAAAAGGAGCCCTTTTAGTTGCTCCATGTAGAAAATTAGGTATTAAAAATGATGAAATATATACACAGAAGGCCAACGGCCGAATTGATCATACTGATTTGATTAGTATGATATCCCGGAGAAAAAGATTCTACATAGAATTCGAAGCAGTGTATATCATTTTAACATTCACCTATCTATCATTTTTTTTGGTAAAATGGTAGAAACCTCACGATTCTAACATGATAGCTTTGCAATCTATGATGCATAGGAGAGTATAAGATGAAAATCGTAAATAAGGCTCTGTTATCCAGCGCTATCTTTCTAAGTGCCGCAGCAGGTATCTATAGCCCGTCGGCGCAGGCGGATGCGGGACAGGTCAGCATTGTGCTGGACGGATATCCGCTGCCTTTCCCAGTACAGCCCGCAGTGATGAGCGGCACGACAATGGTTCCCTTCCGTGCCATTTCCGAAGCTCTCGGCATTACTGTGAAATGGGATCAGGCCAGCCAAAGCATTACTGCCACCAAAGCACAAGGCTCTGCGGCCAAGCAGGTGGTTCTGAAAATGGGTAGCCGCAATGCTACGATAGACGGACAGTCAGTGCAACTAACAGCCGCACCGCAAACCGTGCGCGGCAGCACGATGATTCCGTTAGGCTTCTTCGGACAGCAGTTTGGAGCCACGGTCAACTGGAATCAGGGAACGCGGACGGTATCCATTACATCGCCGCGTGAGCCTATGTATACGGTGGGATTTTACGCGCTATCTTCCTTCGACCAAAAATCCAAAATACCAGATTTTAACGCGGTAGCCTTCGGCTGGAGCCGAATTGATGCGAACGGACAATTTACGACCAGCGGCAAGGAATACAAATGGCCTCAAGCCGCCGACACCGTGACACCAGAGTCCATTGTACAGGAGGCAGACAGTCAGGGGACTTCCCCTTACCTGATGGTCTATTCTGGAGATGGCAATCACGAGCTGACTAAAGTTTTGGAAAATGCACAGCTTCAGGAGCAAACTATTTCCCAAATCGTTAGCACCGCCACCGACAAGCAGTTCAAGGGCATCACGCTGGATCTGGAGGGACTGGGCTGGAGCGGAGATAAAGCCAAAGCGCGTTCAGACTACAACGCCTTCATTCAAAAGCTGTCGGTCAAAGCGCATCAGGCTGGACTCAAGCTCACCGTCGTCCTGCATCCGCTGAACAGCTCTTACTCAGGTTACGACTACAAGACGCTGGGTAATCTGGCGGACGATCTGATCATCATGGCCTATGATTACGGACAAAAAGCAACGCCTGAGCCACTCGATAAAGTGGACGAAGCCATTCGACTGGCTTTGAAGGAAACCTCGCGGGACAAGTTGATTTTAGGCATCTCTATGGGTAGCGAAAAAGACAGCACCGTCAACGCCAAGATCGGTCTAGCCAAACGTTATGACCTGAAAGGCATCGCCATCTGGCGACTGGGCATCATTGGAGAAACCGCCTGGACGCAAATGAACCAATCCATCGAGTTCAAATAAATAAATTTTCACAAGAACGTCTCGCCCTTATTCCGCCTGCTGATGAATTTCATGCGTCTTCCATGCGAAGCTCCATGAGTTCATCAGCGGGCTTTCCTCATTTCACACCTCAACCAGAAGGCTTCCCGCACTTGGAATTGGCCGCTGCGGGCTCACAGGTCTGTTCCCCATAGAAGACACCCCAGTCTCTCATAAAATCCAGCAACGGCCTCAACGTATCGCCCAACGGGGTAAGCGAGTATTCCACACGCGGCGGATTCTCGTTATAGATTTCGCGGTGTACGATACCATCACGTTCCAGCTCACGCAGCTGCAAGGTCAGCATACGCTGCGTAATATTGGGCAAGGTCCGTCGAATTTCGTTATACCGGCGCGGTCCTGTGGTCAAATGATATAAAATGACCCCTTTCCATTTGCCGCCGATAACCCCTACGGTTTTCGCTACCGGACATCCAATGTTCACGCTAACTGTATTTTCCATCTCTTGCGTCATGGTTTCCCCTTCTTTCTGCCGATTGTAGACCGAAGTCTCCAGACTTATGACAAGGAACAAATATGTGCGTACTTGTTCCTGCGAAAAACTTTTTATATGATGACTATACATTCGATATCAGCTCTCATTATAGTAGCAGAAAATAAATGGAGCACCAACTCAACCCAAACCGGAAGGAGTACACTTCATGTCTAATACATCAGCTAAAAAACAGGAAATTCTGGATGCCTTTCTGTTCAGACATGCTACCAAGGAATTCGATCCTGATCGCATCATACCGGAGGAAGATTTTCAATTTATTCTCGAAACCGGGCGACTTTCCCCAAGCTCCGTCGGCTTTGAGCCGTGGCGATTTGTGATTGTACAAAATCAGGCATTGAGAGAAAAGCTGGCTGCGGTTTCAAGCGGGGGCCAAAAACAGATTCCTGCGGCCAGCCATGTCGTCTTGATTTTAGCACGCAAGGATGTCCGTTATGACTCTCCTTATGTGGAGTATATGTATAAAGAGGTTAAAGGGATGTCTGAGGAAGACTTTGCCTCACTGCCGGGCCGATATAAAATTTTTCAGGGTGAAAATCAGCGCCTGCTGGAAAACGAACGTACGTTATTCGACTGGGCTTCCAAGCAGACTTATATCGCCTTGGGCAATATGATGACAGCGGCGGCTCAGATCGGCATTGATTCCTGCCCGATTGAGGGCTTTAACTACGATCAGGTGCATGCCATTCTGGAGGAAGAAGGACTGCTGGAGAATGGGCTGCTGGATATCTCGGTCATCGCTGCCTTTGGTTATCGGGCCCATGAGCCCAAGCGGGAAAAATCCAGACTGCCGTTGGAACAGGTCACACGCTGGATTCTGTAAATATACCTCCAATACTGTCAGTCAAGCTTAAGTATAGTAAACATCCTAACAGGCGGGCTTGCGATCATCCATCTTAACGATGGTCCATCGCAGCCCGCCTTTTTATTTAAAATTTTTTTCTTCTACAACCTTTTGTTTATAGCCGCGGCCAAGTTATCCTATATAATAAGATGTATCTGCCTAAAAAGGGGTAAAGCACACGTGGATAGATCAGAGAAATTGACAAGGATTGTTATTGTCGATGATGAAGAGTTAGCTTTGGATTATATGAAGCGTCTGCTTGGCAAGTTACAAGGCATACATATTGCAGGAGCTTTTACGAATCCGCTCGTGGCTAAGGACTATATTCTACTTGATAATATAGACATAGCCTTTTTGGATGTAAGGCTTCCAGAGATCAGTGGAATTGAATTAGCAAGTCAAATTTTGGAGCACAAACCCCATATTCAGATTGTATTTGTAACGGCTTACGATAAGTACGCTATCCAGGCCTTCGAGCTTAATGCGCTGGATTATCTGCTCAAACCGGTCACGACAGAACGTCTCATCAAAACCATGAATCGCATTCTGAAGCGTAACGATCAAGCTGCCTCCATACCTGAGGATCAGCCTCCCCTTCTTCATTTACAGGTTTTTCAACATGTCGTCTTCACATTACCGGACCAACAGCCCACTGTTCTTCAGTGGAGGACCAAAAAGGCTCAGGAGTTGTTTTTGTACCTGCTCCAAAATCATGACCAATGGGTTCGCAAATCAGCCTTGATTGAATTACTATGGCCGGAATATGAAGAAGATAAGGCCTACTCTCTTTTATATACTGCCGCTTATTACATTAGAAAAACGATAGCGCCGTATCATTCCTTTTTAGAGATTTCCAACACCAATGGCGGTTATATTTTGCATACGCAAAACGTAGTGCTAGATACAGAAAGATGGGAGTCCCTCCTGGCATCCGCTCCACCGATGAACAAGGAATCCATTCACTATTATGTTAAAATAATGGAATTATACAAAGGGGACTATTTACAGGAATATGATTTTTGGTGGGTTGAAAGTGAACGCCAAAGACTGCATAAGATATGGTTAACCACATCATTAAAAATGGCAGAGTGGTATAGAGGGAGCTCCCAGCCTGAAGAGGCGGTTTCTATTTATGAGGGCATCTGTAGTCGTCACCCCCAAGCAGAGGAAGCCTACTGGGGACTAATGAAAACCTATGCTGATATGAACAAAAAAAACTTAGTTAACAAGTGGTATGATTTGTTATCATCCGTCTTATGGGAAGAACTTCATGAGAAGCCCAATGAACAAATTACGAATTGGTTTATAGAGTGGCAAATGGCACATGCCTAGTCTCACGGCTGAAGTCATTCTCCGGAACCCGTAGAACCCCATCAGACCGACGCTTTTCGCCTCGTTCTGTATGAGGTCCTACGGGACAGAGATATTAAGTTTCTTGCCTTTGTGCCCGGGGAACATGGAAGCTCACCGTTGTACCCTGATTGGAATGACTACTAATATACAGCCCCTTACCGAATACTTGCTTCAGACGTCGGTCCGTATTCCGTAATCCAATCCCGCTATACTGTTCTTGCTGAGGATCCAGCAGACGATCCAGCTCCTCCTGACTCATGCCCACACCGTCATCCATAATAGCTATTTCTGTGCCATCCTCCTGCTGCTGAATTCGAATGCACAATGTTCCTCCATCTATCCGATTCATGATACCATGCCTAATCGCATTTTCCGCAAGTGGCTGAATGGACAACGGCGGCAGAAGCAAGGACACCTGTTCGTCTACTTCCCATACAATATCTAGTCTATTCCCAAAACGCTCCTTCTCTATATAAAGATAAGATTTCAGGAGTGCAAGCTCGTATTCCAGTGATACGACTCTATCAAGATTTTGAGGATTGAAGCTTGATCTTAAATATTTACCGAACTCCTCAATAAGATTCACCATTCTGGCGTGATCCACATGACTTAAGGATGCAATGGTATTCAAGGTGTTAAACAAAAAATGAGGTTTGATTTGCGCCTGTAACCATGCAGCTTCCATCCACAGCCGCTCCCTTGCTGACTTTTTAACATCAGTCAAGGCACGGACCCTGGATTTCAATTCCATGGAATCCACAGGCTTCATAATATAATCGTTGGCCCCAGCATGAAATCCCGTATATAAGTCCTCCTGCTGACTACGTGCCGTCAACAGCAACACAGGCAGCTCGGAAATGCTAAAATATTCCCTCACACGCCGAGTTAACTCATAACCCGACATTTGGGGCATCATGACATCGGCTATAATTAAATCCCATTCCCGGTGATCCAACCTATGCAGGGCCTCCTGGGCACTGGTTACAGTGACAAGATCATAAGACTCCGATTCCGAGGCGAGAATGCCCTCTAACACCCTTAAATTAACCGGATCATCATCTACCGCGAGTATGGCCGACCGTGCAGAGCCTGCCGCAACCTGCATCACTGCTTCATTCAGCAAAGCTATAAAATCGGTATCTGCCGCTTCATCCATACGCACCTGCTCGTTATCTCGTAATTCGTCGGGTACAGGTGAGAGGTCAAGTGGTAGCGTGAAAGAAAAGGTTGAGCCTTGCCCAAGTTCAGAGCGTACACTCAGAGATCCCCCATGAAGCTCCACCAATTGCTTGCTGATGCTCAACCCTAGTCCAAGCCCATCCCCAATAACCGTCAAATGAGAATCTCCTTGTTCATATGGATGAAATATTCGCTTTTGCGTCTCCTTATCCATCCCAACGCCAGTGTCACGAACCTCAATACTGGCCATTTCGCCCTGGATGTGTGCGTGAACGGAAATGGTCCCCTCAGCAGTATGTTTAACCGCATTGTGAAGGAGATTGAACAGGATTTGGATTACCCGGTTTTCATCCGCTAATACATTCGGAAAATCAGCAGGGATGTTTACTACCATGTTTAGAGGTTTACCATCTGTCATGAATTGGAGCATATCCAACACACCCGAGGCTACAGCCTGGGGCTTCAAGCTTCCTTTTTCCAGAAAAATATCCTTTTCACGCAGACGTGTAACATCCAGCAAATCATTCAATAATAAGGACATACGGCGACCGACCGTAACGAGCAATTGCATGTTTCTCTTGTTGGGCTCGTCCAGGGCACCATTCTGATTCTCCAGCACGGTCTGTGCTATATTGATCATCCCATGCAGAGGATTTCGCAGCTCATGAGAGGTGTTGGCCAAAAATTCATTTTTTACCTGATCAGCGCGCTGCAGTCTCTCCGTCAGCCTTCTCAGCTCGGCGTTCGTATTAAAAAACCGTTTGAACCAATAGGACGCAAACGCCACAAAGGCCAGCACAATATCCCAAGGGTAATAAGGGAGGTCATTCGTTTTGAACACACCCCACAGTATGCTGGACGCGATGCTAAGGGATGCCAGCAACAGAAAAACAGCCTCTCTTTGCCCTCTGAATGTTCTAAGAAAAGCAACCGTGGGAACCGTAGCACATAGGGTAATGCCTGAGAATGCGATAAGAGCCAACAAAAATGCATAAAGGTTGGATGTAGATGCAAATAAAACCATGACCGCAAAACAACAGTGGGCTATAAAAACAATCTGAATGATGCGGGATCGAGCCAACAGAGACTGCGCCAGCTTCAGTACACACATGCCTATCCCAATATAGGAAAGTATGGTTATCTTTATCGAAAGACTCAAACTGATAGGGAACCAGTCTATTAAAAGCTTGTCATCGTCTGTCAGGATGGATATTACCGTGCAGACTACAATTCCCGCGAAATACAGAAGCGCCTTCTTTTGTGGATTCATAAAAAATATAACGACTACATATAACCCGTGAAGCAGTAAAATAATACATACCATGATTTGCATCAAGATCGCGAAGTTGGTTCGGCTATTCACAGCCTCTGCGCTTCCGAAAATGACAGGCTTCACAATCCCTCCACTGGAAGGAAAATCAAAATTGGATACTTGGATAACAATCTCCATGGCCTGCCTGTTCGTATCAAACATAGCAGAGAACGGAACGGTCGATCCTGTATGCTGTTCGACCTTGTTAGAGACCTGGCCGCTATGACTAACTAAACGGCCGTTGACAAATATGTTGGATGCCGTACTAATCCTCCCGATCCGAAGACCGTATAAAGTGTCCTCCGACCTGCCACTCAAAATAAGCAGCCGATAGGTTCCAACCCCATATGCCTTATGATCCACAGGAGATACCGACTCACTCCATATTCCCGGTACCTGAATGGTCTGACGCTGCTTCTTCATAGATAAGGACTTCAGTTCAGCAGGGGAAGATAATATTCCCGGATAAAACTCCCACTCACCATTTAATGGTATGGTCTTCATCTCCTGCAAATTCAGGCCCCTCAGATCCAGAATTCCCGCCTTGGCCCGTGGATAATCCTGATTGTGGTAATAATCAAACCACAGCATACGCAGGCCGATAATTACGATCAGGAATGACAGCGTAATTAAAAAAAATCTTCGCTTACTCATCCACTTGTCATCCGGTACCATACATCAACGTATCTCTGCCGGGCTCTCATTCGAACCAGCAGCATTGGATGGTGATTCAACACATAATTTACTGTGGCGTGCGGCTTACCCATCAACGCTTGAGCCTCAATTCTCATGCTTCCACAACCTTATCTGTAGCGTTTTCTTCTTTAATGAATCAACCGATCAGCATACGGATACCTGTCAGGACAATACCAATCAGGAAGCCTGTAACCGCGCCGTTAATACGTATCCACTGCAAGTCCTGCCCAAGCTTGTCCTCCATCAGAGCAATCAGGGAATCGTTATCCATTTTATCTACATTTTCGCGTACCAGATTACCAATCCGACTGTGGTTGGCTTCCACCAGTCCCGTAATACCTTCCACAATTCGCGAATTGATCTTGTCCAGCAGCTCGGTATTTCCTTTCAAATCAGCCAGCATCCGATCCAGTAGCGGCAAAATATAAATCGGTACATAGCTGCCGTCTTCCATATAGTCCAATAAGCGTACGCGCAGCTCTTCCATCTTATGGAGCACCGACGCATCGCCTTCCCAGGCATCCACAAGGCCGTTCTTCCAGCCGTTCAGTCCTTCCTGAACCGTATCTTTCGTCGCCAGACGGATTAGCTGTGTTTTCAGTCCATCCAGTATGGCATGGCGGCGCGGATGTTCTTCCCTTTGCAGCTCTGCAACCTGATCCAGCAGAAAATGGCGAATCATTTCACCCATGCGCTCTTCGTTCAGATAGCCAAGGAACGCGTTGAGGGCAAATTGCATCAGCCCGCTCACCTGCAAACCGCTGATAGCCTGCATCCCCAAGGTACCCAGCGTGTAGCCCGTTTCCGGCTTCAAAAGCCAGGATTCGGCCTGCTCCAGCGTGTAATCCAGCGCACGACGGTCATAGCCCTTCTCACTGGTTTGACGGGCAAGCGCCTCTAGCAGCGGTCCGGCGTCGAAGTCTGTCGCCTGCCGCTTGATTTCGGCCGCGATCACCGGGGCCAGTTCTGCAAGCGGAAGCGACCGGACCAGCCGTTTGGCGAGAACATCTATGGATGCGGCCGCTTCCGGCGTGCGCAAGCCCTTTTCCACACCGCCCAGCATCAGATCAGCCAGCCGAATATCGGAAATTTTAGATGCGATACTGTCTTTGCCCAGCAAGTTATTTTCCACCGTACTCACCAGTGCATTCGTGAGCTTGTCCCTGTTTTTGGAGAGAAGTGCCGTATGCGGAATCGGAATGCCCAACGGATGACGGAACAATGCGGTGACGGCGAACCAGTCCGCCAATCCTCCGACAAGTCCGGCCTCAAAAGCACCTGCTAACAAACGAACCCAGCCATATTGCTGAAAAGGCAACGTAGCTGCAAAGCCCGCTCCCAGAACAACCAGCGACCAAGCCGCTGCGGTTTTCGTATTTTTTGGTTTTCCCATCCTATAATCCTCCAAACTGACTGTCGAGTAAGTAAAGCCCTATATCTGTATTACCCATCATATCATTGCCCGTATGAATTCCAAAGCTAAAGGCACTCTATTTCATTTATCATATTATTGAATATATTTACAGTACACTAATCAGCATAAAAAGAGTTCATAGATCCCCCTTATGCGTCTACATATTTGTGAACAAAATCACAACATTGGACCCAATCTAATTTTCTCCATGATAAGCCTAATGAACTATTTCGCTAGAACAAAGACCCATTTTTTTCAAAACGAAAGGATATGCGTGTTGGAAGGTGGAATGGGCATAGAATACCTTTAGCATCCTTTACTGGATTTTATTCCAGAAATGAATTGAACCCATGGAATCTTCGAATTTTTTCAACATAATTTAACTTTTTCGTTTGGAGGAATGAGTTAAAAAAATAGAGGGAACAAGGCTGTTTTCACCATAATAGTACACCTGAATTCGAATGGAAAATAATCCAAAATATAATTTGCTACATGCATATATGTGATGTGATAAAATAAAACCGTATAAATAGGAAATCATGTGTAAACCACCATTTTATTTGTTAAACAAACAGCGATTAGCTCGATAAATTTGATCTTTTGTAAAGGAATTGGATATGACAACAGACCAAAAAAACAACGTGAATGGGACCTTTTGGAGCAGCGATCCAGTCGTCATTGCACGTACTCCCTCCGCTTTTGCTAAGCGATCCCTTTTTTATATACAGGAAATAGGTTATTTCAAAAAAACATCTGCTTATGCCATGGAACGGAAGGAACTCACCTCGTTTCTGCTCGTTTTTACGATATCAGGACAAGGGGAATTGCTATACCGGGAGAAAAAATACATATTGAAGCCTCATGATATGTTTTTCGTGAATTGTGAGGAATACGTACAGTACAGCACCGCTGGTCATGAAGCATGGGAGTTTATCAGTGTAAATGTGTACGGTAATCTGATCGACAATTTCTATGATCAATTTGCCAAGCACAACAAGCCTGTAATATCACTCAACGATCCATGCACCATATTGGACAAGCTGCGTTCCCTGCTATGCGTACAATCTGATAGAACTCTTACTGCAGAGCTGTTTACATCCAGACTCATCGGTGAGTTGCTGACAAATATTTTGCAGCACCCCTACGATCATCCGTATGTAAACCCGGATACGATCACCGAGGTACGCAAGGTTCAGCAATATTTGGATTGCTCCTACAGTGAACGAATTACGCTGGATTCGCTGGCAGACATGTTTGAGTTAAACAAATTCAATCTCGCTAAAAACTTCAAGAAACAGATCGGATTTTCTCCTATCGATTATCTCATTAATGTCCGCATCACAGCGGCTCAAGGCTGGCTTAAAACCAGTGACGAATCCATTGTGGATATCGCAAGGTTTGTAGGTATTCCTAACACCAGCCATTTTATCAACCTATTCAAGGAACATATAGGAGAAACACCGCATTCCTTCCGCAAAAAATGGGGGAATCGAACTAAACTATAAACTCATCTATCGCGACTTTGTCGAAAAACAGAGAAAAATCTGAGATTGTGCTTGCCTGATCGGAAGCCCAACTGATAGAATGATAGATATAGACTGTTCAGGATAAATGGCAAACCTGTCGAAAGGCGGGGACGCAAAGCTACAGGGCCTTCTTTTTAAGATGGCAGCCAGCTACCGGTTGGAGAGGCTTTTTGTCGTTTCTTTTTTTCCTGAAAAACTTTATACGATAATAGCAAACCTGTCGAAAGGCAGGGACGCAAAGCTATAGGGCCTTCTTTTTAAGATGGCAGCCTGGCCGCCGAAAGGAAGTTTTTCTATGAGGAAAAGATCGTCTTTTTTACTAATTTTAGTATTTTTATTATCCATCCCCCTACATACGACAGCATTTGCTGCCGAAAGTCAGGTATGGCTGAATCAAAACAACGTAAACCACGGTATTGTTAATATACGTTATCCTGTCAAGTCCAATGTCAAAACCAAGATCGTAATTACCAAGGATGCGGAGAAATACTCTTATTATCTGAATTCGAGCAAACCTGAGGAAGCATTCGCTCTTCAAATGGGCAATGGCAATTATAACATTCGTTTATTGGAACAGCTAACTGGCAATCAGTATAAAGTGATAGGTGAAGAAACGGTCCAGTTAAATTTGAATGACAGTAAAACCATATACCTCAGTTCTATTCAAAATATTGACTGGAACGATACGAATCAGGCGATTCGGAAAGCCAAGGAATTAACCAAGGGTGCAACGACAGATGATGAAAAGGTGAAACGTATTTACGAGTATGTCATTAGTCATATTAAATACGATTCCAACCAGCCCTTTTCCTTATCACCCGACTATCTTCCACAAATTGATCGTACACTAGTTTCGCAAAAAGATATTTGCTATGGATACGCTTCACTGTTCGCCGCCATGCTTCGAAGTGTGGATGTTCCAACGAAGTTGGTTATGGGCGAATCCTCCTATGTGAATACTTACCACGCCTGGAATGAAGTCAATATCAACAATCAATGGGTTATCATCGACACTACAGTAGATGCCGCTCTAAAAAGCGGAAAACAGAAGTTTGCAATGGTCAAAGAACCCTCCAAATACACAAAAACAAAGCAGTATTAATTTTTTTTTTAGAAAGCCCTGATCACTGCGATCAGGGCTTTTTTCTATTCTTGTTGAGAAATTGTTGAGATACGGAAGGTATTGTATACCTAGTCAGTCATTTAAAACCTATCGTGTTGAATATACTAATTCCGGGACAAGAACAAATATCCATCGTCAACATCAAACCCGTGTCTGGGCCCCCAATAAGTAAACAAGGAAAAGCTAACGGCAAAAACAAGATGACTGGGCCATTAATGTGAAGGCTGTGGATGATGTAAACCCGGTATTAGATAGCATTGTGCCTGAATCTACACCTGCATCCTTTCTCAGACTACACTAAATGGGAAAGGGAGGATTTTTAAAATCAGTATGTGATACACCTTACATAAGTTAGGGAGGTTTTTTAGATTGCGTAAGCTATCATACTTGTTCATCGCCTTGGGAATACTCATTATTTTGTTTCCTAAAGCCAATGAATGGAGCGAAGATCGGAAGCAGAGCGAGCTTTTGAAAGAGGCAGCCGTACTGAACCCTAGCATTATCGACGGCTATAAGCGCTTGTCCAGCAAGCTTGGAGATAACACGGGCATCGAAACCACACGAGGTCCTTCGGTACCCGCAAATGAACCAGACCCTAAGCAACTCCCCATTGCCACCATTAGGATTAATCGTATTGATTTGAAGCTTCCTGTGCTGGAGGGTGCAACTCGGGATAATATGAAGCACGCATCTGTACATATGTCGGAAACGACAGCTCTGGGTCAGACAGGAAACGCCGCCATAGCAGCCCACCGTGCGCGTACAGCAGGACGTTTATTTAATCGGCTGAACGAGGTAAAGATTGGAGATAAAATCATTATTAATACCAAGGGTGAACAATATAGTTATACAGTCTATAAAATTTCGATTGTCGATCCTACAGACGTCTCCGTTCTAAAAAGCTTTGAAAGTCAAAAGCTGCTCACATTAATTACATGTGACCCTCTTGTAAATCCGACACATCGCCTCATTGTTCAGGCCCGACAAAGCACCTAAAGCTGGATCTGTTCGCCATATCCGAACACCCTTGCTGCTCAGATTTACTTAATTTGCAGCGTTAGGGGTTATCTCTATTTCATTGGACAGACTCTTAGTCCGTTGAATATATTACTTCCGGGAAAGAAGGAGGGATGCTATAAACGCCCCGACATGAATACAATATACAGTAATCTTTATACAGTAATCTTTAGACAAGGAGACTTAAATAGAGTATGAGAAAAAAATGGAATGTAATGATTATTGCATTATTACTCATTTTACAAAGCTTTTTTGGCATCACACAAGCTTATGCTCAAATTCCTGCCCCGGATCAGCCGGAGATTGCTGGAAGCGAGTCAGGGCAAACCGTTACAAAAGATGTATATGATATCGTAGTACCCGAAACAGAACCAGTCATAGCACCAGAACAACAGATGCCTCCTTCCCTACCAGCTCCTGTTGTTCAAGCAGCGGCCACCACAAATTCTGAAGAAGCTGCTCAAGCGAGTATTTTAACGAAACTTACCCTGACCGATGCGACCGGTCAAGTGATTGATGCGGTATACAATCCCGATAGTCGCTTGGACATTGATGATGCAGTCCATCTCATTTATGACTGGGAGCTTCCCAACAATACGTACAAAGCCGGAGACACTTTTACCTTTCAATTGCCCGAGCAATTTGAAATCTACACAGATATCTCCTCTCCTTTGGTTACGGCAGATGGAAATGTTGGCCATTTCACGGTAGACCGCCAAGGCAAAGTGGTCATGACTTTCAACGATTACGTGGAGAGCCATTCCAATGTCAGCGGAAAGCTGGAGGTTAAGACCGAGTTCAGCAAGCAAATAGAAAAAGGCAGTACAGAGGTCATTATCGCCATCCCGATCAAGGGTGGCGTACAAACAGCAGTCGTAAATATCAAGCCTGCGGCAGGCTCTTCCTTGGATAAGCAAGGGAAGGCCAATGGAACCCATCAGATTGATTGGACGATTGACGTAAATAAACAATTGGATACGGTTCAACATGCTGTAGTCACCGACCCGACTCCCCAAGGATTGGAGCTGGTAAGGGATTCTATTCGGTTATACCATTTACAAATCAACGTGGATGGTTCAACCTTGCTGCGTGATCCGGTGGATAAGGATACGTATACGCTGGAAGCCGATTCGGCTGGTACCGGCTTCATCATCCGTTTTAAAGATGAAAACATCAGCAGCGCATACCGAATCCAATACTCCACTAACATCACCAGCGAAGAATCCCGTTTTTCCAACACAGCCACTTTTTCAGGCAACAATACGAAAGACGCTTCTGCAACAGCTACAGTAACCGTTCAACGCGGCGAATTTTTGTCCAAAAAAATGGAGCAATACGACCCGGTTACTCAAACGGTATCCTGGGCGATCAAGTATAATTTTGGCGAAAAGAAAATTCCCGCCGGGAAAGCCGTGTTAGCTGACCGCTTCAACAAAAGCCAGCAGCTCATGGCCGGTTCGCTTAAAGTGTACAAAGGAGCTACTTCTGAGGAACTTTCATCCTCCGAATATACCGTCTCACTGGTTAACAATGAAACGGCCAACGGCTTCGATTTACGCTTCAACTCCGATGTGGAGGCAGCATACACGATACGCTATCAAACCAAGGCCATAGATCGTGTACTTAAAAATGAACGGATAACGAATACCGTAACGTCTGATGGAGTAACCAAAGATACTACTACCGAGCTAAAAAGCGGGGTCATTGTTAAAGGCTTCAAGGAACCGAACTACAACACAAAAACGATTCCCTGGGTTATTGCCATCAATACGGATAAATACACGATGAATCAGGTTGTGATCAACGATACGTTTCCGAATGGCGGTCTGGCTCTCTTACCAGATACATTAAAGATCCAAAGCGCAGACGGAAAATCAACACTAACATCACCAGCAGATTATGAGCTGATTCCTTTATCGCAAGACTATAAGCAAGGATTCACGATACGTTTCCATAAAACGATCCAGGACGCGTATACCATCAGCTATTCAACAACGTTTAATAATGAATGGAAAAAAGATACGAGCAAGCCGGATTTCTGGAATAAAGCTTCCATCTCATGGGTACAAAATGGAACCCCCTACTCTGCTGCAGCCGAAGCCCGGCTATGGCCTGACAATCTGACACAGCAGAACGGCGCCAAGCAAGGAAGCTATAACGCTACATCCAAGCACATCACATGGGACATCTTGACGAACTATAACCGTAAAACCCTGAATCAGGCTGAAATAAAGGATACGCTACAGCAAGGGCAGAAGCTGGTTCCCGGCTCTGTCAAAGTGTATGACATGACACTGCTCGGATGGTGGAATGGTGTGGAAAAGGGAGCTGAACTGTCAGCAGACCAATATACCCTTGTTCTTCCCACCACTGATAACGGCAATGAGCTGCGTATCCGTTTTAATGAACAGATCAACACTCCCTACTGGATCACTTTCCAGACCACATTGGAGGGAGAGCTTATTGATAAAGAAATCAACAATAAGGCTCTGCTGATGGATGGAAATAACATGATCTCCGAGTGGGCAGCCAAAGTAACTGTGCCTCATGGCGGAGAATACGTTACAAAATCCGGTAGCCAGAATGGTAATAAGATCGACTGGCAGATCCGGATCAACGAAGGGCAATCTTATGTCTCCAACGCCAAAATCGTGGATACACCCAGCAGCAATCAAATCCTGATTGAAGATTCCTTTCATTTGTATTCCACCAAAGTATCAGCCAACGGAGAAGCTGCCAAAGATACTGAATTAGTCAAAGATCAGGATTATAAGCTGAAAATTACGACAAACGATCAAGGTCAGCAATCTTTTGAGCTCGTCTTCACACAGGGCATTTCATCCGGCTATATTTTGGAATATCAATCCTTTATTCAAGCCGATGATAAAGCGAAAGTGAGTAACAGCGTCTATTTTGAGGGCGACCGCTTAACTACGGAGCTGAGAGAAACCAGTAAAGAAATCATCGTGCGGACATCCTCCGGTTCAGGTTCAGGGGGAGGCATAACAGGAAGCCTGGAAGTGACCAAGGTCGACCAGGATCATCCTGACAAGGTGTTATCTGGAGCACGCTTTGCACTCTATGATAAGAGCCAAAAAAGAGCCCCGCTCATTCAAACTACCAATGCAGACGGGAAAATTTTGTTCAATTCATTGCTGTATGATGATTATATTCTGGAGGAACTTGCGGCTCCAGCAGGCTATAAAATAACAACCTCGAAGACAGCGGTCAAAATAGACGCTACGGTTAAACAAAGCTCAGGTATTAAGCAGATTGTGGTAACCAATGAAAAAGAGACCCCTGTCGATCCGGGTAAACCTACCAATCCAGGAACGCCTACGAATCCGGGTTCAGGTAAAAAGCGCGATAAAGATCCTGAACCCACAGAAACACCGATTGTACCCGTTAAGCCAGTAACCAATGAACCACAGATCGTTGAAGATGAAGATGTGCCATTGGGTGTTCCAGTGATTGAGCAGCCTCCTGTAGAACCCGATGCGCTACCGAAATCGCCAGAAATTGATCCTCCTCAGGAATCGTCTCCACCTGTAGAGATTGAAGATGAACCCATACCTAAAGGAGGCATCAAGTTCCCTGTTGAGGACCCCGAGGACCCAAGTGATCCAGGTCGTACTCCGCAGGTAAATAAATTACCGCAGACAGGAGAAAACAGTCCTGCTCCCTTCTATTTGAGCGGAATGTCTTTCATTCTTCTGGGTGCCTATTTGAAATACAGACGGATGCATAAAAATAAAAGAATTAAATAATCAAATACTCCCCTTTCTCGGCTTATACAAAGCGAGGAAGGGGTACTATCATGATATGGGTGGTGACATGAACTTGAATTTAGCTCAAAACTCCTATATGCTCTTATGCTTATTGATCTTAAACCTGATCGTATGGACATGCCTTGGGATTTTTTTAAGGTCCGTATTTGTGGAAAGAACTACGCTAAGGAAACTCGCTTACCAAGACCCTGTAACAGGTTTGTTCAATCGGAATGCGCTCAACCACTTTTGGCAGCAATATAAAGGCAAAGAAAGCACCGCTATTTTATACATTGACCTGGACGGCTTCAAAGCCATTAATGATGCTTATGGGCACAAGGTGGGCGATATGCTGCTACATGAAGTCAGCCTTCATCTGCTACAAGTCATGAATGCGAACCAAAAGGCTTTTCGAATTGGAGGGGATGAATTTTTACTCATAATAAAAAATTTTGATTCCGACCAGGTAAAAATTTTGGCGGAGCTCCTCCTAAGAAAAATCAGTAGCGCCTACAGCATTCATGGACACAGACTATCTGTCACGGGAAGTATTGGCATTAGTTTGAACTCATCCCAGAAGGAGAATCTGCAGACATTGCTCAAAGAGGCGGATATCGCCATGTACCATGCCAAACGAATGGGAAGAAATCGTTATGCCGTGTATTCCAAGATTAACCGGAAACAGAGCAGTTCATACAACACTACACGGATCAAAAACCTCGCAAAAGATATTCGAAAGCGCCATAATGTCCATGCCAAAAAACAACCTGCACCTCTATAAGCTAGGAAACAATCCAAACCCAGTTGAGAATATAAATCAGGCGGGCCATTCCTGTTGATTTAAGGAACACGCCCGCCAATAAAAACTTCCTTATTCAGTTTTACCCTTTGCAATCAGCTTGAAATCGTCAAAGTGGAATCCCGGAGCAACGACACAGGTTACCAGCACAGGCTCATCCCCAAGCGGACGTGCCGTTTGCCATACTGTGCCCGGCACCAGCGCTTGTGGATGCTGTCCTGCCTCCACATCAGCACCGACGATAATCACGGTTTCTTCACCCGGTTGTTCTCCGCTTCCACCCAATTTCAACTCCACTGGGCTGCCGCTATGATACAGCCACAGCTCATCCGAATGCACGACATGCCACTCGGAGAACTCGCCCGGATGCAGCAAAAAATACGTCGATGAAGCTGCAAAGCGCGGACCGGAATACACATCCGGCAGTACAGGCTTCGGAATTTGAAAATGGGACTTCCACATTTCTTTGTACCAGCCGCCTTCCGGATGGGGCTCCATGCCCAATGCGGTTACCAGCGGTGAAATAGCTTTCGTCATTGCACTAACCTTCCTTTACCCTAAATTCCTTCTCCCCTACTGTAAAACATACCGTTGCTTTTGTCACGTTTCTCCCTTGGAATGTCGAAGGTCGTTATTTTGTGTCATATTTAGTAACATTGAATTGTGTGTATTTACTCATTTCCATATAAAAATAGCGATTTACTCATGAATAATTACATAAAAATATATTGCAAGTTAAGTTTTGTGACATAAAATCTTGTTTTTTATTGTAAGCTTATAGTATCATGAGAGAAATTTTGAAATTTTGATAGAGCTTGATCATGTCAGCCAATCTACCAAGCTATGTATCCAAGCCTGAAAGGGGTGAGCCTTCTGATCCAGTTTCGTAACGTTAACAAGCATTTTGGTCACTTCCATGTACTTAAAGACATCAATCTTCAGATTAAGGAGGGCGAGGTCGTCGTGATCATTGGACCCTCCGGCTCGGGTAAAAGCACCCTGCTACGCTGCATCAATCGTCTGGAAACCATATCGGACGGGGAACTGATCGTCAACGAGATACCTGTACATGACAAAAAGATTGATATTAACGCCTTCCGGCGCAATATCGGTATGGTATTCCAGCACTTCAATTTGTATCCCCATAAAAAGGTAATCGAGAATATTGTACTCGCACCCATGAAGGTGCTGGGCATCTCGAAGGAAGAGGCTACCCAAACAGCCTTCACCTATTTGAAGCGTGTTGGAATCGAGGAAAAGGCACAGAGCTACCCCGCTCAATTGTCGGGCGGACAGCAGCAACGGGTTGCTATCGCCCGTGGCCTCGCGATGAATCCGAAAATTATGCTGTTTGACGAACCTACCTCCGCTCTTGATCCTGAAACCATCGGGGAGGTACTGGATGTTATGCGTTCGCTCGCCCATCAGGGCATCACCATGGTCATTGTGACTCATGAAATGGGCTTTGCCCGTGAAGTAGCGGATCGCGTCATTTTCATGGACAAAGGACAGATTTTAGAAGACAGTCAGCCTGCCGAGTTTTTTCAGAATCCGGGTGAAGAGCGGGCGCGCCTGTTCCTAAGCCGTCTGATTCATCATTAAACAGACCTTGAATGGATTCAGGATTTTTGCAAACTCCTCTGGAGTGTAAATTCAGAATGTAAATCGAAAGGGGATTGTTCAAATGAGAAAAAGATATTCATGGAGTGCCCTTATGCTGCTTATGCTGTCCTGTCTACTCGTTTTGGCTGGCTGTGGAGGCAAGCAAGGAACGGCAACGTCGGGGAATGAGGCGGCGGTAGCCAATGGGCTGGAAGCCATCAAGCAG
Organism: Paenibacillus sp. 23TSA30-6; assembly: GCF_014858585.1. Classification (NCBI taxonomy): domain Bacteria; kingdom Bacillati; phylum Bacillota; class Bacilli; order Caryophanales; family Paenibacillaceae; genus Paenibacillus; species Paenibacillus sp. 23TSA30-6. The sequence goes on along the minus strand of NZ_SLTL01000017.1, from coordinate 31,382 downwards.
CGTGGCAAGCTGGTTGTTGGTGTGAAATACGACACCAAGCTGTTCGGTCTGAAAGACCCGGCTAGCGGGAAAGTAGAAGGCTTTGATATCGACATTGCCAAGGCGGTAGCCAAACATATTTTTGGAGACGAAACCAAGCTTGAATTGAAGGAAGTCACGTCCAAGACACGAATCACCTTGCTGCAAAACGGGGACATCGACGCCATTATCGCGACCATGACCATTTCGGACGAACGTAAAAAGCAGGTCGATTTCAGCGACGTCTACTTTAACGCCGGGCAATCCCTGCTCGTGAAAAAAGGAAGCCCGATTACCGGTCTGGAGTCCCTGACTCCTGATACCAAGGTACTCGCAGTTAAAGGCTCCACCTCCGCCAAAAATATCCGCGAAAAAGCACCCAAAGCGACTGTACTGGAGTTTGAGAACTACCAGGATGCATTTAATGCACTCAAGGCAGGTCAAGGGCAAGCGTTGACCACCGATAACTCTATTTTGCTCGGCATGCAACAGCAAGATCCGAATTACACCATCGTAGGCGGAAACTTCACTGAGGAACCTTACGGCATTGCGGTGAAGAAGGGACAAACCGAATTGCTGCAAGCCATTAACGATACGCTCAAGGAACTGAAAAGCAACGGTCAATACGATAAGCTCCACGAGCAATGGCTTGGGGTTAAACCCGAATAATATTCTTGTGAAGGAGCCGCAGTTGCGTGCTCCTTCCTTTCTTTAGAAAAGCCCATCACTCTGGATAAGGAGGTAAATCCGCAGATGCTTACTTTTGATATCAACGTACTTTTCGACCACGGTGACCGCTTTAGAGAAGGCTTGCTTCATACCGTTCAAGCCAGTGTCATTGCCTTGATCGGAAGCTTTATTCTGGGCGCGATCATCGCTATCCTCCGAATTGCGCCCTTTCAATGGCTTAACTGGATTGGGACTGTCTATGTAGAGGTCATTCGTAATATCCCGTTACTGATCGTTGTATTGTTCTTTTATCTGGGACTTCCTACTTTGGGTGTTCCTTTGGATGGTTTTGTGTCTGGAACGCTTGGCTTGACCGTGTACACCGCCTCCTTTATTGCAGAAGCGATACGTGCCGGCATCCAGTCCGTACCGAAGGGGCAATTTGAAGCCGCGCGCTCCTCCGGGCTGAGTTACAACCAGACGATGATCAGCATTATTTTGCCGCAAGCGATTAAAATTGTACTGCCTGCGATTGGCAACCAATTCATCAATCTGGTCAAAAACTCTTCCGTACTGGCCATAGTAGCCGGACTGGACCTGATGTATTATTCGGATCTGATTAACTCGGATACCTTTATGCCCATCACCGTCTATGCCATTACAGCGTTGTTATACCTTACATTGACGGTTCCGCTCAGCTTTCTTGTTCTGTACATGGAGCGTCGTCTGTCCAAAACATCCTAAGGAGGGAAGCCCGTATGGATTTCAGTGGCTTGTTTGTATGGCCTAATGTGCGTTTTATACTGGAGGGCTTCCTGCTGACGCTGGAGGTGGCCGTGTACTCCATCGTGTTCAGCTTCGCGCTCGGTATCGTGTTCGGCATCCTGCGCTATACGCGCTTACCTGTCATTTCGCAAGTAGCGGCCTTTTTGATTGATCTGATCCGCAATCTTCCGTTATTGCTCATTATTTTCTTCATCGGTATGGTCTTACCGTCCATTGGTCTTTCCATTTCACTTAAATGGGCAGCCATTACGGGCCTGTCGATCTTTGAGGGGGCCATGATCGCCGAGATTGTCCGTAGCGGTTTGAACTCCGTTCATAAAGGACAGATTGAAGCCGCACGGTCCTCCGGGCTGAGCTATTCCAGAACGTTATGGCATATCATTCTGCCGCAAGCGCTCCGCCGCATGGTGCCACCTATCGTCAGTCAGTTCATTTCCCTGCTCAAGGATACTTCTCTCGCGGTCATTATCAGTCTGCCGGAGCTGACGCATAACATTCAGATTGTCGGTGGTCAAAATCAGTCGTTCGTCATTCCGGCTCTGCTGTTCGCCGCTTTCCTGTACTTCGCTGTCAATTACAGCATGTCGCTGCTTGCACGCAGGCTGGAAGTTCGTACTCATTAGCATTCATTACACATAGCTTGATCAGGGCTGCCGCTAGCCTGAACGTTCTGTCAGCACAGCATGTATTTTTTCAATCAGCCGTTTAATGGCTTCTCCCGTGTAACGGTCTGACCGATGAATCAGCTCCAGCCGAACCTCGGGTACTCCCCGTGAAATAGGTACTGCACAAAGGGATGAACGGTCCAGGGATACTGCGAGGGATTTGGTCTGGATAGTCACTGCAAGTCCCTCCTGTACCCAGCGCAGGATCGCAGGAATGGAATGGGTCTCCATAACCGTGGTAAAAGAATACCCGCGATCACAGAAGTATTTTTCAATGTGCCTTCTACCCGGATGATCCCCTGGCTGCATAGCCCAAGGCATGTGCCTCAATTCGTCCAGTGCAATCGAAGAACGGTTGGCAAACGCATGTCCTGCGGGGACAATAAGACAGTAGCTCTCCGTCCGAAGCGGTAGCTGGACGAGCCTTTCATCTATACCTGAGTGCAGCGTAATGCCAAGGTCCATCCGGTTATCCAACACCTGCTCCAGCAATTCAAATGATGGGTGGATGTGCAGACTGATTTTAGGAAACAAACGATGAAAATCCATAAACATCTCTTGCAATGGTTCCTCCAGCTCCGGCAAAGCGATACCGATCCGTAAGCTTCCCCGTTGCTCGGTGCGAAGCTCCTCAATGGAAGCTTTCGCCTGCTGTAGATCCTTGAGCGCATGAGCGCTGTGCTGTAGCAACAGTTTTCCAGCCTCTGTCATTTTGATCTTTTTGCCTGCACGATTAAAGAGAGTCATCCCCAGTTCTTCCTCCAACGCCTTAATTTGCAAACTGAGCGTAGGCTGGGAGATTCCGATCTTTTCAGAAGCTTTCGTAAAATGCAGTTCCTCGCATACGGCTATGAAGTATTGAAGCTGGCGTATCTCCGTCTTCTTTCTCTCCTTTCGAGAATCCCCAGAATGATTGCATTAAAAGGTCAAAAGAAGCGCAAGATCGGATCAATCCGGTTCGCGCTTCTTCTTCAGGTTATTGCGCTTTTTTAGATTATTGGGCTACTTCGGCTTTTTCCGCAGTCAACCTAATATTCGCAAACGTGTCTGCATCATACTCCTTGCCACGGGTAATATCATAATTGGCTACCCGATTATTCACTGCCTCCAACGAGTAACGGAATAACGTCGGTACGATGGGTGCCTCCTCGCTCATATACGCCTGCCACTGATTGTATATATCTTTACGATAATTGTCGTCAAAGGCTTTCACAGACACCCCTTCCTGCAGCAGCTTATCATTCTCTTCACTCGTAAAACGGGAATAGTTAAAGCTGGCTCCGCGTCCATACAGCCCACCAGGGTTTACATCTGAACCTGTTCCCCATGCGCCGCCAAAAATATCAATGCCGGCGTCATCCTTTTGCACACGATCATAGAAAGAATTGAACTCAAGCAGACGACCATCCACCAGCTCGACATGTAGCCCGACATCCTTCCAGTTTTGCAAATAGAACTTCGCCAGCGATTCGGCTGTCGCATCCCCGCTCATCGCTGCATAATGAAGCACCAGTTCCTTACCCTTAGGGTCCTCACGGTAGCCATCTCCATTGGTGTCCACATATCCTGCCTCGTCCAGCAGCTTTTTTGCCTTGTCCGGGTCATGGGTGATGCCCTTCGCGTTCACGTCATGATATCCCTTAAAGGCAGGCGGAATCAGAGACGTTGCCGGAACCCGAAGCCCGTGAAAGAGCTGCTTGCCGACCTGCTCATTATTCAGCGCATAGCCAAGGGCCTGACGCAATGACTTGTTCGCCAGCTTGGCGTTCGGGTCCATGATATTTAGACTCTTGGCCTGATCGAATTTGCCCAGTTTAAAGCCTACATAGCTATAAGACAATTCCTCCTGACCGAGAAACTGTACATTTTTCGGATTGCTGGCCTCATTGTAACGGGTGGTTGGATAGCTGGCCCAGTCAATTTCTCCGCTTTTCAGCGCTTCTGTAATGACATTCGGGTTCACAACCTTCAAATGAATGCCATCCAGCTTGGGCTCACCGTGAAAATAATCCTTGTTTTTGACAAATTCCACAGATTCACCTGTGACCATCGATTTAATTTTGAACGGTCCGTAGCCAATCGGATTTTTGCGGACAGGATCAGATCCAGCCATATCCTTCACCGGGATGTTTTGAAACACCTTTTTCTCCAGTGGCGTAGACCAAAGTCCCGATTTCACCGAAGGATTAGGCTCCTTGAACTGAATGGTAACCTCTTTCTCATTCAGTATCTTGATGCCGGAAATCGTTTTGGCCTTGCCCGCGTGATATTCCTCCATACCTACAATGTTGGTCATAAAGCTATCATAACGCGGACCTTCGTAGTCTTTATGACCGATCACTTCATAGGAAAAGGCATAGTCCTCCGCCGTTACCGGATTACCATCCGTCCAGTTTAGCTTGGGATCAATTTTGACAGTCACGGCCTTATTATCTGCGGAAAAGGAAATCGTCGCCGCCCCTTTATCGTCAATATTCAGATTGGAGTCAATCGAAAACAAAGAAGGATAGAAAAATTGGAAGACTTCAAAATCCGGGTTGCCATCATAAAATACAGGATTCAAAATTCCTTCAAAAGGGGTATCGGACACAAGTGCATAATTGATGACACCGCCCTTAATCGGTGCCTTATCATTCTTGACCGCCTTCGCCAGCGCTGTCGCATTCACCTGCTTGCTGTCTGATCCTGAGCCGCCTGTACCATCAGACGATTTTCCTCCATTTGAAGCGGATGGCGCGCCGCTGCATGCGGCCAGAGAAAGCACCAAAATTGCAGATAGAACAGGCAGAATTCCTTTTTTCCAGCGTTTAACCATTGTAAGCCCCTCCTTGTCATTGTCCTTATTATGGAACTTCGGTTAACCCAATCGTTGTCTGGCATCCGTGGCGCGTTTGAGCGCCTGGCCGATAAAGTTGATCGCCAGCATTAGCACCAAAATAAGTAAAGATGCAGGCAACCACATCCACCAGCTGTTCTGCAATACATCGGGATCATTCGCATAACTCACCAGTGTACCCAAGCTTGGCGTGGATTCTGGCAACCCAAAGCCGAGATAGGAAAGTCCGGTTTCAATCCCGATATTTCCCGCGAGGCTGAGCGTCAGATTGACGATCACGACCGAGCTGAGATTGGGCAGCACGCCAAACCAGATGATTTTCCAATTGGGTGTGCCGAGCGTTTTGGAGGCCTGCACATAGTCCAGCTCCCGCTCCGACAGTACCTTGGCTCGAATCAGGCGTGCTTTTCCAATCCACAAAAAAGCGGTCATGATGAAAATAAAAGACCCTATGCCGCTCTTGGGCACAATACTGACGAATACGATGACCAGCATCAAAAACGGAAGTACCAGAATAAAATCAATGATCCGCATGATGATGTTATCGACCAGTCCCCCATAAAAACCAGCCAGCAAACCTAACGTTAAGCCGATAGCGGCGGATAGCAATGTAATCGTAAAGCCGATGGTGAAGGAATTGCGGGCTCCAATGACCAGCTGACCGAAAATATCTCTGCCCGCCCGGTCCGTGCCCAGCCAATGCGCCGAGCTTGGAGCCTCACGGATCGCGCCCAAATCCACCGTCGTGACAACATCCTGATTCACAAACAGAACAGATGAATAAATAAAGATCAAAAACAAGACCACAAACGCGATGGACACCAGCGCCGTTTTGTCACGCACCAACTCGCGGCGCAGTACAGACCAGCTCGATGGTGATTTACGAATGATCTCCGGCGTGAAAACCTCCTCCACCTGTATGGACACCTTACACCCCTCCCCTTCCTCTGAAGTTGTTCGTTATTCGATCCGAATGCGGGGATCGACCTTGCTCAGGATGACATCAGACAAAAGGGTTCCCAATAATGCCAGAAAACCGGAAATCATCACCAGCGCGGTCACGACTGAAAAATCACGTTGGGTGATGGACTGGAGAAATAGCTGACCCAGCCCCGGATACCCAAAGATGGATTCAAGGAAAATGTTGCCCGCAATCACTCCCGTCAGGTCATAGCCCAAAAAGGCGGCAATCGGTAGCAGCGAATTTTTGAAAATATGGCGGGAATAGATTTTCCCCTCGGGTACCCCTTTGGAACGCGCCGTTTTCACAAAATCCTTTAACCGTGTGTCAATGACCTCATTGCGCAAATACTGAATCGTGGCTGTCGTACTGAGCAATGCTCCTGTAGCCGCTGGCAATATGAGATGGTAAGCCTTGTTGATGTAATATGCCGAGGTTCCCGGCTCCACGCCCACATCCACACTGCCGCTGGTCGGAAACCAGCCAAGCCTGAATCCGAACACGTACAGCAGCAGCAACGCGAGTATGAATAAGGGGGTCGCAAAGCTGAGATAGGTATAACCCACCACGGTTTTGTCCAGCGGGCTATGCTGATAACGACCGCTAAGTACACCGAGCGGAATCGCGATTAGATACGTCAAGATCAGGATCACTACGCCCAAAAAGAACGTGTTCCCCAGACGGCTACCGATCAGATCGGTGACGCCGATTTTATGTACATAAGATTTTCCCAAATCCCCGTGAACCAATCGGGCAAGCCAGTTGCCATATTGTATCCACACCGGATCATTCAGCCCTAATTTTTGCCGTTGCTCCTCCAACGCCGCCGGATTCAAATTGGGTGTCGAGGTTATGAGTCCTGTCAGGGCATCCCCCGGCATGGCCTTCGCCAGAAAAAAGATAAGTATGCTCAAAGCAAACAGCTGAGGGATCATAATCAGCAGCCGACGCAGTGTAAATTTCCACATATTTTGTCCCCCCTTTATGGTAAAGCGACTTGATGGGACGGGCTTACCGCTTTTAGCACAAACGGCTTGCCGTTCTCGTCCAGATGTTTGGGCAGCTCTGTTTTGTAGGAGGACAACAGCGTTCGCCTTTTTTGAGCATTTTCCAGTCGTTTGGCAGGATCTATATTCGGAATGGTCGCAATGAGCCTTTGGGTATACAAGTGCTGTGGATGCTCATAAATATCCTGCTCGCTTCCCTGCTCCACCAGACGCCCCCGGTACATAATCCCGATTTGGTCGCACATATGGCGGATGATACCGAGATCGTGGCTGATGAACAAATACGTCAAATTAAATTCCCGCTGCACATCCTTCATAAAATTAAGCACCTGTGCCTGAACGGACACATCCAGCGCTGATACCGGCTCATCGGCAATGATCAGCTTTGGATTCAATGTGAGCGCACGCGCAATGCCGATCCGCTGTCGCTGTCCCCCGGAAAATTCATGCGGATATTTGTAGGCCGCATCAGCGTTCAAGCCGACCTTTTCCAGCAGCGTCTGAACTTTTCGTCGTTCTTCCTCACTACTCAGCCTTTCAAAATTCCGCAACGGCTCAGCGATGACATCCAGCACACGCTTACGCGGATTAAGCGAGGAATACGGGTCCTGAAAGATCATCTGAATGTCTCTCCGCAGCGGATGGCGGTTGTTACGGCTCAAGGCCGTTAGGTCATTTCCGTTAAAAAGAATTTGCCCGCTCGTCAGCTTGTTCAGCCCGATAATCGTTCTGCCCGTTGTCGTTTTGCCACAGCCGGATTCTCCTACCAGCCCATACGTCTGACCCGCCTCAATGCTGATGGACACACCATCCACCGCTTTTACCTGATCGACCACACGCTGGAAGAAACCACCGCGCACCGGATAATGGACTCTCAGATCATTTAGCTCCAGCAGTGCCATGAGCAGCTTCCCCCTTTGCCTCGTCTTCAAAATGAAAATGCTGATAACATGTACAGCGGACCCAATGCCCGGGAGAAACCTCACTTAAATGGGGATGATTCTCATGCACCTCATGCTGAATCCAGGGGATACGTGGAGCAAAGCGGCAGCTATTGCGGGGAATATCCTGCAAGGAAGGGACGATTCCTCCGATGACGTGCAACGGTTCTCCCTTGGTATGCGATCCCGGCATGGATGCAAGCAAAGAGCGCGTATACGGATGCTGCGGATGTCGGAATAATTCAAAAACATTGGCGCTTTCCACGATTTCTCCGGCATACATGACCACCACGCGGTCCGCCACCTCTGCCACAACGCCAAGATCGTGCGTAATCAGGATAATGCCGCTTCCAGTCTCCTGTTGAAGCTGCTTGAGCAAGTCGAGAATTTGAGATTGAATGGTTACATCGAGCGCTGTAGTCGGCTCGTCTGCAATAATGAGGGCAGGACGACAAGCGATGGCAATCGCGATCATCACACGCTGCCGCATCCCCCCTGACAGCTCATGCGGATACTGGTCGTATACACGTACGGGATTCGGAATATCCACACTCTCCAGCAATTCCAGCACACGTGCCTTTTTCTGCTTCGTAGAGAGGGTCGTATGATAATCAAGATTTTCCTCAATTTGCTTACCAATGCTCATTAGCGGATTCAGCGCGGTCAGCGGGTCCTGAAAAATCATGCCGATGCCTGCTCCACGGATTTTGTTTATTTGCCCTGTGGAGAGACGATTCAGATCCGTGCCTTTAAAAAGAATCTGTCCCTCCACGCGGGTACGCTCCAGATCGTGCAGCTGTGCTATCGAAAGCGCCAGCGCGCTTTTGCCGCAGCCGGATTCCCCGACCACAGCCAGCACTTCATTGGGATTGACCGTCAGATCCAGATGGTCGACTGCGGGGTAATATTCATCCTTAATGCGAAAAGATACCGTTAACCCTTTGATCTCCAACACCGGCTCGATACTCAATGTGTGTGCTTCCTCCGTTCTCCATGGCCTTGTCCTGCTTATGCACGCCACGCTTGATGTTAAACCTCTCATAAACATTACATACCGATTTAGTCGGAATAATTTGAATTCATCCTACCACCAGTATATGGATATATCAATTAAGATTAGACTATCATCATCATTGATAAAACCAATGATTCAGCAGCAGCACGACCTTTCTGGCACAAAATGTAATGAAATAACCAACCACAGGTTAATTTTCAGCGCAAAAAAAGCCGCCTGACCCCCTTAAAGGGATCAAGCGACTGGCTGGTCCATCTCAAATTGTGCTCTCTTCGTTAGTTACGAAGCCGCTCCATAGGAGCCGGATTTGAACGTTCTTGGATCGTACCATTTGTAGCCCGCTGCCGGAGCAGCCCAAGGCTCAGGCTGCGGTTCCGTGGAAGCCGCAGGCTCCTCGAACGGTAGCAACTGTGTTGGCTGGTCCAGCGTCAGGCCCGCCACATCGGACAGCTTCGTATAATCCTGCTTCCATGCGAGCCATTGGACCATCTGTACCAGGAAGGTGGAATCGTCCACTTCCTTGAATCCATCGTACGTCTTCTTCGACTGTCCGTTTTCCTCACGTACATATTTCGGCGTGGCATCCTCAACTGGCGAAGAATCACCGATAAACGCTGCCTTGCCCTGACCTACCTTGGCTACAGCAGCATAAGGTCCTTCAGCACGACCCCCGCCGTTATAGACACCCTGGTCCACGGCATTGCCCCATTTTTTCGTGCCTGTAGGAATATAAGCGATTCCTTTCGCCTTGGTCGGGTCAATAATCGCCAGTGTAGAACCAGCATGCATTGCTATCGAACGTACACCCTTCGTAATGCCAAAGGATTGATCTGCCGCTACGATATCCGTAGCGTTCACGTCACCAAGTGCATTGTAGCGGAAACGAACGCCAAAGTTCGTCGCCAGCCAGTCGGAACTGGTTAATCCCTGCATAGCTGGTGATGCAGCTTCTTCTGTAGTCATGCCTTTGGCCGGATTGGAATAGGCTCCACGGCGGTAGCCGTTCATAACCTCGGAGGAATCCCAACGGTTTTTGTTCCGGTCAGCGTTATAGTGGTCAGAAATGAAGAAAATGCTGCCTCCATTCTTCACATATTGCACCAGTGCGGCCTGCTCGGATGCCTTAAAGGCAACATTGGCTTCACCAATGATGAACACATCGTATGGACGCAGCTTGTCGTACGTTATAGCCTGCTCTCCATAGGTAAAAGGAATGGAACGGTTCAACGGGTCCACGGTAAAACCTGCATTACGCAGTCCGCCCGCAAAATCGGAAAAGGCTCCATCAATAACCCAATCTGCTGCTCCGGCTGTCTGTGCGTGCGTATTATCAAACAGTACTTTTTTGCCTTTTCCATCCGGTAATGTCGTACCGGGTTGACCCGGTGTACCAGGATCAGGTTCGCCCGGATCACCAGGATTTCCAGGCTCGCTTCCGCTTACCAGTTCCAGAGCGCTTGGGCTTTTCACTCCACCAAAATTGTTATAGGCACCGAGCGCACCCGTCACGCGAATTTTACTGCCGATCAGCTCAGGATGGCCTGACAGCCCAAATGCTCCTCTATACGCGGATGTCAGTTGTACATTTAACAGATTAGACGTATTGCGTTCACTCGCCTGATCCGCAATCAGTACGTTAAAATCGTTTGCAAACGGGGCAGAGAAATTAGCCGTTTTCGATCCGGTGGCATGTCCGACGACGTAGCCTTCTACCGTCACCGTACCTCCGCTGCTTTGACGCTGAAGCGCTTCCGCTACCGTCAACGAGCCCTCTGCCTTGACCTGGCCGAATGGAACGAAGAGTCCTACCAGCAGTGATACGATTGCCGCCAGATGCAGCATTCTTTTTAAGCGTGAACCTGTGAACCGGAAACCTTTTACCATACGTAAATGTCCCTCCCATATTCCATAAATTAGCTTGTCCTCTATCAGATTAGCTATCAACCTTCTAATTCCTTCCTGTTTTCATCCATAATTATGTAAAATTTAATCTTTTTATTGAGAAGATTCCTGATTCTGTAAAATCTCAACCTGTGATTGACACCGGGCATGGCATACATTACGCTTAGGAGGAAATGTTGAACGGTATACGCGAATGAAGATGACGGGAGAGTCTGTCCGGGAAGCACATCCCGGCGGCACCGAAGGAGCAAGACGCCAGCACCCGGCTGGCGGATAATCTCTCAGGTCCATGAATCGCCATCTGACGCAACTCTGGAGAGAGCGCAAGCCACCCAAGGGGTAAGGCGGTATACACCCGCACGAAACTCTCAGGTAACGAGGACAGAGATAAGGGAAATTTCCTTATCCTGTCCTTTTTTTGTGCTTACATGCTGCGTCAGCATTAGAAACCGTCGCACCCGCGCAAGGCGCGGCAGCACCATATACTATGGTATTCAAACATACAGGGGGCCACACCATGCGTTTCAAAGACGTATTTTCCATTATTGGTCCGGCTATGACCGGACCCTCCAGCTCGCATACCGCAGGCGCAGTGCGGCTCGCACGCGTTGCCCGGCACTGGCTCGGTGCGCAACCTGACCGTGCCCGCCTGACGCTGTACGGCTCATTTGCCGATACGTACAAGGGACACGGCACAGACCTAGCACTCATCGCCGGATTGCTGAATTACGATACAGACGACCACCGGATTCCGGATGCGGAGCAATGTGCAGAGCAAGCCGGGATGGAAGTAGAGTTCGCTGTCAGCGGACTGCCCGCCCCCCATCCGAACACAGTCCGCTTCGAGCTATGGAAAGGTGAAGACCAGCGCACGCTGCTAGGCTCCTCCATCGGCGGCGGAAACATTCATGTCCAGCAGCTTAACGAGTTCCGGGTCAATCTGACCGGAGATCTGCCTACGCTGGTGCTTCTTCACTCGGATAAGCCCGGAACATTGGGCGCGGTGACTTCGGCGCTGGGTGCAGCTGACATTAACATTGCCTACATGCACGTGGATCGCAAAGGCCGGGATGGCGAAGCGCTCACTGCTATTGAAACCGATAGCCCCGCTCCGGCTAAATTAATTGCCGAGCTGCGGGCTTTGCCTCATATGTATGAAATCAAAATGATTAATTTGAAAAAAGGAGCTGAATCCGATGCGGTTTAGCCATCTGCATGAATTAGGTGCCTTGTGCGCCGAGGAATCCACTACGATTGGGCGCCTGATGATCAAGGAACAGGTACAAGAAACGAACACATCGGAGGAAGAAATCTTCCGACAAATGGCTGATTATTATGAAGTCATGAAGGAAGCCGTTCATCGCGGGCAAACACAGGACACCGTATCCCGCAGCGGATTGACGGGCGGCGACGGCAAGCGCCTGGCAGAATATTTGCGCGCAGGGGAAACCTGCTCCGGCGATGCCTCGGCACTCGCCATGGCGTACGCCCTTTCCGTGTCGGAGGTCAATGCGTCCATGGGTCGCATTGTTGCCACGCCTACCGCGGGTTCATGCGGGGTCATTCCCGGCGTGTTCATCAGCGCGCAGGAGCGGTTTGGCTGGGATGACGAGCATATGGTGCGCGGACTGTTCGCCGCTGGAGCGATTGGCTACGTTATCGCCAACAATTCCTTTATCTCCGGTGCGGAGGGAGGCTGTCAGGCCGAGATTGGCTCAGCCATCGGGATGGCCGCAGGCGCTATGGTCGAACTGCGCGGCGGTACGCCAGAACAGGCCATTCATGCAGTGGGCCTCGCGCTCAAGAACACGCTCGGCCTGATTTGCGACCCCGTCGCCGGGCTCGTGGAGATTCCGTGCATCGTACGCAACGGGCTGGGAGCCGTGACCGCGCTTGCCGCTGCGGATATGGCTCTGGCGGGTGTGCGCAGCGCCATCCCGTCTGACGAAGTCATCGACGTGATGCTCGAAGTAGGCAGCGCGATGCCGTCCAAGCACCGCGAGACCGCCAAAGGCGGCCTGGCCCAAACGCCGACCGGCAAGCGTCTGACGGAATCGCTTACGCGCAACATACCAGCCAAGAAGGATAAGTCGTAGCTTCTAAGCGGTAAACCTCCTCCCGCATGTAAATCGGGAGAGAAGCTGCCGTCTGTCCAGCCACATAAAGGTGAAAAGGTTGCTCGACACTTCCATTTTATCAAAGAACGGTTTTTTTTGATTTTAGAAGGATTGCAGAAGCTTTTTTCGCTGGTCACAACAGCGATTGGAACAACGGTCCGTTCGCGAAGCGTCCATCTGAGTGCCAACGAATATCCTTCTCTAAAGCAAAGGGGCGCCCCATTGCCATTTCCATGGCTTTTGGGACACCCCTTTTTTCTTACTGAACGTTCACCTGTACCTTCGTCGTTTTACCTGCATATTTCACCGTAATGACAGCTTTACCTTTACCCTGTGCCTTAATGCTGCCGTCTTTGACCGTGGCAACAATAATTCGGGAAGAGGACCAGACAGCCGGCTTGGATACATCCTTCTCCGACTCATCCTTATACGTAGCTGTAGCCGTAACTTTAGCTACCTGTCCTACTTTCAAATTCAGCGAGACTTCGTCAGTTTGCAAATATTTAAGCGTATCGACATCCACCGGTACGGTGATATATTTCCCGCCGAACTTCGCCTGAATATTGGTTTTACCGTAGCTTACTGCGGTAACCTGGCCCTTTTTGACTGTAGCTACCTTATAATTTAACGTTTTCCATTCGGCTTGGGCCGTAACGTCTTTTTCTTTGCCGTCACTGGATTTGACCACAATTGCGATGGTTTTTTGATCTCCGGATTTAAGCGATAACGCGATAGCATCCGCCTCAATATGTTGCGCCACATCCACTTCTACTGTAAATGTAATGCTTTGCTTGCCATAAGAAGCTGTAACAGTAGCCTTACCACTGCCATTCGCTTTGATCAAGCCCTCGCTAACCTCGACCACTTTCACATTGCTGGTAGTCCAGGTGGCATCCTTGGTTACATCTGTTTTTGTACCGCCACTCTTGACGCCTGTTACTTTCAACTGCTTCGTTTCCTGGGCACCAAGCGCAATCACGCGTGTGTCTGTTTCCAAACGGTCTACGAGACCGACTTGTACATTAATGGTCAGCTTTTTGCCATTATAAGTGGCTGTAACAACCGCCTTACCCGCTGCTTTACCTGTAATTGTACCTTTGGATACCGAAGCAACATCTTCCGCACTTGAAGTCCATTCTGCATCCTGTGTAACATCTTCCTTACGACCATCTGCATAGGTAGCAGTCAGAGTCGCAACATAGTCCTCATTAATATCAATCGTTGCCGTTTTGGAGGACAATGCCAGATCACCAGGCACATTCACAGATACCGTCGCTGTGACTGTTTTGCCGCCATAAGAAGCAGTGATCGTAGCCTCACCTGTTTTATAGCCCGTCACTTCACCCTTGCTGACAAAAGCAATATCTTCATTGCTGGATTTCCATTCTGCCGTATCCGTGATATCTTCTTCCGTACCTGTTACGTACGTCGCGGTTAGCTTGAGCTTCTTGGATTCCTTGGCATTCAGGCTCAGCTTGTCCTCGCTCAAATTCAGATATCTGGACGTTTCCACGTCTGCCTTAATCGAAACCGTCTTATCGCCATACTTCGCGGTCACCGTAGCCGAACCCGCTCCAATCGCCATAATCGTTCCTTTGGTCACCGTCGCAATTTTTTCGTCGCTTGTGGACCATGTGGCTTTATCCGTGACATCCGTTACCGTTCCATCCGGGTACACCGCAGAAACCTGTACTTTTTTGGATTCATCCAAACGGAGAAAAATATTGGATTCGCTGGCTTTCAGCTTATTCGTTTGATCCACATCCACCGAAATGGTAGCAGACATCGTACCGTATTTACCGGTAATCGTCGCCTTACCCGCGCTATAGCCCGTAATCGTGCCTTTCAGTACATCCGCCACGGCTGCATTGCTTGAGCTCCAATCGGCGGACTCTGTAACATCCTGCACCGTTCCATCGGGGAAGGTCGCCGTCAGTTTAACCTTCTCGGTATCCTTCAACAAAAGGGAAACTTCTGATGAACTGACATCCAGACGTTTAACCTGTTCTACCTGTACAGCAATCGTTACCGTCTGTTGACCGTATACGGCCTTAATGTTGGCTGTACCTGCTCCCTGAGCGGTCACCAATCCGTTAACTACGGTTGCTACCTTCTGGTTATCCGAGGTCCAGGTAGCATCACCCGATACCTGAGCTGTTGTGTTATCACTGTAAGTCGCTGTCAGATTGATCTGTCCTGTGCCGCTTGAACGCAAGCTCAGGCTTTGCACACTGGATGTGAGCGCCTTAACCTTTTTCGTTACATGTACCTGAACCGATTGTATCTTATCTTTATAGGTCGCAACCACAGTTGCTTCCCCTTCGCCCTTACCTGAAACCGTACCGTTATATACCGTAGCAATAGCAGTATTATCACTTTTCCAATCCGTGCTTACAGTTACATTTGAAGTCGTCCCATCGGCATAAATAGCCGTAGCCGTCAACGCAGCCGTATCTCCCTGCTGCACAGTTACCTCGTTAGAGGAAAGGACAATCTTGGAAAGCACCGGATCAGCTGCGGATGCAAACCCTGCGTATGATGTAAAACTTGAGATCAGGATGACCAACGCCAAGAAACCGGACCATCTATTCTTCAAAATCTAATTCCCTCCCATTTCGAAACTTTAAAATTAAGGATTTCGCAAAATCCTTATACCTACGTTTTATGTCGACATGTGGAAAAGAATAGTTTAGGCTTTAAAGAAAATTTGGTCCTTATTAACTACTAAATTTTACATTAACAGCTCGGCCACCGTTTCTTTCCAGCGTTTGATCACCGATTCCGGCTCCTTGAGGCGAACCGTGACACCTGTCAAGATATCCGCATATTGAGCAGAATCCTCTCTGGCTGCGAAAACCCGTGCCGTAAAACGCTCGCGTACATGCTTGGCCCCGGGCAAAGCAGGCAGATGTTCCAGCGACAACCGCACATAATGTGCCTTCCCCCCGGTGAACACCGCAAGCGTCGCCTTCCCAGTACGGATCATGTTGCCCGTCGTGGTCGTACCCGGCCATAGTGCCAGACGTAAATTTCCCTCGTCCAGCGCTACAACCTCGCCCACGCTAACCATTGCAATATGCGGCCACTGGTCCTCCGTGACCGTCAGCAGCATCATTGCTTCATGCTGCTTGTTTTCCAGCCCCTTGCCATCCAGCAGCGAGAACAGCTCCTTACCAATCCTTGGTGTCTGCATGAAGTATAATCCCCTTTACATTTGGCCTATATCTTCAAAATACCATAATTTACGGCTGCTTACGAACGACCCTGTACCCGCTCCGGAATAGGAGGGACATGGGCGGCATTCGGAATATCTTGGGGGTTCACCTTGAACGCCGATTTATACTTTGCCGGATCAGTAATGCTATCCGGTTCCGAGGTGCGCCATGTGAACATACATACAGGACACAGCAAGACCTCCCAGGCGCCTTTCACTGGCGAACGGGTAACAACCTCCGAACGATTAGATTCACAACGGGGACAAATATGCATCTGTCAGCACTCCTTTAATCTTTCTTTATTTTTAAAAATATTTAACGAAGCATTTGGCTCAGCTTTTTTTCCCATTCCGCTACACCCAGCGGAGAATCGAGCGGCTGCGAATAATGGCCTCTAATATCCGGTGCTATGGGTGTCGTCGCATCCAATATCATTTTGTGCGTCATGCCTGCCGGATCAGAGCCGGGGTCAAGCGGTAAAATTGACAGGCCCGGCACAATGACAGCATCATGCTTCGGATGCAGCTTGGTGGATAAGGCCCACATGACCTGCGGCAGATTGAACGGATCGACATCCTCATTCACCACAATCACCAGCTTGCAATACCCCAATCCATGCGGAGTCGTTAGCGCACGCATCCCCACAGCCTTCGCAAAGCCGCCATAACGGGTTTTTGTGGAAATAATAGCGACCAGCCCATGCGTATACATAGCATTAACGGCTACAATTTCATTAGGAAATGCATCCTTGAGCTGTTGAAACAACGGTACACTTGTATTCACACCGATCATATAATCCGTTTCCGTCCAAGGCATCCCGATGTACAAATGCTCAAAGATAGGCTGTTTGCGGTGATATATACGATTAATCTGAATGACTGGCATTGCGCGGCCGCCGGAATAGTGACCTGTAAATTCACCGAAAGGACCTTCATACTCACGCTCACCCGCTAACACTTCACCTTCCAGAATAACCTCGGCTCCCCAAGGCAGATCGAGATCCGCATCCTTGGCTTTGACCACACGGTAAGGCTCACCCTGAATGGCGCCCGCCATCTCATATTCCGATTGATCGTACAGCAGCGGCGTAGAAGCAGCCGTGGTAATCACAGGCTCACATCCGAGAGCAATAGCGACCTTCAGATTTTCACCGCGTTCCTCAGCCTGACGGATATGGATCGCAATATCATGCTGCGGTACAGGTTGGATACCCAAACGGTTTTTGCCCTTGACCTGCATCCGGTACAAGCCGACGTTTTGCTTGCCATAGGTGTCCGGGTCATCCAGATCGCGTGAAACTAAAATCGCTTTATCCAGATAAAATCCTCCGTCTCCCTGGTTCAAACGAAACAACGGCAAAATATCAAACAAATTAATATCCTCTGTAATCTCGACTTCATGAAAAGGAGCGGTTTCTTCCCGCTTCACGGGCACCGGAAATTGTTCATAGCGTCTGGCAAATTCAAAAAACTGCTCCTTGAGCGGCGTGTTTTTTGGCATTCCCATCATGAGGGCATGATTGGGCCAGGAGCCCATCACATTCATTGCAATACGAGCATCCGTATATCCATAGATATTGTTGAAAAGGAGAGCAGGCGTCTTGTCTCCAAGATTGTTTAATGCTCTGTTAGCTGCTGCGAGGTCCGGCTCCGGCTTTACCTCATCGCTGATCGTAAGCAATTGCCCCTCCTTCTCCAAAGTATGCAGAAAATCGCGAAAGTCTTTATAAGCCATCATTCATTCTCCTTTGTCTTCCGTTTTCTCAATTCTGGTGCAGTCTGGAGTCAGTCTGCTTCATTCCATCCCAGCGTTTGGCTGCGGTTGTGACAATACCGAACTGATCCAATGCGCGAAAAACAATATGGTCCACCAATTCCTCAATACTTGTAGGATGATTATAAAAGGCAGGCATCGGCGGCAGGATCATCACGCCCATACGTGACAGCTCCAGCATATTTTCCAGATGAATACTGCTTAATGGTGTTTCCCTGGTCATGAGCAGCAGCTTCTTTCGCTCCTTCAGCATCACATCCGCTGATCGGGTGAGCAGGTTGTCCGCCATACCGATACGAATAGAGGCGAGCGTCTTCATACTGCAAGGAGCAACGATCATGCCATCTACCCGGAAGGAGCCGCTGGAAATACGCGCAGCCTGATCCTTATACGAATAAACTGCATCCGCCATGGCCTCCACTTCCTTCACCGTGTAGCCTGTCTCATAGGGAATGTTCGCAATAGCCCACGGGGATAGCACCAGATGGCTCTCCACTCCAGCCTCCCGTAATTGTTGCAATATACGGATACCGAAGATCGACCCTGTCGCTCCCGATATTCCTACAATGATTTTCTTCATATGTCCCCTCCTTCCACCCCATCGTTGTATGTTCACCAATGCATCACTGTCAAAAATTATACGCCTGTTCCTTGCACACGAAAAATATATATAATATATGTAATGCATACTTTAAAAGTATTCAAATCGAAGCGTTGTTCAGAAATGAGGAGGAAACCCCCAATGGATATGAAGCATCTGCATTACTTTTGCGTCATCGTGGAGGAAGGGCAAATCACCAAAGCCGCACGCACGCTCAACATGGCCCAGCCTCCGCTGAGTCAGCAGCTCAAAAATATGGAGGACGAGCTTGGGGTAAAGCTGATTTACCGGGAAGGAAAGAAGTGGGAGGTCACCGAGGCCGGATATGCACTGTACACCCGCGCCAAACGATTACTGGCTGAAATGGAGGATACCTGTAGAGAAATTGGGGAGTTTGAAAACAACGTAACCGGCACCCTGTCCATAGGCACTTCATCCGCCTGCATGTCTCTAATTACCGAACAACTCAGCCGCTTTCATCGGGATTACCCGGAGGTATACGTTAAGATAGGACACGGGGACACACATCATCTGGAAGAACTGCTGCATCAAAATAAAGTCGATCTGGCTCTGCTGCTGCTTCCGGTAGACGACAACTCGTACCATACGATTGAACTGGAGGGCGTTTCTTTTGTTGCGGTACTTCCATGTGAATGGGCAGATCGTCATTCGAGTGGAGAAATTACGCTACAGGAAGCAGCCAGCTATGACCTCCTGTTGGCACGTCGAACAGAAGGTCACGGATTATACGAAACCGTCATCCGCAAATTTCAGGAGCACCATCTTACTCCGCGCGTCGTACTGGACTGTCCTGAAATATCGACTATTCTCTCGCTCGTATCCACAGGCATGGGGATTACCATCATTCCAGACGCTGGCTTGGGACAAGAATATGGGGACAGATTTCGCACGCTCTCCATTAAGGAGCCGTTTCCCTTTACCCGGCCTGCCGTCGTATGGCGCAAGGATCGTTATTTATCCAATGCGGCTCGCAAATTGGTTGAACAGCTACAGGCTGGAGACACGAAAAAGACTGCTCCCGAGTAGATGCTCTACGGCTCTACTCATGAAGCAGCCTTATGCTGGAGGAACTTCCATCATTCCTTCGTTGATACCGCCTTATTTGACTCCCTGATGCCGATACTCGGTTGGAGTCATACCGCATTTGCGCCGGAATACCTGTGTAAAATGCCGCATGTCCTGATAACCAATCCGCTCGGATATATCAGCCAGCCGAAGATGAGGATCACCGAGCAGCCGCTTCGCTTCCTCCATTCGTAAGCAAATAACGTAATCCTTATAGCCTTGTCCGGTTTTTTGCTTGAACAACTGGCTGAAATACACCGGATTCAAAAAGACAACCGAAGCTACCTTCTCCAGCGACAATTCCTCGGTAAAATGGGCCCGGATATATTGCAGCGCCACATCCACCGTATGCATGCCTTTTCGCAGACATTCTCCCGCGTCCACTGCCGCCGCCGCAATCTCCTCGGGCGTTCGTCTTAGCCGTGCCACTTCTTCGGGAATGGATGCAAAATTGTGGTGAACCCCCGAACGCGTAATTTGTAACGGTACCCTCACATAACGCTTCAAGTGGGATTCGAGTAACGTCTCCAGCCGTGCGGCCTCTGCTTCATCCCGCAGTCGTGCAATGCCCAGCAGGCTGTGGCGGTCGAGACTGACGACAAAACCGCTGCCCCCCGCCTCAACAAGCTCGGACAGTACGTTTTCAATCATAAAATGCTCCAGATGCGTCTGCTTATGATCAGGTTCCATGCGAACCATGAAGAGGTAAAACTCCGGGTAATTTTCGATAAAAGGCTGTATATCCAGTTTTCCCGTGTCCAGTCCAAGTGCATAGCGTTGAAAAACAGCCTCACGCAAATAGACCATATTGGATTTGAGAAGCCTGCCCTCGTTGGCCTGCTGCGAAGCGACAAGCGCTTCGGCTGCCAGCACTTCAATGCATTCCAGCAGCTTTCTTTTGCCGATTGGCTTTAACAAATAGTCTTTGGCACCCAGCTTCACTGCTCTTTGCGCGTATTGGAAGTCGGAATGGGCCGAGATGACGACCCACTGTAGATGAGGATGCTTTCGCTTGGAAATGCGCATGAATTCCAGACCATCCATACCGGGCATTAGGATATCAGTTAATACAATATCCACGGGATGCTCCGCCAGAATGCCTGCTGCTTCCTCGGTGGAAGCAGCGAGATGAATGCCGCAGGTTGGCAGTGCCTGGCCAATGGTGCGCCGAATCCCCTGCCGAATCATACTTTCATCGTCAGCTATCAGAATATTCATGTTTCTCCTCCTTCAGTGGCAGAGGCACACTTACAGTGGCTGTCGTTCCGGCCCCAGGTGCGCTGGAAATCCGTAGGCCGTACTCTTCTCCGAACATGTGCCGTAGCCGTAAATTTAGGTTTTGCAGGCCGATGCCTCCCGCCTGCCCGCTGCCCGCCTGCTTGCCGGGTTCTGCCAAAGCAACCTGAACCACCTCCCATCGTTCGTACTCCATCCCTGCACCGTTGTCGATGATGTGCAGGCTCAATACACCCTCATATTCCTCCGCTCTGACGAACAGCTTGCCACCTGTATCCGCATGAAGAGGCTCCAATCCGTGCTTCACTGCATTTTCAATTAACGGCTGTAAGGTCATTTTCGGCAAGCGGATATCCATCCAGCGCTCATCAATACTGATGTCTACGGATACCCTGCCTTCCAGTCGTGCCTGAATAATCGTAAGGTAATGCCCGATCTGCTCCACTTCTTCGCGCAGGCTGACATCGGTCCCTTCCTCCCAATGACTGCTGTAGCGGAACATATGGGATAAGGAAAGCACCACTTCCCCGAGCTGATCCTGCCCCTTTTCATCCAGCATCCAATAGATCATATCCAGCGTATTATACAGAAAATGCGGATTGACCTGCGTCTGGAGCGCGTGCAGCTCGGCATTTTTTTCACTGACCGATGATATGCGAACCAGTTCGATCAGTTCGGCAATCCGTCTTACCATATGGTTGAAGGATGTCGCCAATTGGTTGATTTCCTCATACGATTCAATCTCCAACGTATGGCGGAAATTCCCCGTCTCTACCCGTTTCATTTCCCGAATGACCCGCTTCAGCGGAAGCGAAATACGTCTGGAGACGATGGACGCAATCAGCGCGGATAAAATAATGAGCACAGGCACCACGATGAGCAAATACCTTTGATTTTGCACCAGTTCCACGTTCAAATCCCCGCTGGGTGTCACACTAATGACCGACCAATCGGCAAACGGCAACTTGGAAGCGATTACAACCTTCTCATTACTCCGATTTACAATGACATCATCCTCCGGTACCTGCTGCTCCAGACTTTGCAGATCTGGTGGCGGTTCAGAGGAAGTAGCCGACACAATCCGATTTTCATTGCCTACCAGATATACCTGACTATTGGTACCCAGCCGCAAATTGTGGAGGGCGGACAGAACCGAGCGCGGTTCAGCTTCAAACAGGACGATACCAATCGGCTTATGCTCATCCAGATCATAGAGCTGGCGCCCGAACGCAAACACCGGTCTGGTTTCCACCTGGTCAATGACAGAGTGAGGATAAACGCCCAGCCATGCAATTTTGCCCGCTGACTTTCGAATTTCCTTATACCATTCAGTGTGTTCGTAATCGGTATCAATAACATTCATATAATTACCGTAGTTGTATACCTTGCCTGTGTCTGTGATGACATGAATGCCAATCAGGTCCTCCCGCGAATAATAGATAGCTCCCAGAATATTGGTAATTGTACGTTCATTGATGTAATTGACGGCGGGTAAATCACTGGTATCCGTCGTTAGCAGACGAACCAAATCCATATTGTTGCTGATCGATTTGGACAGACTGTTATAGCTGCTGAGCAGCAATTCGAACAGTCCTGCCGTTTGGGAAACATTTTTACGAGCCAGCTCACTGACCTTATCATGGAACTGCACTGTAGTACGGTTATAAAATAACAAACTGATCGCCAGCACAATACCAGACATGCTCAACAGGAATAGAATAAACAAGCGGTGGTGAATAGACTGAAAACGGCGCATCATACCTCCGTGCGCTCCTTTCGAATCGCTCGCCTACCCTTTAACCGCCCCCGCTACCATGCCCTTGGTAATCTTTTCGGACAGGACAAAATAAATAATAATGACCGGTAAGGCCCCCATGACCAGAAAAGCGCCAATATTGCCGTAGTTCACAGAATACTGACTGACGAATGTATAGACGCCGAAAGGGAGTGTTTTGAGCTTCTCTGACGAGATAAAGGTGGCAGCCATAATGTATTCATTCCAGATATTAATAAAGGTCAAAATACACACCGTCATCATCGGCGGAATCGAGATGGGTAAGATCACACTGCGGAAAATACGATAAATGCTCGCTCCATCAATGTAAGCGGATTCTTCAATCTCGTGGGGAATGGACCGCATAAAGCCGGACAGGATGAAAACCGCAATCGGTGTCTGAAAAGCAATGTAGGGTAAAATTAGCGAGAAATACGTATTGAGAATGTTGATGTTTTTGAACATCACCATCAGCGGCAACAGTGTAGCTTGCATCGGGATCATCATCCCAATCAGAAACAAGGTCAGCACAACAGCCCCGAAGCGCCAACGAAAACGTGTAATCGCATAAGCAGTCATCGAGCTTAATAAAATGACGAAAATCATCGTAACCCCGGTCACCAGCACACTGTTTCCTAAATAACGCAAGTAGCTCCCTGATTCATAAGCTTCCTGATAGTTGTGCCACTGGGGCACTTGAGGGAGTGCAAAGAAGCTTGCGCTCAAAATCTCTTCATTCGTCTTCAACGAATAGGTCAGCAGCCAGAAGAGTGGATACAGCTGCGTGACGATCAAAACCGCCAGCAAGGAAAAGACCATTGTTTTCTTCATGGTGTTCACAGCTTCATCCCCTTTAGCTTACCTTATTTTCGATTCGTTTGAAAACAAAATTTATCACAATTGTAAATGACAAACAGATAATGACGAGAAACGAAGCCAATGCGCTGCCATATCCATATTTCATAGACAAAAAGGACATGTTGTACATATATGTGGATACCGTATCCGTTGCATGAGCAGGCCCTCCACCCGTCATCACCCAGATCAGATCAAACGATTGCAGAGAACCAATAAAGGCCAATACCATTGATATTTTGAAAATAGGCACAATGAGCGGCAGCGTAATATAACGGTCTGCTTTAAAACCCTCAGCTCCATCCATTTTGGCTGCCTCGTACAACTCATTCGGAATATTTTGCACCCCGGTAAACTGAATCAGCAAATGATAGCCAAAATACTGCCACAACGACACAAAATAGAGCGCGTACATGGCAATCTGCGGTTCTGTCAGCCATGAGCGTGTCCAGCTTTCCAGCCCGACCGACATCAAAATACCGTTCAGCATCCCACCCATTGAGGCCGGATTATAGATCGTTTTCCACAGTTGCCCGATAATAACTACTGACAAAATGACCGGCAGAAAATACATCGTAACCAGCGTATTCGCCTTACGCACATAGCGATTGAGCAAAATAGCCAGCAGCAGACAGAACGGAATTTCCAGCATGGAAAACACAGCGAACATCATCGTCCGCTTCACAGACGGCCAGAACACCGGATCGGCTGTAAAAATTCGCTCGAAATTCGCCAGCCCCACAAACTTCGCCTCAGATATCCCGTTCCAATCCAGCAGTCCACAGTACACCGACACCAGAATCGGAACAAACACCATACAGGTGTACAGCAGCAGGCAGGGCAGCACGAAAACGGCAATGGTGCGTGCCGGCACCTTCAGTACATTCATGCTCCAATCTCCTTTGTGTTTTTTCTGAACTTCTTCTAAGGATGCGCAGCTCATGTTTATCTCAAATCAGGGAAGGAACTAATGCGCCCCTCTCCTGTTGAGCTGCAACTATTTGTTCGCTTCAAAAGCGCTCTGGTGCTCCTTGGCAACTTGTGCAGAGTCTTCTTTCTGCACGAATAGATTTTGAATACTGCTCAGATGCGCCTGCGCAATAGCCGGATTCATCGTATTATCAAAAGCGAGGTCGCCGCCCTTCACATTTTTGAATAGCTCATTAAGGTTAATGGCCAGCTCGGAGTAGCCCGCCTCCTTCAGATCGCCTTTCATTTTCTGACCGCTGCCAATCGCATTTTTCAGATCAAACTGGATCTTGGGCATCTCTGTAATAAAATAGTGCAGAAAATCCTTCGTCTCCTGCAAATGCTCACTGTTCGCCGATACTGCAAACGCACTGCCCGGCGCAATCACATACTCATTCACATCTCCCTTGCCATTCACCGTAGGGAATTGGAACGCACCCACCTTGCCTGCTACCGAAGAAGCATCAATAGACCCTGTTTCCCATGTGCCCATGATATACATCGCAGCTTTTCCTGTTTTAAAAATATTACCGCCCGCATTATAGTCAATGGATGTAGCTCCATCAGGGAAAGCCCCTGCCTGCACCAGTTCCTGAAATGCATCAACTGCTTCCACAAAGGCTGGATCATTAAACGTCTTTTTGCCGTCCAGCACATCTTTGAGGAAATTCGGCCCTTCATTCGTACGCAGCAAAATATTCATGAAAAGGAGTGATCCGGTCCACGAATCCTTTTCCCCAATCGCAATCGGGGTAATCCCCTTTGCCTTCAGCGCCTTGACCGCCGTAATCAGCTCATCAAAGGTGGTCGGCAGCTTTTGAATTCCCGCCTGCTCGAACAGCTCCTTATTGTAAAACACCACTTCTATATTGTTACCGTCCGGAAAAGCGTACAACTTATCATCGAAGCTATAATAATCGAGCAGTCCATCCTGAAATGTATCTTTTAAGCCATCTTTATCTGCCACATCGTTCAGGGGAGCCAGTAACCCGGCATCCACGAAGGGCTTCATTTGTGCGGCCGGGTTTACAATCGTAATATCCGGAACTTCCTTCGCCGCCGCCTGTGTTTTGAGCTTTAGCTTTTGTTGATCTGTATTCAGCGAATCCAGCTCAATTTTGACATTCGGATGATTCTGCTCATATTGACTTACAATTTGCTTTATCATTTTGTATGAAGGAGTGCTAGGATCAGGATTAATGTTCTGGAAGGTGATCGTCACTTCTTTACTTGCAGCGTCTCCACCCTTGCTTCCTGAGTTTCCCGGACTTTCGCTCTGTCCGTTATTACAAGCTGTCAGCGTCAATGCCAAGGCGCTCGCCACCAAAATAGAGAACGCTTTCATTTTTGTTCTGCCCATTATCCTTTTCCTCCTCTTGTTGAAGCATTGCGCGAATTGTCCCTGTCGGTGAACACTCAATGCCCGCTTGTTCTTTTCATTATGTTCTATAGAAAAGAAGTGAACAATGTGTGAACTTAAGGAGAAGGGTTTGCTTTTTCAAGCCCTCATTCGTGCACTTCAAAATTCATTCATATCATAACTTGCAATTTATCTCGAACACAGGCATAATATGAATAAGCTCATTCTTTGATAATGATTCTCATTATTAAAAAAACAAATATACATGTACCCCAAAGGAGGCAGAACCGCAGTGAAAGAAGCTTTTAGTAGAACATCCCTGCATATTGATGATTATTTGGATCTTCTCAATCTTGCGGTACAAGTCGGAGATATAAAGTGGCAAAAGGAAATTACACGTAAACTTCAAGCCTTAAGTGTCCTCCAGACAGAACAGGTTGAAATAGATCAATAATCGTCTCTTCAAATCAGCAATATAAAGATCGAAATGGTTTAGTTCGTCTATATATTGTACTTTTAAGCGTTCGGAATCGAATTATGCAAAATGCTGATGTATAAGTACAGGTGCGTCAGAAGACGTAAATCAAGGCGGGTCCTCAGGGACTCCGCCTTATTTATGTTCATATTTTTTAGAGTCGGCAGATTTCATGCGCACATTGGCCGTACGAAGGGCAGCAGCACATCATACGCAGCACCTTAAGATCGTGAATGACTATTTTTCCATCCCGCGTATCAAGCGTCCCCTGCTCCTTCAACGAGCTTAGCATCCGATTCACACTCTCCCGTGTCGCTCCAATCATTTCACCCAACTCGGAGTGACTCAGCTTCATATTCAGTAAAATGCCATCCTTCACCGCTACACCGCATGTATTGCTCGCCCGGATCAGCGTAGAGGCCAATGCTCCTGCTTTACCATACAGCAGCAAATCCCGAAACCGCGATTGCATAATCCGTTGCTTCATAGCCATCCACTGAATGAATTGGAGCCCCATTGCTCCATTTTTGGACAGAAGCGATTCCAGATCCTGAACACGCACCACGCCCAGCTCACAGGCATCGGCTGTTTCTGCGGTGCAGCTATACTCTTCTCCATCTATCCCGCTGAACTCCCCGATTAAGTCGCCTTGATGCTGAATGGTCAAAATCAATTCTTTTCCGTCTTCTGTCGACTTGCGAAGCTTAACATGGCCCGAATGTATATAATAAAGCTGCTCCGATTCTTCTCCCTCTCTAAAAAGCTTAATACCCGCCTTTACCTTTTTCCAGGACATGATATCCTTCAGCAGCCCAAAATGTTCCTCCGTCAAAAAAAGCTGAATTCCCGTGCGTTCCACCTTATCCCCAAACCGTTCCGTACAAGTGGCTTGCATGTTAGCGTCCTCCTCGTGTTTACCTGATATCTATATCATAATGTTTTGACGCATCAGTTGTTATCAGGAGAACACCTGATTTTATACCTCCCTACTCCCTGATTCGCTGTGATAAATATCACTCCCGCCATCAAGCAGAGCCTAATTTATCGGCTTCCCTCCAACTCCTTGCCCCGCCTGTTCAAAAGTCAGTGTTTCCTGTACCTATAGATCAGGGGGTTCCCTGACTTACTTTTGTAACTGCTGGAACTACAATAAGTTAGAGCTACAGTTTTGTTACGAAAAAGGATGTGTCTTCTATGCTAGAAATAACGGATGAAATGCGCAAAACACTGGATCAGTTGAGAGATCGTATCTATGGTGATCTCACAGCACTTGCGCTCATGTCCAAGCCGGGCGGTGTGTTGCAATGGTATTATGCCTCTGGCAGCCGCAGCGAACGCTATCGGCGTATTTCTTTTAAGGTAGGGCATGGTATTGCCGGGATGGCTGTTCGTCTGGGGCGTACCGTGACCGTAAGCGCTATGCTCTCCGGCAGCATCCGTTTACGTCAGGAATGTGCGCTGATGCTGGCGGAACAGCTTCACTCTGCTGTGGCTATTCCCTTTTCCAGCACAGGGGATCTGCCGAACGGTGTATTGCTTCTCGGTAATCGTGATGTGAAAGTGTTCACCGATTCCGACGTCGCAGGGGCCACAAAAGTGGCCGAGCAGCTTGGTCAGCTATGTGCCCACACTCTTATTCTATGAGATCATATAACTGTACCTAACTGTCTATGTTGATTGGAATCCCTTAAATTTGATATGATGATAACAAAACGTACGGTTCTACCGTTCGAGGGGATGACAAATTGATTCGTATACTTGTAGTGGATGACCATGTTGTCGTACGTTCCGGCCTCATGGCCCTATTGGACGGCAAACACGGTATTAAGGTGGTAGGAGATGCAGCGGATGGGGATGAAGCGATTCGCAAGGCGATCGAGCTACAGCCCCATGTCGTACTCATGGATTTTAGTATGCCACCTGGCAAAGATGGTCTTACGGCAACCACTGAATTGAAAAAACAGTTGCCTGATACAGAAGTGCTTATTTTAACGATGCATGACGATGAAGAATATCTGTTTCGGGCCATTCAGGCCGGAGCCTCCGGATATATTTTAAAAAGCGCACCTCACGAGGAATTACTTGCTGCCATTCAGTCTGTCGCCGAAGGTAGCGCCTATCTGTACCCGAATGCAACCAAACGGCTGATGAGTGAATATCTGGATAAGATCAAGAAGGAAGGCATAGCCGGCCCGTATGAGTCCCTTTCTGAACGGGAAAAGGAAATTCTCTCGTGGGTAGCCAAGGGATACGCGAACAAGGAAATTGCCGAGCGCCTGGTGATCAGCGTTAAAACCGTGGAGTCCCACAAAAGTAATCTGATGGAGAAGCTTAACCTGAAAACACGGCCCGAGCTGGTCAAATTTGCACTAAAAAAGGGGCTGCTGCATTATGAATGAACCTTCTAATCCTTTGCTCCAGCATGCTTTTGGCGAGTCAGCCGATAAGCTGCTGGATGATTTGGAAGCGCATATACCGGAATCCCCTTTTCTCCATGCACTGCGTAACTCACTCCACCAGTTATCCAATCTGAAATTCGCGTTGGATACGTCTTCTATCGTTGCTTTGACCGATCACCGCGGCATTATTCAGTACGTTAACGACAAGTTCTGCGAGATTTCGCAATACAGTCGGGAAGAACTGATCGGTCGGGATCATCGCCTCATTAATTCGGGCTATCATACTTCTGCCTTTATGAAAAACCTGTGGACCATAATTCGCTCAGGCGAGGTATGGCAGGGAGAAATACGTAATCGAGCCAAAGACAACACCTACTATTGGGTGAATACCACCATCGTTCCGTTCATGGACGAAGAAGGTAAGCCCTATCAGTATTTGGCGATCCGTAATGAGGTAACCAAACTTAAAAAAGTAGAAGCTGAGCTGCAGACGATGATGACGCAAGTGATGCAAATACAGGAGGAAGAGCGCAAGCGTTTCTCAAGAGAGCTGCATGATGGAATTGGGCAAAGCTTGTTTGCGCTGATTATTCAACTGGATAGTCAGCTTGCCGAACAGCCTAGCCCTGCTCTGGAAAAGCTGCGTTCACAGGTGACTGACATTATTAAGGATGTCCGCGGACTGGCATGGGAACTTCGCCCCTCAGTTCTGGATGATTTGGGCATCGTACCAGCCATACGGACCTATATTGAAAACTTCTGTTCTCATTACGGGATTGAGGTGCATTTTCAATGCACTCTACGTAAACGCCTTGATATTCGCAAGGAAATAGCAATTTATCGGATTGTACAGGAGGCATTAACGAATGTAGCCAAATATGCAGACGTAGCAGAGGCACATGTCGACGTAGAGGATCAGGGTGAGGTCATACAAGTGACCATTTGGGATGAGGGTATCGGATTCTCTGAGCAATCTCAAGGGAAAGGCGTGGGACTGTTCAGCATGGAGGAACGAGCCAGGGGCGTAGGAGGATGGATCAGCGTAACCTCTGCACCGGAACATGGGACCTCCATCCAACTGTCCCTTCCT
Source organism: Paenibacillus sp. 23TSA30-6 (assembly GCF_014858585.1). Classification (NCBI taxonomy): domain Bacteria; kingdom Bacillati; phylum Bacillota; class Bacilli; order Caryophanales; family Paenibacillaceae; genus Paenibacillus; species Paenibacillus sp. 23TSA30-6. The sequence continues at coordinate 1,632 of NZ_SLTL01000017.1, read as the reverse complement.
GTGTAAAGATATAGCCGCATAAATAAACAAAAAAAAGAGAGAGCGCTGTCCCCAGACAGGCTCTCTTTATTTATAAGGTGTCACCACTGAGGCAACAAGAATCCGCTATAGCAAAAAGCGGGTGATGGGAATCGAACCCACGCTATCAGCTTGGAAGGCTGAAGTTCTACCATTGAACTACACCCGCAAATCAGTATCGGGATGACACGATTTGAACATGCGACCCCCTGGTCCCAAACCAGGTGCTCTACCAAGCTGAGCTACATCCCGATATTATACATTTTCAAGAAAATGGCGCGCCCTGAGAGATTCGAACTCCCGGCCTTTTGATTCGTAGTCAAACGCTCTATCCAGCTGAGCTAAGGGCGCAAAATGTAATCCATAATAAGCAGTAAAGGCGCCACCCAGATTTGAACTGGGGAGTGAAGCTTTTGCAGAGCTTTACCTTACCACTTGGCTATGGCGCCGAATGGATAATGGAGCGGACGACGGGAATCGAACCCGCGACCCTCGCCTTGGCAAGGCGATGCTCTACCGCTGAGCCACGTCCGCAAAATATGGTGCGGTCGAGAGGACTCGAACCTCCACGGGGGTTAGCCCACACGGACCTGAACCGTGCGCGTCTGCCAATTCCGCCACGACCGCAAAATAAATATAAATGGTGAGCCATGAAGGATTCGAACCTTCGACACCCTGATTAAAAGTCAGGTGCTCTACCAGCTGAGCTAATGGCTCTTAATGGCTGGGGATATAGGATTTGAACCTATGCATGACGGAGTCAAAGTCCGTTGCCTTACCGCTTGGCTAATCCCCATTAAATGAAAATAAAGGGCGGCCGATGGGGCTTGAACCCACGAATGCCGGAGTCACAGTCCGGTGCGTTAACCACTTCGCCACGACCGCCATAATGATTATGAAAAGACTGGTGGAGGATGATGGATTCGAACCACCGAACCCGTAAGGGAGCAGATTTACAGTCTGATGCGTTTGGCCACTTCGCTAATCCTCCAAAAATGGTGCCGGCGAGAGGACTTGAACCCCCAACCTACTGATTACAAGTCAGTTGCTCTACCAGTTGAGCTACACCGGCACATTACTCATTCCCACTTGAAAGGTGGCTCGGGACGGAATCGAACCGCCGACACGAGGATTTTCAGTCCTCTGCTCTACCGACTGAGCTACCGAGCCATATATTGTTTTATATCTGTAATATACAAACCCACATTATATGTAGAATACACAAAAATGCCAGTTATATATTTTATAAAATGGCGGAACTGACGGGATTCGAACCCGCGATCTCCTGCGTGACAGGCAGGCATGTTAGGCCTCTACACCACAGTTCCATAGATAATCCTAAGGAAAATCAATTGCGGGGACAGGATTTGAACCTGTGACCTTCGGGTTATGAGCCCGACGAGCTACCGAACTGCTCCACCCCGCGACATTAAAAGGGAATACTTGTATAACATAAATGGTGGAGGCTGAGGGGTTCGAACCCCCGACCCTCTGCTTGTAAGGCAGATGCTCTCCCAGCTGAGCTAAGCCTCCATACTATGACCCGTAGGGGAATCGAACCCCTGTTACCTCCGTGAAAGGGAGGTGTCTTAACCGCTTGACCAACGGGCCTTA